>DXDX01000125.1 GCA_019115265.1 Candidatus Flavonifractor merdigallinarum | reverse complement strand
CCCTCTCCACTCCCCTCCAAAAGGGCGGCCTTTTTAGGGGGCCGCCCCATTAAGGGGCAATCACTGACAGTCTTTGCGGTTACCTGTCTTGCATGGCAGTACAACGCTGCCTTTATAGGCAGAAAGCTCGGTTCAAATGGCACCGGACTGGTGCAATCCCACCGCAGCAGAACTTTAGCCCGGTTGCGCATTGGGGGGAGTGCAGAGGGGGCAGCGCCCCCTCTACGCTTTCTTTCCCACCGCTTTCTTTGGCAAAGAAAGCGGTGCTCCCGCCGAGTAGGCGGCCCGCGCGGCGAGCGCAAAAATCCCCGGCTTGGCCGGGCAGATGAACCAATCCAGAGCATCGCGCCTATACTGAGATGACGGGGTCTCTTCGGAAGGGCCGCCGTGGAAAAGAGGGGATTGCGATGCAGCAGGCCATGCAGTCTCTGGGCTATGGCCTTTTGGCCATCCTGTTTTGTGGCGGGGTGGCCCTTTTTTGCCGGGGTGTGAAGCGGGCGGCACGGGCCGCGCTGCGCCGGGTGCAGAGAGAGCGGACACACCGCCGCTGACCACATTGGAACGGCCCCCCGCCAGCAAATGGCGGGGGGCCTGGTGCGTTAAGCGTCCGTTTCCGCTGTGGTGAGCTGTTCCAGCGTGAGGGAAGTGAGGGTCTCCACCACGGAGACAGACAGATTTTCAATGGCAGCGGAGTCGTTGAGGGTGGCATAGTAGTAGCTGCCGTCCGCGTCGGTGCTGCCAATGGAGAGGGTGGTGACGGTGCCGTCCTCGTCGGTCAAGGTGAGCACCGAAGGCGTGTCCAGACCGCAGGCGGCGCGGGTCTCGTCATTGGCCTTGTAGTCGTAGCAGGAGGTAAAATAGAGGTAGGTGAGCTCGGAGAGAAGGGCATCCAGCGTGCTGTTGTCCTCTGGAATCTCCGTACCATTGACACTCCAGCGGTAGGTGGTGGTGCTGGTGGTATCGCCAGTCTCCTCATCGGTCTGTTCCTCGGTAATGGTCTCCTTCTCCAGCAGCAAATCGGTGTCCCCGCTCTGCCAGTGGATGGAGGAGAGGGAGCTTTCACTGACATCGGGGATGTTTTCCGGCTCGGCCAAATCCATGAGGGATACCTGGAGCTGGTCGGCCAGAGTGGAGGACACAGTGGCCACGGTGCTCTCTCCCTCCACCATGGCATAGTAGTTGCTGTCCACGGCGGAGCCCAGCAGAAGGGTGACACTCTGGCCGTCGGCGTTGGAGGAGGTGCAGGAGAGAGGGGGTATCCAGACCGTAGGCGTCTAGGCTGTCCGGCTCGTCAAAGGTCCGTACTGCGGGTAAGGCGGCCAAATCCTCCGCCAGAGCGGTTAAGGCGTCCTGGTCGGTGGGGAAATCGGCGTCACCGTTCCAGCTCCACTGGTCTCCGTCCTTGGTAAAGGAGAGGTCGGAGCCGTCGGTGCCGGTGAAGGAGAGGGAAGTGACTTCCCCCAGATTGGTGAGGTAGACGGTGTCGTCTACCTCCTCCTGGGCCTGGTTATAGCTGCGCAGAGCCAGATAGACACCGAGACACGCCACCAGCAGCACCAGCAGGATGAGAAGTGTTTTTCCCTGTTTCATCAGCGCTTACGCCTCCTCATCCAGAAGATCAGACCAAAGATCAGAATGGCCGCCGGCAGTATAATCATATAGAGGGTACTCCACATGCCGGGATTGGCAATGGTGTTGTAGGTCATGGCCAAACTCTTGGCGGGGATGGACAGGTTGGACACATCGTCAAACCCGCCGGTGACGGCGTTCATGAAGATGGTCTGGTTGGCAATGGAGGGATTGGCCACCAAAATGTCCTGGGAAATAAAGGAGGTGCTGCCAAAGACGGTGAGACGGCCCACGATGCTGCTGTCCTCACTATCGGTGCGCTCCGATACCGCCCCCAGCAGGAATTCACCGGCAGTCTGCTGCCCATCCAGCGTGACGGCCAGACCGTCCGAAGAGGTGGACATAAAGGGAGTGACGGTTACATGTTCCGGCGTTTCGCTGAGCTGGGGAAAGCCCAGGGAGTTGGTGAGCAGGGTGAGGGTATCGCCATTGAATTCACTGGTGAGGGGGCTGGACAGATCCAGCGTAGCGCAGATGGCGAAGGCGGAGCCCAGCTGGGGATAGTAGCGGGCGGTGTCCGCGATATAGCCCTCCGCCATGGTGAGGCCGTAGTGCTCCAAAAGGGCGTTCCAGTTGGGGAGGGAGGCGTACTCACTGGGCAGAAGGAGAATCATCTGCCCGCCGCCGTCCACATAGTCCAGCAGAAGGGAGAGCTCGCTCTCCGAGAGGTCGGTGGTGGGGCCGTTGGCGATGAGCAAATCGCAGTCCTCCGGCACACCGCCGTTGAGGGCGGGGCTCACCGAAGAGAGGGAGAAATTGGCCTTGTCAATGGCGTCAGTGATAACGCTGGACAAATCCTCCTCCCCGTGGCCGGTGACGGTGTAGAGCAGTTTGCTGGTGTCTCCCGTCACATAGTCCAGAGCGGAGGTGAGCTGGCCCTCGGCATCGAAGGAGTCCTCGCTCATATAATAATAGGAGTCGTAGCTATATGTGATGATATCGTTGTAGGAGATTGCCTCCTCTTTGCCGGTCTCCTCACACCGGACCACCAGGGAGTTGCTGTCCGCGTCATAGGCGGCGGCCTGGGCGGGGTGGGCTACCGGGTCCACCTCGGTGACGGTGATATGGCTGGAGAGGGCGGCGTACTGGTCCAGAAACTTGAGGATGCGCTGGTCGGTAGACCCCTCTTCCGCCAGAACGACAATTTCCACGTCCTTGTCCAGACCTGCCAGAAAATCCTTGGAGGTGTCGGAGACCTCATAAATCCGGTTGTCGCTCAAATCGAATTCCTTCAGGTGGGAGGGGAGCTGCCCGGCAATGAGGTTGATGACCAGAACCAGCGCCACCGCCACCACGGTGATACCGGCCAGATAGCCGCCCCGGGCCAGGGCGCGGGGGTTCCACTTTTTCTGTTTCAAGGGGGGCACCTCCTAGTTCCAGCGCCGCCGCAGCAGCGTCTGGATAGTCAGGAATACGAAGAGGGCGGACAGGGAGACATAGAGAATAAGGCCGCTCACATCAAACACCTGGTACTGGGCGAAGTTGTAAAAGACGGTGCGGAAGGAGAACGCGGAGAGCACATTGGAGAGGGCGCTGGGCAGAAAGCCGATGAGGTCCTCCCACAGGAAGAGCAGAAGGAGCACCGCGAAGGTGCCCACCGCCGCGATGATCTGGCTCTCGGTGAGGGAGGAGATAAAGAGGCCGATGGCCAGAAACACGCACCCCATCAGAAAGAAGGCCAGCAGGGAGGCATAGTCGGAGAGCAGATGGGCCTCCCCGTTGGCGGCAATGATGAGGGGGCAGAAGGCGCACAGAATCACCGGAATGAGCAGCACCGTCACCATGGCCAGATACTTCCCCAGTACCACCGCCCACAGGGGCACCGGCGCGGTGAGGAGGAGCTGGTCGGTGCGGCCCCGCCGCTCCTCCGCCATAGATTTCATGGTGAGGATGGGGACGGTGAACATGAGAATGTTCATCAGGCTCATCAGGGAGTAGGAGAAGTAGGGCAGGCCGTTATAGAGGTTGTAGGCCATAAAATAGATGCCGGTGAAGCACACCAGAGCGGCAATGAACACATAGCCAATCATGGAGTTGAAGTAGGAGCTCAGCTCCCGTTTGTAAATGGCAATCATGGCAGGTCCTCCTCCGTTTCTCCGTCTGCCTCCTCCGGCACATCCGGGGCGGGTTCCTCCTCCGGGGGCGTCTGCTGGGCGTCGTCGGCGGTGAGCTGGAGGAACAAGTCCTCCAAGGTGATGGCGTTCCGCCGCAGCTCCAGCAGGGGGAGGCCCTCCTGGGCGCAGCGGGTAAAGACGGCCTCCCGCAAATCGGCGCCGGGGGCCTGTTCCAGCCGCAGGGCGCAGCACCCCTCCTCCCGGCAGGGCTGGGGGGTGAGGGCGGTACACCCGGAGAGGCTGCCCAGCACCCGGATTGCCTCCTCCGCGCCGCCCCGCAGGGTGAGCTCCAGAGCGGGGGGGCCGGCCAGCTCACGCTCCAGCTGGTCGGGGGCGCCGGCGGCCACCTTTTTGCCGTGGTGGATGATGAGCAGATGGTCGCACATCTCCTGGATTTCCGAGAGGATATGGGAGCTGAGGATGACGGTGTGCTTCTGGGAGAGCTCCCGCACCAGAGTGCGGATTTCCAGAATCTGCTTGGGGTCCAGCCCCACGGTGGGCTCATCCAGAATGAGCACTTTGGGGAAGCCCAGCAGGGCCTGACGCAGCCCCACGCGCTGCTTGTAGCCCTTGGACAGGTTGCGGATGAGCCGCCCTCGCACCGAGAAGGTGCCGGTCATCTCCATGACTTGGTCCACCTGCTCTCCCCGCTGGCCGCGGGGCACTTTTTTCAGGGCGGCGGCAAAGAGGAGATACTCCTCCACCGTCATATCGGTGTAGAGGGGGGGCTGCTCGGGGAGATAGCCGATGGAGCGCTTGACGGGCTCCGGCTCGTCGGTAATGGAGTGCCCATCCAGGAGCACATCCCCCTCGGTGGCCCCCATGTATCCCGTCATGATGTTCATGGTTGTGGACTTCCCCGCGCCGTTGGGACCCAGAAAGCCAAAAATTTGGCCGTCCTCCACGGTAAAGTCCAGGTGATCCACCGCCAGGTGAGAGCCGTAGCGCTTGACCAGACTGCGTACTTCGATCACGATTGCGGTTCCTCCTTCTGTTCTGGTTGGCATAGCTGCACTGAGAAGGAGTGTAGAACGACAAGCTGAAATTAGGCTGAAACTTCTGTAAATATTTTGTGAAGCTTTTCCGGGGGACAGAAGGGCGGTACTCTTGACCAGAGGCGAAAAATGGGATAAACTACCGAAGAAGAAGGAAAAAAGGCCGTCCGCCGGGATGGCCTTTGTCTATGGAGGGATTTGTGTGAAACATCTGCTCACCTGGCTCAAGGGGGAGCCTGTGCTGCTCATCTCGGCGCTGTGCGCGCTGCTGTCCATGCTCCTGACGCCTCCGTCGGCGGCCTATCTGGGGTACATCGACCAGCGGGTGCTGATTCTGCTCTTCAGCCTCATGGCGGTGGTGGCGGGGCTCCAGGACTGCGGCCTCTTTGAGGTGTTGGCCCAGAAGCTCCTCACCGGGCGTCGGCGGATGAAGGTACTCAAGCTGCTGCTGGTGATGCTCCCCTTTTTCACCTCCATGCTGGTGACCAATGACGTGGCGCTCTTGACCTTTGTGCCCTTTGCGGTGCTCACCTTGGGGCTGGTGGGGCGGAGTGGGGAACTGCTGTGGGTGGTGGTACTCCAGACGCTGGCGGCCAACCTGGGCAGTATGGCCACGCCGGTGGGCAACCCTCAGAACCTCTACCTCTATAATACCTTTTCCATCGCCCCGGGGCAGTTTTTCGCCGTCATCCTCCCGCTGACCCTAGTGAGCTTTGTGGCTCTCACGGTGGCCTGTCTGGTGGGGAAGGACGAGACGATGGAGGTCCACTTCCCGGAAAAAGCCGCCCTCCGGCGGCCCGGCCGGATGGGTCTGCTGCTCCTTCTCTTTGCGCTGTGTTTGCTGTGTGTGTTCCATGTAGTGGGGGAGTGGGTGCTGCTGGCGGTGGTGCTGATTGCCCTTTTGATCGCCGGGCGGGATTTGCTGCCCCGGGTGGACTACGGCCTTCTGGCCACCTTTGTGTGCTTCTTTGTCTTTGCGGGGAACATCGGCGCGGTGCCCGCCCTGCGGGAGGGGCTCACCCAGGCGCTGGCATGGAATGCCGCGCTGGTCTCCGGCCTGGCCAGTCAGGTCATTAGCAACGTCCCCGCCGCCCTGCTTCTCTCCGGTTTCACCGACGACTGGCGGGGGCTGCTGCTGGGCACCGACATCGGCGGCCTGGGCACCCCGGTGGCCTCTCTGGCCAGCCTCATCTCCCTCAAGCTCTATTTGCGCACCCCGAATGCCAACGGCGGGCGCTACCTTCTAGTGTTTACCCTGGCCAACGCCGCCGGGCTCCTCCTGCTGGGGATATGCGGGGCAGTGTTTGCTTCTTTTTAAGCAGAAAGGGTTGCAATGGAGCGAAAAAACAGGTAAAATAAAAAGCTGACTTTTTTAGAAGGCATAGTCTGGGATAGAAAGCGACGGTAACGAGATGAATCGTACTTTGGAGCATATCCTGCCCCGCGTGCAGAAGCCTGCGCGCTACACGGGCGGGGAATACAATGCGGTGGTAAAGGACCGCAGCCAGGTGGACATCCGGGTGGCCCTCTGCTTCCCGGACACCTACGAAATCGGCATGTCCAATCTGGGCATGCGCATCCTCTACGGCGTGATGAACGAGATGGACCGGGTGTGGTGCGAGCGGGTGTTCGCCCCATGGGGGGACATGGAGGAGGAGATGCGCCGGGAGGGCATCCTGCTCTATGGTCTGGAGAGCGGCGATTCCATCGCGGATTTTGACGTGATCGGGTTCTCTCTGGGCTATGAGATGGCCTACACCAATGTGCTCAACATGCTGGACTTGGCGGGCCTCCCCCTGCGCAGCGACGAGCGGAACACCTTGGCCCCCCTGGTCATCGCCGGGGGCACCTGTGCCTTTAACCCGGAGCCGCTGGCCCCGTTTATTGACATCTTCTCTCTGGGTGAGGGGGAGGATGTGACGGTGGAGCTCATTGAGCTGTGTCGCAAGGCCAAGGAGGAGTGCTGGAGCAAGGAGGAGCTGCTGCTGGCCGCGGCCCAGATTCCCGGGCTGTACGTCCCCTCCCTTTATGAGGTGGAGTACCATGAGGACGGCACCATCCGCTCCATCACCCCCACACAGGGCGCTCCGGCGGTGGTGACCAAGCGCATTGTGCAGGATTTGGACAAGGCCTATTTCCCCACCAAGACCATTGT
>DXDX01000124.1 GCA_019115265.1 Candidatus Flavonifractor merdigallinarum | reverse complement strand
AAACGGTCACCGTTCCATTCCAGATACTGCTGATGGGATTCCGGCATGTGTTCTGTAACCGGCCTGTCTGTCCCGGATGCCGATCTGTTGATTGCCCTTTCGCAAGCGCTTGAGACACCTGTGAGCACATTGCTGGGAGAAACGGTGATGGAATCGGAGGTAGATGAGGTCAAAGCGCTCTCCGAAAAGCTGGAGATCATCAATTTGCAGCTTGCGCGGAGAAAGGTACTCCGAAGGAAAGTGCTTCATTGGTCGCTGATCGCGTTCTGCGCGGCTATTGTGGCAGTATCCGCGGCCCTAGTGGCTGTAAACAGCCCTTACCTGGGCTGGGATTTTCGCGACCCGGAACTTGCTGTTGTGGGTACGTTTTTCCACGGGTTCGAGTGGCTGTTTGTGCGGTTGGCCCCCATTGCCCTGCTTGCGGCAATGATTGGGGTTGGCTTGACGCGGAACAAAGCATAAGATTGCCGACCGCTCACACCCATCCCTGTCTGAAATCAGCACAAAGGGCCGAAGGTGTCGTTCTCTTTTGACCATATATCCTCTATGATCAGATCAGCAGCTGCGAAGAATGGATTGTCAGAAGAGGAGAACACCATGAACACAGATAAAATTTTTGCGGAAGCTATCGCCAATGAGTACGCCCCCAAGGATACCTCCAAGGTGGTCGCCCTGCGAAAGCTGGACTGGAAAGCAAAGCGCTCGGCGACTCTCTTCGCCTACGGTTTCGGGATGGGGATGGCCCTGGTCCTCGGCCTGGGGATGTGCCTCTCCATGGAAGTGATTGGAGGGGGCGGCGTCCTGATGACGGGCGGCGGAATTCTCTTGGGAGTTCTGGGTATAGTCGGTGTGGGTCTGAACTACCCCATCTACAAAAAGCTCCTGCGCTCCGGTAAGGAAAAGTATGCCTTTGCGATCATGCAGCTGGCCCGGGAGATCAGCGAATCGGCGGAATAAATACCAGGAGGGCGGCAGATGAACAAGTCGGAAAGCAAATACTTCAATACCGCCCTGCGGATGGACGAGGCGCTCCTGGCTCTGCTGGAGGAGAAAGACCTGGAGTATATCACGGTGAAGGAGATCTGTCACCAGGCCGGTGTGAACCGCTCTACCTTCTACCTGCACTATGAGACCATCGCTGACCTGGTGAACGAGACCTTGGAGAGGATTAACCAGCGCTTTCTCTCCTATTTCCCCCGGCAGGAAGAAGAGATTCTGGGCAATTTGGGCAGCCGGGAGCGGGAAGCTCTGGTTCTGGTCACCCGGGAATATCTTCTCCCCTATCTCCGCTTCATCCAGGACAACAAAAAGGTCTATCGGGCGGCGTTTCGCAATCCGGGCAGCATGCAGGCCCACGCGCGATACGGGGAACTGAAGCAGCACATCCTCGGCCCTATTCTGGAGCGGTTTGAAATCCCGCTCGCCCACCGCCCCTACTACATCGCCTACTATGTGGAGGGCATTGCCGCCATCATCAAGGAGTGGCTGCGGCAGGACTGCGGGGATGCGGTGGAGATGATTGCCGATATCATTGAGTTCTGTGTGCTCCCCAAGAACGGAAGTTCTGCGAAATAGAGGAAAAGCACATCGGAGGAATGGCCGTCTGGCGCTTCCTCCGATGTGCTTTTTTCTGTATCAGTCCTACAAAGTCTGATATGCCGTTCATACGGGCATACTACATGCATCCCGAACAGGAGGGATGGATACATGCGGATATCGCGACAGAGAGGTTTTGAGGGCTGGTATTTCAAACATCAAAAAGGGGATGACATGCTCGCATTCATTCCCGGTCGGGCAGAGAGCGGCGCTTTTGTTCAGCTGATTTCCCAAGAAGGCGCCCGACAATTTGAGATATCAAATTGGACCATCCATAACGGTGTGATACGAGCGGATCGATGTTGGTTTTCAAAGCAGGGGTGTCACATTGAATTGCCCGGCATCAGCGGCGAGATTTTCTATGGACCTTTCACCCCTCTTTGCTCTGATATTATGGGACCATTCCGCTTTTTCCCCATGGCGTGCCGGCACGGCGTGCTCAGCATGGCGCACACCCTCCAAGGGGGCGTCAGAATGGAGGGACACACGCACAGCTTTGACGGTGGTCTGGGCTATGCAGAAAAGGACAGCGGGACCTCCTTTCCGCGCTCCTATCTGTGGATACAGTGCAGCGATTTTCCAAAGCCATGTTCGTTGATGGTCTCTATTGCCCATATTCC
Source organism: Candidatus Flavonifractor merdigallinarum (assembly GCA_019115265.1). Classification (GTDB taxonomy): domain Bacteria; phylum Bacillota; class Clostridia; order Oscillospirales; family Oscillospiraceae; genus Pseudoflavonifractor_A; species Pseudoflavonifractor_A merdigallinarum. The sequence goes on along the minus strand of DXDX01000124.1, from coordinate 14,681 downwards.
CTTTTGCGGAAGCTCCTTTCGTGGATGTATCTGCGCCATTTTGTATCAGGGCAGGGAGTATCGTCTGGCCACTTACAGAGGCGTTCAGGTTGAGCGATTGACACCAGAGCATATCATCCTCTCTCAAGGCAGCCTTCTGCTGGACTTGGAGATTGCTCCCTCCCATACAGGTCACCCCCTGCGTGCGCCACAGTGCGGAAAGATGTCCAGAGCCATCCGGGAGAGCTGCAATGCTTCATTGCAGGCGCGACTGTGGAACAGAGGAAAACCGGTATTTGCTCTGCAAAGTGACCATGCTGTCTATGAATTTGTTCCAAACCAGGCATAGAGAACATTTAGACCAAGCCGTTTGTAGCTATGGCGGGAGAGGAGAAAATAATATCCTGTTGGATTTTCCAGAGTTTCACGGCGCGGTCAGAATAGTCAGAACTGCCGGTTCTGGCCTGCGTGGTTTCCAGCGATGAATAAGCGGCGGCCAGTGAAGGAGATACTAAAGCGGGACGCAATTTAGGAGGTATTTGTATGGACAGCAAAAATGGGTTTACCCTGACCAACCGCGACTATGTGCTCAGAGCCTGGCAAAATTCAACCGAACTGGTGCGAGACTATCAGTCCTATGCCCAGGAGCTGGAGGGAGACGACCGGCAGCTTGCCAAACTGTTTTCCGAGTTTGCGGAAGAGGAAGCGGTACATGCCGCCAAACTGCTTGAACTTCTGCGCGGATATGAGAAATAGGCATCCTAGACCACCCAACATAGGGATTAGATGATCCTTGCGGCCTTTTTCCAGTACCGCCGGTGGGGTGTCATACCCCACCGGCGGCAGTTGTTTTACAGGCTGTACTCTTTGGGCGGGTTGCCGGAGAAGTCGGCAATTACCGCATGGGCGTCGGCCAGATAGAACACCTCGAAGATGGGATTGTCGGCGGTCTGGTACTGGCCCTTCACGATGGGGTTGTGCATGCACATCTCCTTTACCGCTCTGTTGTCCTCAAAGACCGCCTTGCCGCTCAGGCGAATCCAGGCATAGGTGGGGCTGGATACCGACACCTCAATGTGGGGGTTGGCCTGCATGTCCTGATAGACATCCTTGGTGTTGTTGGTACAAAACCACAGGTTGCCGTCCTTCTCGCCGGAGAACATAAAGGGGCGGCACTTGGCCTTTCCATCCCGGCCCACAGTGGCCAGATACTGCACAGGATTCTCGCTCAGGAATTTCACAACGTCGTTCATCGTAAATTGCCTCCTCATACGGTTTACCTCTGGAAAATGGAGTTTCCTTGGATGAATCCATTGTAGCGCGCCTCTTTGCTCTTGAAAAGTACGCACAATATTGTGGCATAGGAACGCCGCGGTAACCATGGGCCGGTTGCTGCGCGGCCTTCCGGCCTGTCTGGCTTCCGGCATCGTAGGATTCTGTTCATTTAGGAGACTTGACACCAGATGGAAACTTAGCATAGGATAAACACCAAGAGTAGGATAGAAACGATTGGAACAGGAGGAAGCTCTATGGCAGTGACGGCAAAGGACCTGCCGGCTTGTCCGGTGGAGACCACATTGACGTTGATTAGCAGCAAGTGGATTGTACTCATTTTGCGGGATTTGATGACGGGCACCAAGCGGTTTGGCGAGCTGAAAAAATCCATCGGGCATGTGTCTCAGAAGGTTTTGACCGCCCAGCTGCGGGAGATGGAGGAAAACGGTCTGCTCACCCGGACCGTCTATGCGGAAGTTTCGCCCCGGGTGGAATACACCCTGACCGATTTGGGATACAGCCTGAATCCGATTTTAAACGCCCTGCGGGAGTGGGGCGAGGCGTATCAAGCGCAGAATACATAACAAACGGGAGCAAACACGGAGCGCCATTTCAGAGTGGAGCGGGGGAAATCAAAAGAGACTGCGTCGACGAACGGGTATCGGAACCAATCCACCGAACTGCTTCTGTCCCTTGGCGTAATATCGGCATATACCCTCTTGGTATAAGAAAAGGCACACCGCAGATTGCGGTGTGCCTTTGAGCTGTTTGGGGAGATTACTTCTCGGCAATGGCCTCGATCTCGCACAGAGCGCCCTTGGGGATCTGCTTGACCGCGACACAGCTGCGGGCGGGCTTGGAGGTGAAGTGCTTGGCATAGACCTCGTTGAAGGCAGCGAAGTCGCCAATGTCAGCCAGGAAGCAGGTGGTCTTGACAACCTTGTCCATGCTGGTGCCGGCGGCCTCCAGGATGGCGGCCACATTCTTGCAGCTCCACTCAGCCTGCTCCTCAATGGTGGCAGGCATCTCGCCGGTGGCAGGATTCACAGGCAGCTGGCCGGAAGTGATGACCAGACCGCCCACTTCATAGCCCTGGGAGTAGGGGCCGATGGCAGCGGGAGCATTCTCGGTAGCAACGATCTTCATGGTGGTTTCCTCCTTAAGTATATAGTGGAGAAGGATGTCCGCAGTTCTGCCTGCCGGGCATCTTTGTCTCTATTATAAACGAACGCTTCCACAGGAGCAAGGGAAAATAAAAAATTTACTGGTAAGCTGTCAGAATTTTAGGAGGGGTTGACATTTTCTCCCGTCTCCGGTAGAATACCTCCGACTGGTTCTCCACATCCAGTCCAAGCACGGCACAGCCGTGTTCGTTCGGCGGAAGGGGATTCTCCGCCGTTCTCTAAACAAAAAATGGGAGGAAATCCGAGAATGAAACGCTTTGACACCCGACAGATCACCCTGGCCGCCATGGTGGCCGCCCTCTACGCCGTTTTGAGCTACTTTGGCAACATCTTCGGCCTGACCTACGGCGCGGTACAGTGCCGCTTTGCCGAGGCCCTGTGTGTGCTGCCCTTCCTGTTCCCGGCCACCGCGCCGGGCCTTTTTGTGGGGTGCATCATCACCAATCTGATGAGCACTGTGGGGCCGCTGGACATTGTGCTGGGTTCGCTGGCCACTCTGCTGGCCGCCCTGTGGACCGCCAAAATGCCCAACCGCTTTCTGGCCCCCCTGCCGCCGGTCATCTGCAACGGCGTTATTGTGGGCGGCATGATTGCCTGGTATGAGGTGGGCTTCGGTCCTGGGTTCTGGACCGCCTTTGCCTTCAATGGGGTGAGCGTGGCAGTCGGGGAGCTGCTGGCCTGCTATGTGCTGGGCTCCATCCTGCTCTCGGTGCTGCCCCGGGTGCGCTATCTTCAGACCATGATGCCTGCCGGACGCATCCCCGCCGCCCGGAGCTGAGAAGAAATCAAACCGCTGTTTCCGCTGTGGAGAGGAGACGGCGGTTTTTTGCTGGTATTTTGTCTGTGGGCGTGGTACACTAGAGAAAATCAACCAAAATTCACAACGTACCAAGGAGGTTGTTTTATGAAAGTGCGCAAGGCTGTCATTCCCGCCGCGGGGCTGGGGACCCGGATGCTCCCCGCCACCAAGACGGTGCCCAAAGAGATGCTCCCCATGGTGGATAAGCCGGTGATCCAGTATATCATCGAAGAGGCGGTGGACGCGGGGATTGAGGATATTCTCATCGTCACCAACCGGGCCAAGTCCGCCATGGACGACTATTTTGACTACTACCCTGAGCTGGAGACCCGTCTGCTCCAGGCCGGCAAGGAGCGGGAGCTGGTGGAGGTGCGCCGGGCGGCGGACTTGGCCAACATCTTCTATGTCCGGCAGAAGGAGACCAAGGGTCTGGGCCACGCCATCTACCGGGCCAAGCGCTTTGTGGGGGATGAGCCATTCGCGGTACTGCTGGGCGACGATATTATGCGGGCCAAGAAGCCAGTGACCAAGCAGCTCATTGACGCGGCGGAGAAGTACCAGGCCTCCGCTGTGGGAGTGCAGAAGGTCTCCACCGAGGCCATCTCCCGCTACTCCTCCGTGAAGGTGGGAATGCTGGAGGACCGGATTTTCAGCGTGTCCGATATGAACGAAAAGCCCACCCCCCAACAGATGCTCTCCAACTACTCCATTCTGGGGCGCTATGTACTCACTCCCAAGATTTTTGAGGTGCTGGAGAATGTGAAGCCCGGCTATGGCGGGGAAATCCAGCTCACCGACGGCCTGCGGGAACTGTGCCAGCTTGAGCGTATGGTGGCGGTGGACTTTGAGGGCCGCCGGTACGACACCGGCAATATCACCGGATTTTTGGAGGCTACACTGGACTTCGCCCTGGAGAACAAGGCCACGGCCAAGTGGCTGCGCCAGTTCATCAAGGAGAAGGCCAAACAACTTTAATTTCATCGGAAGTCGAAAAACAGTCCGCCCGGAAGTATTTTGCTTCCGGGCGGACTTGTTTGTTCAGCTGAGCTCGAACATGCCGTGATAGAGCTGGTAATATTCCCCCTTCTGCTCCAGAAGGGAGGCGTGGTCCCCCCGCTCCACAACCTGGCCGTGCTCCAGCACCAGAATGGCGTCGGCGTTGCGTACGGTGGAGAGCCGGTGGGCGATAACGAACACGGTGCGCCCCTCCATGAGCTGGTCCATCCCCTGTTCCACCAGCGACTCGGTGCGGGTGTCAATGGAGGAGGTGGCCTCGTCCAGAATGAGTACCGGCGGGTCGGCCACGGCGGCCCGGGCGATGGCGATGAGCTGCCGCTGGCCCTGGGAGAGGTTGGCCCCGTCGGCGGTGACCATGGTGTCATACCCCTTGGGCAGGCGGCGGATAAAGGAGTCGGCGTTGGCGATGCGGGCGGCCCGCTCCACCTCCTCCTGGGTGGCGTCCAGCTTACCAAAGCGGATGTTGTCCGCGATGGTGCCGGTGAAGAGGTGGGTGTCCTGGAGCACAATGCCCAGCGAGCGGCGCAGGGCGTCCTTTTTGATGTCCCGCACATCCATGCCGTCGTAGGTGACACGCCCGCTCTGGACATCGTAAAAGCGGTTGATGAGGTTGGTGATGGTGGTCTTGCCCGCGCCGGTGGAGCCCACAAAGGCGATTTTCTGTCCCGGCTCGGCGTAGAGGCTGATATCCTTTAAAATGGGGTGACCCTCCTCATAGCCAAAGACCACATGCTCAAAGCGCACCGCACCCCGCAGGGGGCGCTCCTGTCCGTCCGGCTTGCGCCAGACCCAGGCGCCCTTTTTCCCGGCGGGGACCAGATCCACCTGTCCCTCGTCCACCTCCGGGGGCAAATCCATCACCTCAAAGACCCGCTCAGCCCCGGCCAGAGCGGCCAGGAGGAAGTTGCTCTGCTGGGTGAACTGGTTGATCGGCAACGCCGCCTGCCGTACAAAAACCAGATAGCTGGCGAGACTCCCCACATCGGTGAGGCCCTTCATGGCCATCAGGCCCCCCAGCACCGCCACAATGGCGTAATTGACATAGGAGATGCTCACCACCGCCGGAATCATGGTGGCGGCGTAGGCCTGAGCCCCGGTCCCCGCCTGACGCAGCGCCTCATTCTTCTCCAGAAAGGTTTTCAGGCTGGCGCCTTCGTGGTTAAAGACCTTGACCACCTTCTGGCCGGCGGTCATCTCCTCAATATAGCCATCCAAATCGCCCAGACTGCGCTGCTGGTGGTGGTAGTAGCGCTTGCTCCGCTTGGCGCTGAAGCGGATGTAGAGAAACATGGCCACATAGCACACCGCCACCACCAGCGTGAGAGGGGCGTTGAGGATGAAGAGCAGGGTGAGGGTACCCACCACCTGAATAAAGCTCTGAATCAGCATGGCAAAGCTATTGTTGAGGGCGTCCGCGATGGTGTCCACATCGTTGGTGAAATAGCTCATCACATCGCCGTGGCGCTGCCCGTCAAAAAAGCGCAGAGGCAGCTTTTGAAGATGGGAGAAGAGGTCCCGCCGGATGTCAAAGAGAATCTGCTGGGCCGCTTTCACCATGGTCTGTGTGTACCCAAAGGAGCACAGGGCACCGGTGAGGTAGATGGCCGCCGTGAGGGCGGTGGCCTGAATGAGGTGGGTGCGCCCGCCCTCGGCCAGACCGTTCACCAGCGGGCGGATCATATAGGTGCCCAAGAGGTTGCACAGGGCGCTCACCGTCACCAGCACCGCCACAATCAGCAGCAAAAACTTGTGCCGTCCCATATAGGACAGGAGGGTGCGCAGGGTGTAGCGCAGATTTTTGGGCTTTTTAGCGCTGAGCTGCCGGGCTGCCATCGTCCTCCCCTCCTTTCATCTGGGTGGCGTAAATCTCCTGATAGATAGGATCGTGGGCCAGCAGGGTTTGATGGGTGCCCACGGCGTGGATGCGCCCATCGTCCAGAATGATAATCTGGTCGGTGTGCATCACCGAGGTCAGGCGCTGGGCGATGATAATTTTGGTGACGTTGGGCAGCGCGGACAGCGCGGCGCGGATTTTGGCCTCTGTGGCGGTGTCCACCGCGCTGGTGGAGTCGTCAAAGATGAGGATTTTGGGCTTTTTTAAGAGGGTGCGGGCGATGCACAGCCGCTGTTTCTGCCCACCGGAGACATTGACGCCCCCCTGGCCCAAATCGCTGTCCAGACCGCCCGGCATCCGCTCCAGAAATTCATCGGCGCAGGCGGCGCGGCAGGCGGCCCACAGGGTTTCGTCATCGGCGTCCGGGTTCCCCCACAGGAGGTTTTCCCGCACTGTGCCGGAGAAGAGGACATTTTTCTGGAGCACCATGCCCACCGCGTCCCGCAGGGCGGCCAAATCGTACTCCCGCACATCCCGGCCCCCCACTTTGACCACCCCTTCGGTGGCGTCGTAGAGCCGGGGAATGAGCTGCACCAACGTACTTTTGGCCGAGCCGGTGCCCCCCAGGATGCCCACCGTCTGCCCGGCGGCGATGTGGAGGTTTACCCCGGAGAGGGCGTACTCCGCCGCGTCGGCGTGGTACTTGAAGGAGACGTTTTCAAACTCCACACTGCCGTCGGGGACTTCCGCCACCGGGTGAGGCGGGGAGGTGAGCTCCACCTCTTCGCTGAGCACCTCGCTGATCCGCCGGGCGCTGGCCAGCGAGCGGGTGAGGAGAAGAAAGACATTGGAAATCATCATCAGGGAGTTCATCACCTGGAGTACATAGCTCAAAAAGCCGGTGAGCTCCCCCACCTGTAACGTGCCCGCCAGAATCATGTTCCCGCCAAACCACAGCAGGAGCACCACGGAGGTGTACATCACCAGCTGGAAGGCGGGCAGGTTGAGTACCGCGTAGTGGAAGGTTTTCTGGCTGGTGTCCATGAGTTCGGCGTTGACCTCCTGGAACTTCTCCTCCTCATACTCCCCCCGGACAAAGGCTTTCACCGCCCGGATGGCGGTGAGCCCCTCCTGGACCACATGGTTGAGCTGGTCCACCGAGCGCTGGAGGCGGCTGTACATGGGGGCCACCCGGCGCACAACCAGGAAGAGAATGACGGCCAGAATGGGGGCGCATACAAAAAAGACCAGGGCCAGTTCCGCGTTCATCCACAGGGAGAGCCCCACCCCCATCAGCAGCATGACCGGGCTGCGCAGCAGGGGCCGGAAGCCGCCGTTGATGGCGTTTTGCAGCACGGTCACATCGGTGGTCATGCGTGTGACCAGGGAGGAGGTGTCAAAGTGGTCCAGATTGGAGAAGGCGTACCGCTGCACCTTTTCAAACTGGGCCTTGCGCACCTGAGCGCCCCAGCCATAGGCCGCCCGGGCGGCATACCGGGCGTAGAGGAGCCCGGTGATGAGGGAGAGGGCGGCGCAGATGCTCATCTGGACGCCCTTGACCATGAGGAAATGCATGTCCCCGTTCATCACACCCACATCAATGAGGTCCGCCATCAGAACGGGAATGAGCAGCTCAAAGAAGGTTTCCACCAGGATGAGAAGGCCTCCCAGCACCATATCCCGCCGGTAGGGTCCCAGATAGTGCAGCAGACGGCGCAGGTCATGCATGGCTGCTCCCTCCTCCCGTGTGAAGATTGTGGTAAGCCCGCTGGAGAAAAGCGGAAAACTGCGCCCGCTCTTCGGGGGAGAACCCGGTGAGGGCCAGCTCCTCCACCTCTTTGCTGCGGCGTTTCCAAGCGGCGGTGGCGGCCTGTCCCAGTGTGGTCAGGGAGAAGAGGTCGCACCGCCGGCTGCCCTCCTCTGGCTGCCGGGAGACAAAGCCACCCTTTTCCAGGACGTCCAGCATCCGGCACACCGCCGCCGGGTCAATCTCGAAATAGTCTGCCAGTTCCCGCTGCCGGCAGGGGCCGTGGGTGCTCAGGTAGGAGAGCAGCTTGGGCTGCCCTGGCCCCAGGCCAAGCTCCCGCAGACAGGGCTGGAGGCGGCTGCGCTGGGCGTGAAAGGCCCGGTAGAGCAGCATGTGAAAGGTCCGCTCCATGGTCATCCCCCTTTTATTGACATATCAATTGTTGATATGTCAATTATAGCCCGTTTTTTCTCCCTGTCAAGCGGGGAAGAGAGGTTGACTTCCGCTCCGGCCTTTGCTATTCTCTAACCATCCTATGGAAAGGAGCGATGGTTTCATGTTTGCATCGCGTCAACATATTCTCCCCGCGGCTGCGCTGGTTTTGGTTCTCTCCCTCACTGCCTGTGGCGGCGGGAGCGCCGCACCCACCGCAGCCCCCAGTGCGGAGGCGAGCCCTTCGGAGAGTTCCAACCCTTCCGCCGGCGTACTCAGCAGCTTTACCGCCATGGATTTGGAGGGGAACACGGTGGACCAGTCCATTCTGGAGGGGCACAAGCTGACCATGGTCAACGTGTGGGGCACCTTCTGTCCGCCCTGTAAGGAGGAGATGCCCGATTTGGCCGCCCTCCACACCGAGTACGCCGAGAAGGGCGTGCAGATTGTGGGGATTGTCAGCGATGTGCTCACCCAGGACGGTTCTCTGGATGAGGCGCTGGTGGAGGATGCCCGGACCATCGCCTCCGGCAGCGGCGTCACCTATACCAATCTCCTGCCCTCTCAGGATTTGTATGGACTTCTGGGCCAGATTTACGCCCTGCCCTCCACCTTTTTTGTGGACGAGACAGGGAACCAGGTGGGCACCCTCTATATGGGTGCCAAGGACAAGGATGGCTGGGCCGCTGTGATTGACGAGCTACTGGAGGAAGTGGAATGAGCAAACTGCGGCGCTGGGGGCCGGGATTGGTGCTGGCCGCGGTAGGTTTGGTCCTGCTGCTGGGCGGACTGGGTGCGGGGGGCGCCAGTGTGGTCTACACCAAGGCCATCAACCTCTGTTTGGAGTGTGTGGGCATTGGGTAACGTGATACACGCGCTGGGCCAACGGGCCCGTCTGCTGGTTCAGCTGGGGTGGACCGCCCTCTCCAACGGCTATGTCCAGGGCTTCCTGGGCGGAAAGATTTGGAGAGGGGACAGTAAATCCCTCTGTGTGCCCGGCCTTAACTGCTACTCCTGTCCCGGTGCGCTGGGAGCCTGCCCCCTGGGCTCCCTCCAGGTGGCCCTCGCCACCCACAGCGGCCGGGCCGTGGCCTATGTGCTGGGCTTTCTCATCCTGATTGGGGCGGTGATTGGCCGGGGCGTGTGCGGCTGGCTGTGCCCCTTCGGGCTGGTGCAGGATTTGCTCCACAAGATTCCCTTCCCGAAAAAGTGGCGTAAGCTCCCCGGCGACCGGGTGCTGAAGTGGGTGAAATACTTATTGCTGGCCGGGTTTGTAGTACTGCTTCCCCTCTTTGCGGTGGACGCCTTCGGGCAGGGGACCACCTGGTTCTGCAAATATGTCTGCCCCTCGGGGACGCTGCTGGCCGGATGGCCTCTGGCGGCCGTCAATGAGAGTCTGCGGGGGGCGCTGGGGTGGCTGTTTACCTGGAAGAGCGCCATTCTGGTGGTGCTGATTTTGCTGTCCATTCCCGTTTACCGGCCCTTCTGCCGGTATCTCTGCCCGCTGGGGGCGCTGTACGGCCTCTTTAATCCGGTGTCGCTGGTGCGCATCCGGGTGGTGGAGGACCGGTGCGTCTCCTGCGGCGCGTGCCAGAGCGCCTGCGGGCTGGATGTGCCGGTGTGGCAGACCCCCAACAGCCCGGAGTGTATCCGCTGCGGCGCATGTTTTTCCGCCTGCCCCCACGGGGCGCTCAGCCTCTCTCCTCGGAAGCGCGTACACTCAGAAAAGCAGAAATATAGATGACGGATTGGAGGCGTTCCCATGGCGACTTATCTTCTGGCTCTGGACCAGGGTACCACCAGCTCCCGGGCCATCCTCTTTGACCGGCAGCAGAATGTGGTGGGCGTGGCCCAGAAGGAATTTACCCAAATCTACCCCCAGGAGGGGTGGGTGGAGCACGATGCAATGGAGATCTGGTCCTCCCAGTATGGGGTGATGATGGAGGTCATTGCCAAGACGGGGGTGTCCCCCAGGGACATCGCCGCCATCGGCATCACCAACCAGCGGGAGACGACCGTCCTCTGGGATAAAGAGACCGGGCGCCCCATCTACAACGCCATTGTCTGGCAGTGCCGACGCACCGCGCCGCTGGTGGACAGGCTGTTGGAGGAGGGGATGGGGGAGCACATCCGGGCGGTGACCGGCCTGGTGCCGGACGCCTATTTTTCCGCCACCAAAATTGCCTGGCTGCTGGACCATGTGGACGGGGCGCGGGAGCTGGCGAAGCAGGGGCGGCTGCTCTTCGGTACAGTGGACACTTGGCTGCTGTGGAAGCTCACCGGCGGGGCAGTCCACGCCACGGACTACACCAACGCCTCCCGCACTATGCTCTTTGACATCCACCACCTGCGCTGGGACACCGACTTGCTGGAGGCGCTGGACATTTCTGAGCAGATTCTCCCCGCTGTGGCCCCCTCGGGGACCGTGTATGGCCGTACTGATATTCAGGGCGTCAAAGTCCCCATTGCGGGGATGGCCGGGGACCAGCAGGCCGCCCTCTTCGGACAGACCTGTTTTTCTCCCGGCGACGCCAAAAACACCTACGGCACCGGCTGCTTCCTGCTGATGAACACCGGCAGCACTCCCTGCGAAAGTCACAACGGCCTCATTACCACGCTGGCCGCCACTGGCAGCGGCGGGGTGGAGTACGCCCTGGAGGGCTCGGTGTTTGTGGGGGGCGCGGTCATCCAGTGGCTGCGGGACGAGCTGCACTTCTTCACCGACAGCCGGGACGCGGAGTATTATGCCCAAAAAGTCCCGGACACCGGCGGGGTGTACCTAGTCCCCGCCTTTACCGGGCTGGGGGCGCCCTACTGGGACATGTACGCCCGGGGGACTATGGTGGGCATCACCCGCGGGACCAAGCGGGAGCACATCATCCGGGCCGCGCAGGAGTCCATCGCCTATCAGGTGGCCGATCTGGTGGGGGCGATGGAGCGGGATACCGGCCTGCCCCTGTCCTGTCTGCGGGCGGACGGCGGAGCCAGCCGGGACGGGTTCCTCATGCAGTTCCAGGCGGACGTACTGGGCCGGGATGTGGTGCGCCCGGTGGTGCGGGAGACCACCGCGCTGGGTGCGGCCCTTCTGGCGGGCCTTACGGTGGGGGTGTGGAAGGACCGGGAGGAGCTGCGCAAACTCTGGTGCCGGGACAGCACCTTTACCCCTGCCATGGAGCCGGAGCGGCGGGAGAAACTGCTGGCCGGCTGGCGCCGGGCGGTGGAGCGCAGCCGGGACTGGGCACACTGATGTTACGAAAATCTTTCGCTCTTACCGCTGCTTTTCGGTCCTTTTTCCCTTGCGGCCTCCGAAAGAACGTTGTAAAATGGAACTGATGTTAGATTGGAGGCCCGAACGATGCAGATTGACTCTTATTCTTTTGACAGCGGCCTGATTGACGGCGTGAACCGTCTGGTGGCCCTGGGCGTCAAATCGCTGGCGCTGAGCCGCCCCCTGTCCACCCGGGAGGAGCGGGAGGCCCTCATTGAGTACGCCCATGAGAACTGCCGCCAGCATGGGACCAAGCTCTACCCGGAGGACGACCCCTTGGTCACCGACCTCATCCCCCTCTCTCAGAGCAAGGGGACATACAGCATCCTGCTTTACCGGGATGACCATGTGATTGAGGACTACATCCGGCTCAAAGAGCGCAAGGAATCCATGGTGGCCAACCGGGCCTACTTTGGCGGCAACCGGAGCCGGGTGGCCTGGGAGCTGGGACGGCTTCTCTCCTATCCGGAGGAGGTCATCCGCCGTCTGGTGGCGGAGAACGAAGAGAAGGAAACCGTATAAATCGAATTTGAGACGCACAAACGCCGTCACCTGCCTTTCATCGAGCAGGTGACGGCGTCTGTTTTAGTGGGCCGCTCGCCAGGCGGAGAGGGACCAGGTCTGCCAGCTGGAGGCCTCCTGGGCGGCCTGGGCCCGCTGTTCCCGGATAAGACGGTCACAGGAGGGAATCCCCTCCAGATAGTCCAGTGTGTCATAGGAGAGGGTGCCCAGATAGTCGGTATCAATCCACCCAATCTGGCCAGATTGATAGGCGTTTACATTGTACCGGGCGATGAGGGCGTCCGGCCCCACATAGTTGAAGAGGAGCCAGGCTGTAAGGCCCATGGAGAAGAACACCCGGAAAAAGCCAAAGGTGGGGTGGAAGATCTTCCACAGGGCGCACAGGAGGCACACTGCCAAAAAGGCCATCGCCCAATAGGTGAACAAGCGCTTCATGGAGAGGCCGTACATGGTCACATAGAGGGTCATACGGGCGCAGGCGGAGGACAGCAGCACGGCGGTGAGGGCCACCAGCACGGCGGCCAGCAGACGCACCATCCGCCCGCCCAGCCCCTCCCGGCGGCTGAAGTGGATGCAGGAGAGGACGGCGGTCAAGTTGAGGAGGGACACCCACACCAGCTGGAAAAAGCCGCTGCGGGCGTACTCCGCATAGCTCACCCCCACAGCGGCCACATAGGCCTCCCCGCCGAAGAGGGCGGCCAGCTGGGTGCCCAGAAAAAAGACATAGGTGGCGTCCAGCAGCAGGAGAAGAACAATGGGCATGGCGGGCTCCAGAGTGGGCTTAGAGGTGGTGTGCTCTGAGGCGGTGGTGTCCGCTTTGGGATAGCGCAGCTGGTAGAGCAGGGAAAAGAGGAAGGGGGTGAGCATCACGGCCAGCAGCAGCCGGGCAAAGGCGCTGCCCAGGTTGACTTGCAGCCAATGGACGATTTGGTCGGTGAGGGAGGAGAATACCGCGTCCGCCGAGCGGAGCAAGGGGAAGATGATGCACAGCAGCCCAATTCCCACCGCGCCGCCGGCCAGCGCGGCCAAAACACGTTTTTGCCGTGTCCCCTTGCCCAGACTGGCCAGCACCGCACCCACCGAGCCGACGCGGCCAAACAGGCCATCCAGGAAGAGATAGGCCCGACGGGGGAGCATGGCGGGGGCGCTCCAGGCCTTGGCGCCAGGGATACCCTCAAAGAGCTGCACCACAATGAGGCAGAAGAGCAGCAGGGTGTTGAGCAGGCGCAGATACACATTGGAGAAGAGGACAAAGGTGAGGGTCAGCAGAACGACCGCCGCCAGCAGCAGGCGGCTTTCCTTAGTGGCGAAGGCGGCCTTCCCGCCGTGCCAGAGCCGCAGGGCGTACCAGACGCCCACCAGTACCGCCATACCCAGACCGGGCATGTAGCGGCTGTACAGCAGAACCTGCACGGTGAGCAGCGCCACCAGAAGGGCAAAGAGCAGCGCCAGCCTGTCCCGCTGGTCCACCACCCACACCGGCTTGGGCCGGGGGATGAGAACCGCACTTTGAGGCGGCTTGGGCTGAGACGCGGGGGAGGGGGCAGTGTTGGAGAGATCCGACATGATGAAGCTCCTTTCACGGGGTGGGCGGCGTGTCGCCGGGCGAATCGGGCACATATTCCAGAATGTCCCCCGGCTGACAGTCCAGCGCCCGGCAGATGGCCTCTAGGGTGGTGAAACGCACCGCTTTGGCGTGGTTATTTTTCAAAATGGACAGATTGGCCAAGGTGAGGTCCACTTTCTGGGCCAGCTCACTGAGGCTCATTTTCCGCTTGGCCATTATCACATCCAGGTTGACAACAATGGGCATGGGAGCACCTCCCTAAATCGTCAAGTCGTGCTCTTCCTTCAGCTCTGCCGCCTGACGGAAGAGGGCCGACATGACCAGACACAGAAGGCCACCCATAAAGAACACCGGCACAAAGAGGGCGTTGTAGGTGAGCAGGGGGGCGAGACTTCCGTAGTAGAAGAACCCCCATAGCAGGCGGATGAGGGCGAAGAGGGAAATTAGGAAGCAGCACACCGCCGCCCGCCGGAGGTTTCTCCCATTCTCCCGGCAGAAGGGAGTGCCCCGCAAAATGGTGCCCAGTACCCGCCGGGCCTGCCAGAGGATCACCGCGGTACACACCCCGCAGAAGAGGAGGAAACAGGTGAGGACTACAGTGTAGGAGAAGTTGTCCCGCCACGCGCCCAGCAGCAGCAGAAAGAGCTGGAGCGGGGGAGAGAGGTAGAAAAAGTCATCGCCCGGCGCGGGGGGCGCGGCGGTCAGATTGGAGAGCAGCTCGTGGACGGGCATTCCGCTGCTGAGGAAGGACACCAGCACCGGCACCAGGGGCAGCACCAGCAAATTACAGAGAAATGTGATGGTCACCAGGATTTTCAGCACCCAGGCCAGCTTTTGTACTCCGGTCGGTTCCATGGAGACGACCTCCTTTCGAGGATAGCATAGCACCGCTCATATCGAAAGTCAATTGAAATTTATTGAAAAACGATAAATTAAGAAAAGCGTAAGAACCCTGCCCCTGACCAGCTGGCCGGGGACAGGGTCCACTTTAAACATCGCGGATTTTTTATGGTATCGTAGGAAACCTACATTTGCGGCTCTTTTCTGACTTCCTTGG
>DXDX01000123.1 GCA_019115265.1 Candidatus Flavonifractor merdigallinarum | reverse complement strand
ATACCCACTATTTTCTGCTGGGGATGGTGTTCTTCCTGCTCCTTTTGCTGCTGGAAAAGGAGTTTTCCTTCCTGAATGCCAAAACAGGACGGATTTTGGCCGTCTACCAGGTGGGGCTGAATCTCACGGTGGTGATGCTTCTGGTGCGGGGGGTGCTCCAGGTACTGGGAACTCCGCTGTCCACCGCCGCCAACGGGGCAGTCTCCGGTGTGGCCGGTATCGGCCACCTGCTGCTGGGGGTCAGTCTGGTGCTAGTGCTTTTGGAAGTCAAAAAATCCATACCGGATAACCAGTAAAAAAGGACCGTGGACGGGGTCTTTCTCCCCTCCACGGTCCTCTTATATGTTATATGCTGTTTTTGCTTCAAAGCGTCTCGTATTCCGGGGACTGCCCCGCCAGCATGGCCGCCACCTCTTCATAGGTACAGTGGAGATCGGCCTCCCCCTCCCGCCAATAGGAGCCACGGTAGGGGTCGCCACCCACATAGACGGGGCGCAACTCCAAGGGAGCCGGGGGGATGCGCAGCACCAGAATCTCCCCCAGGCCGGTGTCCACCACCTGCCCGCCGTCCGGGCCCACCAGGTCGGCGCTGGCCACCTTGGGGTCCTGAACCAGGGTGAGAAATTCCTCCAGCATCTCCTGGGCGTTGAGCAGCCCTTGAATGCGCAGCGAGTGGTCCTCCCGCTCCTCCACACCCAGCAGGATGAGGCCGCCGCTGGTATTGGCAAAGGCGGAATAGGTCTCCCAGATGCTCCTCGGCAGACCGCCGGTGGCCAGCTTGGCCTCCAGATGGCCGTTTTCCCGATACCGCTCCATGTGTCTGAAATCGAACATGGCGCACCTCCCTGTCGGATACATGGATGAACTACTCTTAGTATACAGGAGGGATTGAATTCAGGCAAGTTGGAAAAATTTTTGTGAGCGTGGAAAAAGCAGTTGACAAATACCGCATGGTTCGCTATAATAATCTAGCGGTCTGAGTGAAGGCCAAACGCGGATGTGCTGGAACTGGTAGACAGGCACGTTTGAGGGGCGTGTGTCAATCGACGTACGGGTTCAAGTCCCGTCATCCGCACCAGCTTGAACTTCCCCGGAAGCTTTGCTTCCGGGGAAGTTTTTTTGTTTCCACCGTTTGCTGGATTCCGTCAGCCGATACTGCCTTAGTCCGGCATGGGATAGTCGCGCTCCGGGGGCAGTTCCGGCCGAATATCCACCCCGCTGCGCCGTTTTTGGTTTAAATCCTTCACATAGTCGGTAATGTCGGAGAGGCGGACAATCCAGTCGTCGACATAGTGGGACACCGCTTCGCCCCGCAGCCCCAACTGGAGGCTGCGGTAGGGCAGCGGAGAGCCGTCCGGGGTGCGCTCCGGGTCCCACTGACAGCGGACCTGAGAAGTCTGAATGAGTTTCTGCCACTCTGCCAGCGAGAGATTGGGATAGGCCCGGTGGGTGGACTCTACCGCCGTTCGAACCAGATCGTCAAAGCCGCTGCGCTTCAAATCAATGGCCAGCACCCGCTCCTGTCCCTCCTTTTCCGCCCAGCCGCACCGGTACATCATCCAGAGAAAGGAGGGCTTAATCCAGGTCATCCGGGTCCGTTTGAAATGGGGCCCAAAGGTCCCCAGCTGTACCGCCTCGTCCGCGATGAGGGGGGAGAATGCCTGGTACACGCGAATGGTGGTGTCGGTATAGACGGCCCGAATGGCACGGGCCTGGGGCTGTATGGATTCCATCAGATGTTCCTCCCTGTTTCCAACGGTGTTTTGCAAAACTGAATGGTAATATTTTTGAGACGATAGGGCTCTCTGGGTGGATGGGGTGTCTCCGCTAGAATGGTGTACGCCCGGATGGTGTCATAGCCAGAGGGGGTCCACCCCAGAACCACCTCTCGCTTGCGGAGAAACCGGCTGTCCCTGAGCCGCAAGACCAGCTCCACCACCATGGGTGGAATCTGCTGGGGCTCCAACCGTCCCTCCAACACAATTTCACCATAGGTATCAGAGGACACCAGCGATTCTCTGTGGCAGTCCAAGATAAAGCACTCATTGCACCAGTACAGGTGGACGCAGTCCATCCCATAGAGGGAGAAGAAGAACTCCTCTTCTGAGCCATCCAGCATGATGGCCACCCACTCCTTTTCCTCCTCACTGTCGTCCACCCGGAGCAGCGCTCCAAAGTGGGGACGGAGCAAATCCACATACTGCTGGATCAAAGCGTGGAACTCCATGCTATCTCTCCTTCCGCACCGTATAGACAGCCCTCTCCCCTCCGATTGTCCTTAAAAGACCAGGAAAAGGCCGGCGTTGGAGTTCAAAATATAGACCCCCTCCGGGCCGGTATAGTCCTCCGGCCGCAGGGAAATCTGGAGACGGACGCCGTTGCCCAGTGTGATTTGGTAATAAGCATCCTCCTCACAGCACTCGGAGACAACCGTCTGTCCCTCCACCATTCCGCAATCCCAGTGGTGGGACGGCTGCTCCTGGTGGGGAAGGAAGACCTGAAAGGGGTTGTACAGAGAGACGATGGGGCCGTCTGTGACCAGCTGCCAGTAATCACACACGGGGCGCAGCTCCTGCACCACCGCGCCCGTCAGGAAGTCTACGCTCTGTATCATCGCGTGCCTCTCCTCTCTTGATTCAGGATATGGAAAAAGTCCAGCGTATGCTGGACTTTTTCCAAAGAAATTGCCGTTATGCCACACCCTGGAAGAGGCTGGGCTGGGGCTCCTCCTGCTGATAGAGAGAGGCCACATCCGCCGCCCGTGTGGTGGTGCGGGTGGTACCACCGGAGACATAGACCTTTCCGCATTCCGGGCAGATATTGGTGTGGAGAGTGACCGACTGGTTGACCACTTCCCGGTCTTCCCGTTTGGCCTTGGCCTGCTCCCGCACCACATGCTCCTGCTCATGGCCGCGGACGGCGGAGGCCGCCAGCTCCGGCGCGATGTTGGTGGGCGTCTGATAAGAGACGCCGGGGTCATTGGAGCCGTCCTGATACTTGCGCTCCTTGCAGGTCTGGCACTCGCCCTCCTCCATGACCTCCTGCGCCGATTTGCTCTTTTGGACGCTCTGGGCGTTCTGTGCGTCCGCAGGGTTCAGGGTGTTCTGCTGACCGGCGTCCTCCGGGTTCAGGTACTGAATCCGGCCGCGCACCGCCATCTCCACCGGGTCCGCCCCCTCCCGAATGGTGGGGAGCTGGGGCTCATTGGGCGGGGTGAGCTGTGTGGAGTCCCGCTGGACGGCGGAAACACCGGTCACCGGCGGCACTGGCGTCGTCTGGGCGGGTTCTACCCGTCCAACGGCGCTCATGCTGCTGGGGCTCAGCCGGTTTTGTATGGTATTGGAATAGGTTTCGCTGCGGCCCACCCCAATGGGACTCAGACCAAACATGTTCCCCATCCTTTCTGCTTCCAACAAAATCATGGAAAGAATCGCTTCTATTCCATGTTTAGTTTACTCCATTTCGCGCCCATTCTCAAGAGGGAGGACCAGAAATCACAAAATTTTTCATCTTGCAATTTAGGAAGGATAGCGGGTAGTTACTTCATAGTTGCCGTTCTCCAGGCTCTGGCGGCTGATTTCCCGGTCCCAGTGGATGGAGCTGTTGTAGTTGCCCTCTGTGACAATGACGCTGTCGGCACGCTTCTCCAGTACCACCACCGAGTGGGTATCGTTGTTGATACGCAGCATATCACCCACCTTGATGGCGTCAAAGTTGGAGTGTCTGCTGGTCACCGGCAGATCGCCAAAGGCGGCATCGCTGCAAATCAGCGCAAAGCCAGCGCAGCCATAGCCGGTCATATGCACCGCCGGAGAATAATAGGAATTCGCATTCGTCCAAGGCCGCCCCTCGTAGTACTCACTCCGCAGACCGTTGATAATCTCCAGTACGTTGGCCTCGGTAATGGGCTTGCCGTTGGTCAGGGTAGTCTGCTCCGGGGTCGGCGTGGGAGTAGGAGTAGGAGTAGGAGTCGGGGTCGGGGTGGGCGTAGGAGTCGGTGTCGGGGTCGGTGTGGGGGTCGGCGTCGGAGTAGGAGTAGCCGTAGGTGTGGGAGTCGGCGTCGGGGTCACAGTGGGGGTCGGCGTCGGGGTGGGCGCCGGACTCGGCTCCGGGGTGTTGGTGTGCGGCGCAATCTCATAGAGCCGGTACATGGTGGCGATACTCTGCTCAATGGTGTATGTCCCCAGAGGATTGAAGGTGGTGCTGCTGGTGCCGCTCATAATCTTGGCACCATAGACCTTGGCAATGCTCGAAAGCGCCCAGTCACTGGTGGTATCGGTGAAGGGCGTTTTGGCCTCCGTCAGCTCCACCCCCACAGACTCCGCCAGACGGGCCAGAATGCTGGCGGCCTCCTGCCGGGTGATGGTGCTGTTGGGGTTAAATTTGTTGTTGCCAACACCGCTGACCACCCCCAGAGAGGCCATTTTCTGCACGGCCAGGTCAGTAGTATCGCTAAACGGCATCCGTCCGGCAATCTCCTTGCCGGTCACCGTCTCATAGAGGGCGACGCCCAGGTGGCAGAACTGCGCCCGGGTGATACCCTGGGTGTAATTGGCGGGCAGATCCTCCGGCACAATCCCCGCCTTCTGGGCTGCGGCCACATCGGCCTTGGCCCAGTCGGAAATGGCCTGTGTCTGTGTGGGCGTCGCTGTCGGGGTCGTTGTGGGCTGGCTCTGGGTGGAAGGCAGGGTGCTCAGGACCTTGGTGGGCAGGTAATTCATCCCGCTAATGCTGCTGCCCCGGCCCTGCTGGCCGTAGTTGTTATACCCCCAGGCCCAGAAGCTGCCGTCCTCTTTGATGGCGATGGTGTGGATGCCGCCGGTGCTCACCTGAGCCACACCGTCCATCAGCTTCCGGGGCACGGTCTGGATGGGCCAGCGGCCCGCGCTGTCATTGCCGCCGTTGAAGCCCAGATAGCCAGAGTTGTTGGAGCCCCACACCCAGAGGGAGTTGTCCTCCTTCAAGGCGCACACGGTGCCAATATTGTTTTTGCTGACGGACACGGCGGTCACGTCGTCCAGCACCTTCTGGGGGACTGAGGTACTCTCCTTGGTGCCGTTGCCCAGCTCGCCGTCCCCGTTATAGCCCCAGGTCCACAGAGAGCCGTCGGTTTTGATGAGGGCCATAAAGGAGTTGCCGCAGGCTACATAGGCCGCGCCGCTGTCCAGAATCTTGCGGGGGACATCCTGATAGGGGTAGCTGGTGCTGCCCCGGTTGCCCCCCTCAAAGCCCAGCTGGCCGTTGTAGTTGGAGCCCCAGGTCCACAGGGAGCCGTCGCTCTTGATGGCTGCGGCGCACTGGCCGCCGCAGCTCACCATCACCACATCGTCCAGAATCTTCTGGGGGACCGGGTTGTTCTCAGACGTGTGGTTGTCCCCGGAGCCATCCCCCAGCACACCGTTGTAGACATACCCCCACATCCAGAGGGAGCCGTCGGTCTTGACTACGCCGGTAAAGTTGGAGCCGCAGCTCACCTGCGCCACATGGTCCATCACCTTGTGTGGAACGGTCTGGTAGGTTCCATCGGCGGAGTTGACCCCGGTAAAGCCCAGCTGGCCCAGGCCGTTGGCGCCCCACATCCAGAGGGAGCCATCCGTCTTAATGGCGGCGGTTTGGCTGCCCCCGAAGGAAACTGTCACCACATCGTCCATCACCTTTTTAAAGGTGTTCTGGGCGCCGGCCTTTTTAGAGGGGGTGCCGATACCAGAGATGGTGGTGCCATCATTGGTTTCTTCATACCCCAGCTGGTAATCACTGTTGAGCCCGCAGGTAAAGAGCTCGCCCTCGTCGTTGATGTAGGCGCTCACCTGGGAGCCCGCCACCAAGGTGGGGTGCAGCCAGTCCGCCTGGGCGGTAGCGGCGCTGCTGGCCGGAAGGACGAGCCCCAGGGCAAGCACCAGCGCGAGCGCGATGGATAGGAATCGATGCTTCATACTAAGTCTGCTCCTTTCATTCTCTTTGACTTTCGCTGAATGCGATATGGGACAAGATTTCTCCTGGCCCATGAAAGTCCCGATCAAGTGCAGCAGATGGCATCGGGGTCTATGTCAGGTCTGCATTCCAGAGGAAAAATGTCAGAATCTATCATTATCTTACTATAAACAGATTCGAACTTCAAGTATCTGCCCAGACAAAGCGCCGCTGGAAACAGCCCTTGCGAAACGCGGAAAACTGTGCCAAACTAAGGGCATCCCATCTGTACAGAGAATGGAGCGTGACATCTGTGGAAACCGTTTTGAAACGGCAATGGAAAGGTTGGTCTTTGGGGGAACTGCTGTGGCTCATCGTCGCCAGCGGGGTCATTCTGGGCCTCTCCCTCTTCTGGAAGGAGACGCTGGTGGGCATTGTCTCGGCACTGACCGGCATCTGGTGCGTCATTTTCACCGGAAAAGGAAAGCGCAGCTCCTTCCTCTTCGGCACGGTGAATGTGGTGCTGTACGCCTATCTGGCCTGGCAGGCGGCCTACTATGGGGAGGTTATGCTGAATCTGCTCTACTACTTCCCCATGAATTTCGTGGGGTGGTACACGTGGAAGCGGCACATGAACGCGGACACCGGCGAGGTGGTCAAGCGCAAGCTCAGCCGCAAGCTGGGGACGCTCATCTACGGCGGCACGCTGGTGGGTATCCTGCTCTACGGCCTGGTGCTGAAAGCCCTGGGCGGCAATCTGCCCTTTATTGACAGCACCAGCACGGTCTGCTCGGTGGCCGCTCAAATCCTGTCTGTCCAGCGCTGCACCGAGCAGTGGGTGCTGTGGATTTTTGTAGACGCGGTGACCATTGTCATGTGGGCCGTCCACTTCCTCCAGGGCGGCGAGAGTATCGCCACACTGGCCATGTGGAGTGTCTACCTCATTAACGCGATTTTGATGTACCGGCGCTGGAATCGGGAGGCGATGTGTCATGCGGTATGAAATTGGACTCTACGGCGGCTCCTTCAACCCGCTCCATCTGGGCCATGTGGACTGTATCCTCCAGGCGGCCAGCCTGTGCAAGAAGCTGTATCTGGTGCTGAGCGTGGGGGTGAACCGGGGGGAAATTGACGCCCGGGTGCGCTACCGCTGGCTCTACCAGACTACCGCCCACCTGCCCAATGTGGAGCTATTTGTGTTAGAGGACACAGCGGAGAGCAAGGCGGCTTACGGCAGGGACGCCTGGGAAAAGGACGCCCAGACCATCCGGGCGCACATTGGCTGCCCCATTGATGTAGTATTCTGCGGCAGCGACTACGGGCCGGACAGCTTCTGGAGCCAGTGTTACCCGGAGAGCACCCTCTTCCGCTTCCCCCGCAATGAGATCAGCTCCACCCAGATTCGCGCTAACCCCTACGGGCACTGGGAGTGGCTGCCCACCTTTGTGCGGCCCTACTACACCAAGCGGGTACTGCTCACCGGCGGGGAGAGCACGGGGAAGTCCACCCTGACCATCCATCTGGCCCGCCGCTTCAACGCTACCTACATTGAGGAGGCCGGGCGGGTACTCTCAGAGCGCTCCGGCACCGACCTCCTCATGCTCCCGGAGGATTTTACCGAAATTCTCCTCCAACAGAAGCTCAACTCCATGCAGGCCCTCCAGAGCGGACCCATGCTCCTCTTTGAGGACACCGACGCGCTGATTACCCAGTTTTATCTCCACTTCTTACAGGACGCCAATCTGGAGCAAAACAAGGCCCTCTCCGACGCCATTGACGCGCTGAACCACTACGACCTCATCCTGTTTTTAGAGCCGGACGTCCCCTTTGT
Source organism: Candidatus Flavonifractor merdigallinarum (assembly GCA_019115265.1). Classification (GTDB taxonomy): domain Bacteria; phylum Bacillota; class Clostridia; order Oscillospirales; family Oscillospiraceae; genus Pseudoflavonifractor_A; species Pseudoflavonifractor_A merdigallinarum. Next base: position 9,991 of record DXDX01000123.1, on the reverse strand, counting down.
CCAGGACGGGGGTCGAAGTGAGGTCATCCAGGCCGACCGCACCCAGTACAGTGAGCAGATTAAGGCGTTGCTCACCACCCACGGCCACACCTTCCGCTGTATCCATGGGGACTACTGGGAGCGGTACACCCAGGCGGTCCAGGCGGTGGAGGAGCTGCTCGCCCCTACCCCCTAGAGACGCACCACCGGCGCGGCACCGCTTTTAGAGCCGTGCCGCGCCGGTGGTTTTTATTGAGGCGGTTCCATTGGGGCGTTTCCCCGGCCGCCAGCGGGGCGCATTCCGCCGCCCATCTGGCCGCCGCCACCGCCCATACCGCCCGGATTGGACTCCGAGCCGTCGTTGGTGGTGACCTCGCCGCCGTTGTTGGTATAGCTTCCGTCGCAATCCAGAGCGGTGTTCCCGCTGCCGTTACAGGTCAGGTTGAGCACTCCGCCGTTGATGGTCAAATCTCCATTGGAGTCCACACAGTCGCCGTCAGACACAATGGTAAAGGTACCGCCGTTGATGGTAAGGAAGCTGTCCGAACTGGCGGCAAACGGCTCCTGACGTCCGCCGCCGCCAAAGCCGGAGCTGTCCGCCCCACCAGCGGCATTGAGGCCGTCATCATAGGAGGTAATGGTGAAGGTGCCATCGTCCACGGTAATGGACAGCCCCTCAATGCCCTCATAACAGTAGGGGATGTCGAAGGTGCCGCCCTGAATTTGTACTGCACTGTCGGAGTGAATGGCGTCGTCTCCGCTGCTCAGGTGGAACTCCCCCGCCGTGATCTGAAGATCGCCCCCAGCGTGGAGGCCATCATCCGCGGTATCCAGCTGGAAGGTACCGCCCTGAATGGAGAGGGTGCCGTCCGCCTTGATGCCCTTCTGGCTGGTGGTGTCCTCCTCCACAGTCGTTTCAGTGGTGGCAGTCGTTTCTTCAAAGGGGGCTGGTCCATGCTGGCCCGGCCCCATCGTCTGGGCGGTGGTCATGGTGACAGAGGCGCTCCCCTCCCCGGTGGTAACCTGGAAGCTGCCGCCGTCCACTTGAAGCGCTCCGCTGGCGCTGATGGCGTCCCCCTGGGCCTGAATGGTGTAGGTGCCATCCGCCAGATAGAGGGAACCCAGTGCAGCGTCCTCTGTATTTTCCGCGTGCAAACCGTCCTTGCCGGAGGTGATGGAGAAGGTGCCCCCGGCAATGGAGAGGCTGTCTTTTCCGGTTATGCCGTGGCTGGCCGCATTGACGGTATAGCTGCCGCCTGTAATTACCAAATCATCTTTGGATACAACGCCGTGCCCAGCCTGGGCCTGAATGGTGAGGCTGCCGCTTCCGTTGAGGGTGAGGTCGGTCTTGGCAAAGATCACGGCGTCAATGTTGTTGTCGTCAATGGCCACATAGCTTCCCCCATTGGCGAGGGTGTTTTCCGAGCCCTCTGCCAAGGTGAGAAAAACCTTATCCGCCTCCAGGGCGTAAATGACGGCGGAGTCGGCGCAGGTGATGTCCACCCCATCCAGTACCAGCTGTACCTTGTCGGTGTCAGCGGCGTTCACCACAATCTGCCCATCCGTCAGAGTGCCGGAGAGGAGGTAGACTCCCTCCTTGGAAATCACCACTTGGGAGCCCTCCACCGTCACCGCATCCGAGGAACAGTCTGCCGTATCGCCGTTCAGAGTAATGGTGACAGCCTCACTTTCGTCATAGCTTCCCGCCAAATCCCGCTCGCTGAAAAGAGCGCTGGTGTCCAGAACAGCGGTGGTGTTGGGGGTGCTCACCGCGCTGCTCTCCTGAGATTCGGCGGAACTTACCTCAGAGGTGGAGGCGGGGTCGTCGGTGGCGTCGGCCTTCTCACAGCCGCTCAGCCCCAGCAGGGCACAGAGCAGCAGCACCAGAGCACTCTTTCGGTTGATTGGATTCATCCAGATTCCCCCCTTCCTTACAGCCCCGCGGCAGCGGTATCCTGGTGGCTCAGAGAGATTTCCAAGTTGCCGTTGCGGCGGCGCAGTTCATCCAAAAACGCTTTTTCCCTCTGGGGGTCCTTTAGGGTCAAATCATAGGTCAGCTTGAAGAGGCTGCCCATATTGGTGGTGCGCACCTGAGTCAGGGTGTACTGGGATGTATAGCCCGCCAAAATGGAGTCAAAGACGCCGGTATAGTCCAAATCCTCCGGGATGGTGATGTGGAGGGTGCGAAAGCGGGCATTCCCCCCGCCCTCCCCCAAATGCAGAGCGTTATAGAGCATGGTCACACCGCCCAGAATGAGGGTAAACAGGGCGGCATAGGCCAGATAGCCCATCCCGGCAATAAGTCCCCCGCCCATGGCCACAAAGATGGCCCCAATCTCCCGAGCGGAGCCGGGGGCAGAGCGGAAGCGCACCAGACTGAACGCGCCCGCCACGGCTACCCTGGTACTCACGTTGCCGTTGACCATCATAATGACCACACACACTACCGCGGGGAGGGTGGCCAGCGTGACGGCAAAGCTCTTGCTGTAATTGGAGCGCCACAGGCTCATGGCGCACAGCAGAAGGCCCAGGACCAGCGAAACCGCGATGCAGAGGAGAAAGTGCCCCGGTGTAATGGTGTCGGTCAAAGCGGTATCGAACAGACCGCGAAACACCGAATCAAGCATACTTTCTCCCCCCTCTCTGCTGGGTGCGCAGAATCTGCTGGTAGGCAGTTCCGTATTTGGAGAAGGAAGTCTGGTAGATCTTCTGCTCCGAGAGGACGCGGGCCATCCATACCGGAAGCCCGCCCGCCACCTTCAGCTCCATCAGCACCTGCCCTTCCCCCAAGAGGGGAATGCCCGCCGTGTCCGAGTCCAGTGTGAGCTGTTCCTGCCGGAAACGGATTTCCTCGTCAAAGGTCACCCGGAAGGAGCCGCAGTCCCCGTCGCGGTAGGCGTCCCGCTCGTAGGAGAGGAACACCATAGGGGCTAGGTTCTGATAAAAGCCCATGGTGTAGGCCAGCTCCCCGCCAATCTGGGTATCCGGCCAGGCCGCCTCCCCCGCGATGCACCGGAGCGCCTGCTCCTGGGGCAGCGCCAGGCGGCGCTTATACACCACCGAGTGATACTTTTTCTTCAGCTCCACAAAGACGGAATCCCCCATCCCGGCGGGCCCGTAGCTGCGCACCCGGACTTTCTCCTTATAGACGGGCTTTTCCAGGCTGCGGCGAATCAGCCGGTACTCTGGGGTGTCCAGGTAGAGGTTGCGAATGGAGCTGTGGCCGTACTCATCTTCCACCATATAGGGCTCCATGGCGGCTAAAACCGCCGCCTGCTGCTCCTTGTTCATCTGATACTTCAATTCATACCGCTCAAACACCATCTGTTCTTTCACGGTGGCGCCTCCTCGTATGGAAATTCTGGGGTTTAGTGTAAAACCTCAACCCTAACTGAACTTTAAAGGCGCACCAAGAAAATTTTAGCGGTATCCTTCGAACATTCTCCCTTTAAATTTTAATTAAAGTAATTCTGCTATCTTAACCTTTGACAAACGAAAGGAGGCGCGGACGGTGCGCATTTTACTGGCGGAGGACGAGCGCTCCCTGTCCCGGGCGCTGATTGCACTGCTGGAGCGGAACAACTACTCCGCCGACGCGGTGTATGATGGAGAAGAGGCCCTGGCCTATCTGGAGGCGGGTAATTATGACGCGCTGATTCTGGACATTATGATGCCCAAGCTGGACGGTCTCACCGTCCTGCGGCGCCTGCGGGAGAAGGGAAACCCCATCCCTATCCTGAAGCTCACCGCCAAATCGGAGGTGAGCGACAAGGTGCTGGGGCTGGACACCGGGGCCAACGACTATCTCACCAAGCCCTTTTCCACCCAGGAGCTGATGGCCCGCATCCGGGCCATGACCCGCAGCCAGACCGGACAGGTCAGCAGCCGTCTCACCTTTGGAAACATCACCCTGGACCAGGCCACCTTTGAACTCAGCTCCCCCAGCGGCAGCTTCCGTCTGGCCAACAAGGAGTACCAGATGATGGAGCTTCTCATGCGCAACCCCCGGCAGCTCATCCCGTCCGAGCGCTTTCTGGAGCGCATCTGGGGGTATGACAGCGAGGTAGAGCTGAATGTGGTGTGGGTCTACCTCTCCTATCTGCGCAAAAAGCTCGCCGCCCTCCACGCCGACATCCAAATCAGGGCCACACGAAACGCGGGCTATTCCCTGGAGGCGCTGTCATGATTCGCTCCCTGCGCTTCAAGCTCATCGCCGCCGCCATGTTCTCCCTGACGGTAGTACTTCTGGTGATTCTGGGGGGCGTCAACCTGATGAGCTTCCATAAAATCCTCTCAGACGCCGACGCAATACTGGCGGTGCTGGGGGAAAACCAGGGTGCTTTCCCCCAGCAAAAGCCCTCCAATGACCACCCCGCCTTCAACAGCCAGAAAGAGCGGCCGCCGGAGGAGCACCGAGGCGGACACTTCCCGGCCCTCTCCCCGGAGACGCCCTACGAGTCCCGCTACTTCTCCGCCTTAGTCAGCGAGGACGGAATGGTGCTCCAGACCGACACCGGACAGATTGCCGCTGTTGACACCGAGGAGGCCGCCGCCTCCGCACTGGCGGTGTGGCAGTCGGGCCGCACCAGCGGTTTTTGGAACAATTACCGCTATCTGCGCTGTGACGAGGACATGGGCAGCCGCATCATTTTTTTGGACTGCTGGCGAAGCCTCTCCAACTTTCGCACCACCCTTCTGGCCAGCGCTGGTCTGGCCCTTCTGGGGCTGGGGGCGGTACTCTTGCTCCTGCTGATCCTCTCCAAGCGCATTGTGCGGCCGGTGGCGGAGAGCTACGAAAAGCAAAAGCAGTTTATCACCGACGCCGGGCATGAGCTCAAGACCCCTCTGACCATTATCAGTGCCGACAGCGATTTGGTGGAGTTGGAGTGCGGAGAGAGCCAGTGGCTGGAGGACATTCGGTGGCAGACCCAGCGCCTCACCGGTCTGACCAACGACCTCATCTACCTCTCCCGGATGGAGGAGGACCACCCCAAGCTCCAGCTCATTGAGTTTCCCATCTCCGATGTGGCGGAGGAGATGGCCCAGTCCTTCCTGGCGCTGGCCAAAAACCAGGAAAAATCCTTTTCCATTGAGATTCAGCCCATGCTCTCCTACACCGGGGACGAGAAGGCCATCCGGCAGCTGTTCTCCATTCTGTTAGACAACGCCCTCAAATACTCCCCCACCGGCGGAGCTCTGGCCCTGCATCTCAAAAAACACGGGCGCGTGCTGGAGCTGTCTGTCTCCAATACCTCTGCCTATCCCCTGAAAGCAGAACAGTTGGAGCACCTCTTTGACCGCTTCTACCGCACCGACCAGTCCCGAAACCCCGAAACCGGGGGGTATGGTCTGGGACTGTCCATCGCCAAGAGCATCGCGGCGGCCCATCATGGAAAAATCCGGGCGGAAAGCCCGGATGGAGTGACCCTTACGATTGTGGTTACTTTGGTCTGAGTGTCCTATTTGTACCACCGAACCGGCGGGGGTTTTTGTGCTCGCCGCACGGGCGTCCTGCGCGGACAGCGCCCGATTTCTTTTCGCGGAAAAGAAAAGGCGGCCTTTTAAGGGGCCGCCCCATTTATGGGTGCAAATTTATAGTCTTTTCTGTGGCATCAGGCTCCCACTAAACGGCGTTACCTGTCTTGCATGGCAGTACAACACTTTCCTTATAGGCGGAACGCTCCGTTCAAATGGCACCCAACCTGGGAAATCCCACCGCAGCAGAACTTTAGCCGGGGTGCGCATTTAGGGGTGTGCAGAGGGGGCAGCGCCCCCTCTGCGCTTTCTTTCCCACCGCTTTCTTTGGCAAAGAAAGCGGTGCGCCACCCGCGCAGGGTGCCCGCGCGGCGAGCGCAAAAACCTCCCGGTTTAGAAGGGCGGAAACCCATTCCCTCAGAGGACGCTTTATTCGTCGTCGCTGAACAGCATCCGGGCCACCATGAGGCCCTCATTCAAATCCAGGCAGAAGGAACAGCAGGGACACAGATCATGTTCCTTGGCATAGGCGTCATAGTCGGCCTGAGAGTTGAAGTACAGCATCTGGCCGCAGCAGCAGCAGGCCCAGTTGTCGCTGGCCTTCAAATCGGCGTGGAGAATGCGGATCTCGTCCGAAGAGGCGGAGGCGATCTTGCCGTCCTTCACCTCAATGTGGATGGGCACGCCGCTGTTGCTGCACACCGAGTCGATGACAATATCCTGGTGGAAGGTGTAGGTGCAGCCCAGGGCGTCAATGGCGCACATCACATAGGTGGTCCGGCCATCGGCTAGGGTGACCTTGTGCTGGGTCTCCTTGGCGGAGATGGGATAGATGGAATAGACCTTCCCGTCCTCCTCAATCACCAGGGCGTTCTTGCTCTGAAGGGTCTCCAACATGGCCTTCTCCTCCGCGGTGGGGGTGTAGGGCTGGTGGGTGTCCACGATGGCGTTGATGATGCGGTTGCGCAGGGCGTTCTCCTCCGTGGTCAGCTTGGAGGCAATGCTGTCAATGATGAGACGCTCCCGGTCGTAGTTGCGGAAGGTCACCTGGTCCCGGAAATTCATGTTCATTCGCTCCTTTCAGCCAGACTCAAACCAGCTGTATTCACGAAGGACATTATAACAGTGTTTTTTCAAAATTTCACGATAATTCCCCATTATATTTTCAAATATTTCGCAAAACTTTTATAGATTTCAAACTTTTTATCGAAATTTTCTATAATAACATTCTCGCTAAATTTACATAATCATACAAAGCGGCGGTATACAGCAAACATCTGTATACCGCCGCTCGTCTCATTGAGATTCTGTTATTTTGCTACCGGGGTGGAGAGACGGCTTTGCAGGTCGGACACCTGCTGCTCGGTCATGCCGATGCCGGTGAGGTAATCGACCGCTGCCTTCTGGAGGTCCACCCCCGTCAGGTCGGCGCCTTTCTCCAGGCCCGCGATGTCCCGCAGCATCCCCACAGCCACTTCAGAGATGAGCTGATACTGCTCGGAGCCCTTCTCCACATGGTAGTAGTTCTCATAGGAGACCATATAATCGGCCACAATCTCCTCCTGGGTGGCGCCCATCAGGGCCTCCAGCAGAATGGCGGTAAAGCCGGCCCGATCCTTGCCCTCGGTGCAGTGGAACGCATAGGGGCCCTCATGGGCAATCATGAACTCCAGACCGCTCTTCAGCTTGGTCTGGAAGTCCTCCGCCTTGTAGTCCACCCCCATATTCAGGGCGATGACGCCGCCCTTCTCATAGAGGCTCTGATAATAGGGAGAGTCAAAGCCCTCGGCGGTGAAGTAGCTCTCCAGGGTCTCCGCATCGTCGGCCAGATTCAGCACCGTCTGGACACCGGCCTTCTCGATGAGGTCATCCGCGTAAGAGGCGCGGCCCAGCTCAGGATTCACCGGGCTGCTGGTGCGGTAGAGCACCCCCTCGGCGATCTTCCCCACCGTGATGGGCCGGAAGTTGGCAAACACCTCGTCAGAGGAGTAGTCCGCCCGCTCGTTGGTGCGCTGGAGCTGGTGGGCCTGGTACTGGCCCAGATAGCCCGCCTTCTCCGCCAGGGTGAAGGAGACGATGTCCCCCACCTCAACCCCGTAGGTCCCGGCGAAGTCGCCCATATTGATGGCCACCACCAGAAGGTCACTCTCCTGGTTGTCCCGTACCACTGTTTCCCCGGTGTTTACATCGCTGTACGCGGTGCAGAAGGGGATCTCCAGGCTGACGCCGTTCACGGTCACATCCAGCACGTCGCCCAGCTCCAGCCCGGCGGTGTACAGCGCCTCGGGCTTGATGTCCAAATCCAGATTGCCGTACTTCTCCACAGCGGCCACGCTGCCCACCACCGGGCCGCGGCTCACATCATAGGTGCTGCCAAAGATCGCGCCGTTGACCACCCACACATCGGAGAAGTCGGGCTTGCCGTCCACATTGGGGCAGACCAGATAGTCGCCGTAGCCGTGTTCGGCGGCGGGGTCGTTCACATGGAGCACATCGCCCCAGGCGGTATTCACACTCAGGCGCACATCGGCGGGGACAAAGCAGGCAAAGTTGGTGTCCGACTCGGCCTTGGTTTTGAGTTCAATAAAGGTATCCTTCTGACTGGTAAAGTCCTCGGCGGTGAGGGCGGAGCCGTCGGCCTTGGTGTAGGTCTCCAGCACCTTGCTCAGCTTGGTGACCCACTGCTCTCCCACCGTGCCCTTGAGCACCACACTCTCCCCGTCATCGGTGGCGGTATAGTCCACATTTTCCAAATCGTTGTGGAAGGTGGTGTCCTTGGAGACCATCATGCCCTGAATGGTGTACTCTGTCTTGCCGGTGAGGAAGAAGTCCTCCTCATGGGCGGCGATATACTCCGCCGCAGGGGTCTCCTCCGAAGTTTCTCCGGGGTCCTGGGTGTCCAGAGCGGTGAACTGCACCAGAATCTGGGCCAGCTCGGCGCGGGTAGCGGTGCCGTTGGGGTTCAGGTTGCCCTTGCTGTCCCCCTTCATCACATTGGCGTAGTAGCAGAAACTCATTCCCTCCAGCGCCCAAGCGGGGATCTGGTCGTAGTCGGGGGCCTCCTTCATGGCCATGCCGCCCTCTTCCACGGTCACGCCGGTGAGCTGAGCATAGCGGTAGAGGATGGAGGCGATCTCCGCCCGGGTGATGGAGCGGTCCCCGGCAAAGGTCTTGTCTGCGGGGACGGCGGCCAGGCCATTCGCCTCCGCCCAAGCGGCGGCGTTGGCGTACCACTTTCCCTCCACGTCCACAAAGGAGGTGGAGAAAACCGCATCCGTCGGAGCCGCCAGATTATAGAGAGTCTGGAACACGGTGCCCCGTGTGACAATGCCGGTGGGGTTGAATTTGTCGTTACCAATGCCGGACATCATGCCCTGGGCGGTGGCCTCCGCCACAGCAGAGGCATACCAAGCATTGTCCGCCACATCGGCAAAGTGGACATCGGCAGCCAGCGCAGGGGCGGCCAGCTGGAGGGCCAGCGCACCGGTCATCACAAGGGAGAGGAACTTTTTCACAGAAATACACACCTTTCTTTTCGTGAAGCAGAAAAATGGGGACCGGCCTGTTGGCCGGCCCCCGCAGTTGGTACGATGGAGGTTGGGAAGTTCTCCCGCTTACGCGGCGGGAACCACAGTGTCAAAGTTCAGCAGCATCTGCGCCAACTCGGCACGGGAGGCGGTGCCGGTGGGGTTGAGCTTGCCATTGCTGCCGGAAATGATGTCCAGATCTACAGCCAGCTCCACGCTGTCCTTGGCCCAGGAGGCTACCTGGTCAGCATCGGTGAAGGCGCTCAGGCCCTCGCTGCTGTCACCAGTGACGCCCTGCTTGGAGGCGTAGTCGGCAAAGACCTTGGCCAGCTCCTGGCGGCTCATGGTGCGGTCGCCGCCGAACACACCGGCGCTGACGCCGCTGGTGAGGCCCTCAGCCTCCGCCCAGGCGGCGGCGTTGGCGTACCACTTGCCGGAGACATCGGTGAAGGTGGTGTCACCCACAGCGGGGCTGCCGGCCATGTTGTACAGGGTCTGATAGACCATGCCGCGGGTCACGGTGGTGGCGGGGGCAAAGGTGGTGCTGGAGGTGCCGCTCATGTAGCCCTCGGTCACCACAGCGCGCACAGCGGCTGCATACCAGGCGTTGGCGTCCACATCAGTGTAGGCAGCCAGCACATCCTCGGTCTGGCCGGAGCCCTCCACTACGGTGATGCGGCCCGCACCGGCGGGATTGGCATAGGTGTCGCTCACAACGCCGCCCAGCTCGTCCACAATGTAGTTGATGAGCACCTGGTTGTCAATCATCACGCAGTCCTTGAGCAGCTTGTCGCCCTTGAACATCACAAAGCCGTCGCCGCCGCTCTTGAGCATGTAGTTGTGGGAGGCCAGGGTGTAGGTCTTGTTCACGTCCAGAGGCTCGCCGCCCACCATCACGTCCTTGACGCGGTAGGCGCCGTCCACCTTGACAAACTCGTTCTGGTCGTTGAGGACCACGGAGGAGGGCACGCTGGCGTCAATGGTATAGGTGAGGCCGGAGACCTGCAGGA
>DXDX01000122.1 GCA_019115265.1 Candidatus Flavonifractor merdigallinarum | reverse complement strand
TGCGAGAATTGTGATGATGTGAGGAGCCTTGGAACCTGTCCTACATCTAATTTGATGTACCGACAAGATTTTCCAATTTTGAACTGAATGGTTTCCGTGCGCTCCTTGAGCCGGCCGGAATCCCTAAGGATGTTGATGGTTTCCTCCATCAACGTTCCGGGGATGTTGTTTTGCCGGAGCAGACGAAGAAAGGACTCGTCCGTGAAGCAGAGAAAGGGGCCGGTTCGGTTCGTCCTGGAGGATGAGGGCTGATAAGAAAAGGCAAAGGCGGAATCCAACTGCTCATCAGCCTCATCTCGGCTTTGGGGGAAGGGAACAATGCCGCCGTCCCGGTAGGTGGCCGGGTCATCCAGAAGGCGGAGTGCTTTCTGAAGTTGAGCCCGGTGCAGTTCCGCCTGTCGGGCGGCCCGCTCTGCGTCGCTGGCGAACAGGAACATTGCCTGCTCAAGAAAATGTGGTGATGGAAACAGTGCGGACAGGATGACAGAAACCAGTGCCCACCGCCACCGCTCCACCTCCGTGGTGCGGTAGGCGTCCGGGCGGCGCGATGCCTCGTCAACCGTCGACCAAATTTGCTTCGCAAGCGGCCTTGGCTTTCGGAGGATATGGGAGGCGGCAGCGCGCAAGCAGTCCATTTGGGCACCATCTAATCCCGGAAGGGGCTCCCTGCTTTCGATGCTCCACACATAGCCCCGCAGGCAGTGGCTGTCTGTGAGCAGGATAGGAACAGAGGAAAAGGGACAGGCAGAAGTGCCGGAGCGCCCACGGGACAGTTCCGCCCGCTCGAGAGCAGTAAGCAGCGGATTCCTGCGTCCGACCTGATAGAGCATCAGATGAGCGTTGTTGCCTGGGGGATAGCTGTCCCCCGACAGGGAAGCGATGGGCGGAGCAGTACCTTCGCTGGACGGGAACGTGGAAAAATTGATGGCACCCAAGATACCCCGCACAGCGGGCAGCTCCCGGATGCAATCCACCAAATTGACAAGCAGACAGGGGCGGTATTCGGACGGGAGAAATGGGGAGAGCTGGTTCAATATACCGGTGAGAACAAGTTCGCGTCCGGTTTGGCCCAGGGCGGCCAGCACGTCCAAAATCTGTTGCCCACTATATAAAGTGGGAAAGTACCCTGCCTGAGCCTTGGTGGGTACCATGTCCGCGGGCATTATCTCCAGCAGATATTCCAGATTGGAAAATAATTCTGAACCGACCTTCGCCATAGTGGTGAGAGCGGATGTCTCTTGCTGATCCAAACAGAGCCAGCGGGCCAGCTGAGTGGAGCCCTTAGCCACCTCCACAGCAAACGCCTCCACCTGGGCATCAACGTCGTATTGAACCAGTATCGTCCGCAGGCGTGTAACCAGATTCCCGTCCAGTTGGACAGCGAAGACGGGACCCCATACTGCGCAGAAGGGCAGCCGGGTGTTTCCTTGAAAGAGAAAGCCGCTGCCGTCTTTTTGCCAATCGCGGTGGACTCCGACGATTTTACGGGCGCGGCGGAGCAGCTTCTTTGCACCCTTGACCCGCCCCAAGGGGAGAAAATGGCCTGGCGGGATCCCTTTGCAAAGCCGATCTGTGACACTGTTGTATAAAAAATTCTCCAAATTTTGAGTGTTCATGACAAAATCCTCCTTTGTGGGAGGGGGCGGAGGACCCGCCCCCTATGTAGTTCAGCTGAGAGGTTCCGGAGTGCATTCCGTCACCTCGATATGGTAATTCCTTCCGGTGCTTATCCCCTCGGCGTGAACCCGAAAGCGGACGGGCAGTTCCACAAGCTCCACCAGGAAGCAGTCCTCCAGAACGGTGATGCGCTGGATCAGTTCGTCCAGGACGGTATCGCCGCCGGCGAGTTCCTGCTCCAGCAGCTGGCGGATCTCGTGGAAGCGCTGTTCCTCCAGCTGGACGCCATCTTTCCTTGCCTCCAGACGGTCCAACTCGGCCTGAATCCGGGCCATCTCCTCCTCGCAACGGGCTACCAGTTTTCGCATATCCTCCCGGTTCAAATCCCCGTCCAGGTAGGCCTCCTGGGCCCGCTCTTTCCGGTTTGACTGCCGCTGAAGGGCCTGACGGAGCCGCGCCTCGGATGCTTCGTCACCGCCCCCATCTGCCCGAAGGGTTTTCAGCTCCTGGATCAGCTGGTCGATGATGGCCGGGCCGTCCAGGGCCAGCTGCTGGAGTACATGGCGGGCAACTGTACGGATGACCTCCCCGTGGACGGCCCGCATCCGGCAGGTTCCGGTACCGTCCAGCCGCCCCCGGCAGACAAAACGGGTATACTCCGTGCCGTTGGTCCGGCGGGTGCGTTTGAGCGTGAAGCTCTTGCCGCAGGAGCCGCAGCGGACTTTTCCGGAGTACCAGTACCGGGCAGAGAAGCGCCCCTTTTCTGCCGGCATTCCTGCACGGCGCTTCAGCTCATCCTGGACAGCCTGGAAGTCCTCCCGGCTAATGATGGCCTCGTGGTGATCCCGGATACAGAACTGCTCCTCCAATCCATCATTGAGAATTTTACGGTGGGACAGGTGGTCAGTGGTGCGGTATTTTTTCTGGAGCAGGTCCCCGCAGTACTTTTCATTGCGCAAGATCCGAAGCACCATGGTGGACGACCAGGGACCGGCGGGCCGCAGGGGTGGCGGAATCCCGGACCGGGTCAGCTCCCGGGCGATGGTGTGGGTGCCCTTGCGCTCCACCAGAAAGTTGTGGTACACTCGGCGTACCACCTGAGCCTGCTCCGGCTCCACGGTGAGCTGCCCACCCCGCAGGGTGTAGCCGTAGATGGAGTTGTTCCCGAAGACTACCCCCCGGCGCATGGCCTGGAGTTGGCCCCAGCGGGTCCGCTCGGAGACCTTGCGGCTCTCCTCCTGGGCCACGCTGGCCATGATGGTGAGACGGAACTCCCCGTCGTTGTCCCGGGTGTCAATGCCGTCATTCAGAAAGAGCACCCCGACTCCGTTGGCCTTGAGCTGACGGGTGATCTGGAGGGTGTCCACC
>DXDX01000121.1 GCA_019115265.1 Candidatus Flavonifractor merdigallinarum | reverse complement strand
TTGCATCTCCATCTCGTCTGGTGCTCGATTTTGTCCTCTGAAACGGCTGAAACCCTTGCCGCAGCAAGGGTTTCAGGGGTTGCATCTTTTTCAGCAACCTTAGTTGGTCCGAGTGACTGGACTTGAACCAGCGGCCTCCTGAACCCCATTCAGGCGCGATACCAAACTTCGCCACACCCGGATTTTTTTGTTCGCTTCAAGTGACTTAGATAATATACCACACCCTTTTCCCTTTTGCAAGTGTTTTTGAAAAAATACCGAAAAATATTTTTTGGTCTAGGCGCTCCCATTGTCGCATATGTTCCCCCAAAAGGAGGAATGCACTTTGGCCTCATCTGGCACCATTATTACACATGTCTACACCTCCCGGGCTGAAATCCCGGTTTCGGGCGCTCTGGTGGCCCTGCTCCAACCCAATCCCGGCGGGAAAGCCACCCTGCTGGCCCTGCGCATCACCGATGAGAGCGGTCGGACTGCCCCGGTCCGCCTGGCCACTCCCGACCTCTCCCAAGGCACCAGCCCCGGCGGCAGCGTCCCCTACACCTTAATTGACCTCTGGTGTGAGGCCCCCGGCTATGGCTATCAGGTTGTGGAGAGCATTGAAATTTACCCCGGTGTGGAGACTGTCCAGGATGTGGAGCTCATCCCCCTCTCCCGGCCGGAGAACATCGGCTCCACCAATGGCAATACCACCGTCATCACGCCGCCAACGCTATAAGAAGGAGGTGTATCCATGGCCGTCCCCCCTACCCCATACATCCCCCGCACCATCACCGTCCATCTGGGCGCGCCAGACAGCAGTGCGGAGAATGTCACGGTTTCCTTTCCCGACTATGTGAAAAATGTGGCCTCCAGCGAAATCTACCCCACCTGGGAGCCTGCCGCCCTGGAGGCCAACATTTTGGCCATCATCTCCTTCGCTCTCAACCGGGTTTACACCGAGTTCTACCCCAGCCGGGGCTACCCCTTCCAGATTACCTCGGAGACTGCCTATGACCAGAAATTTATCCATGGCCGCAGCACATATGAGAACATCGACCGCCTGGTGGATGAGCTCTTTACCTCCTACCTGCGGCGGGAGGGCTTTATTGAGCCTCTGGCGGCCAAATTCTGCAACGGCACCACCACCACCTGCAACGGCCTCTCCCAGTGGGGCAGTCAGGCACTGGCCCAGGAGGGCTATGACGCCATGGGAATCCTGCGCATCTACTACGGGCCGGACATTGAACTGGTCACCGACGCGCCGGTGATGGGCATTGTCAATTCCTACCCCGGCTCCCCTCTGCGCCGGGGGGACCGGGGCGCGGATGTGGCACAGCTCCAAACCATGCTCAACCAGGTCGCCCGGGACTACCCCGCCATCCCCACCATTGACGAGGTGGACGGCATTTTTGACGCCCAGACAGAGGAGTCGGTACGCCGCTTCCAGCAGGTCTTTGGTCTGGGTGTGGACGGCATTGTGGGTAAGGCCACCTGGTATCGTCTGGTGTATCTCTATGTGGGCATCCGGGATTTGGCGGAGCTGGTCAGCGAGGGCCAGACGGAATTCCAGGACTCCCTCCTCCAGCTGGACGACGGGCGTCTGGCCTCCGGCAGCCGGGGCGGCGGCGTACGGGTCCTCCAGTACCTGTTGGGTGTACTCTCCGCCTTCTACCCCGATGTACCAGTCCCCGAAGAGGACGGCCTCTATGGCGAAGAGACAACGCAATCGGTGCTGGCCTTCCAGCGGGCGGTGGGCCTGCCCGAGACCGGAGTGGTGGACGCCGCCACCTGGGAGGCCATCTATGAGGCCTACTCCGGCATCCGGGACACAGTGATCATTGACGGGCAGACGCTGCCCCTGGCCGTTCTGCGGCCCTGAGAAGAGGAGGTGTTTTTTGTGTACGACTGGACTCCCATTCCGCCCGGCGGCCGCAGCCCCGCGCTCCAGCCCGCTCAGGCTATGTTTCTGGAGCTCTCCCAGCTCCTGGACGGCCTCCAGCCCGGCCCGGTGGACGGACGGCATCTGGGCCCCTCCGTCCAGAATGTGCTCTGGCTCCAGCGGATGCTGGGGCAGGCCCAGACCGGCGTGCTGGATGGGCCTCTCTTCTTCCGTCTGACCCACCTGCACCGGCTGTGCCGCCGCTGCGGAAACACAGAGCTCTAGCTGCCCTTCCCGCCCTTCAGCCACCGCGTTCCGGGATAGAGCCAGCCGGTACGGGCGTAATACTCTACACACCGGGCAGCCAACTCCAAATCGTGCATAATATAGCGCATGAGGATGATGGACTGTCCATCCGAACACTCCATGGGAGATTCCTCATCCGAATCCAGATAGGCCGGGTCAAAGGAGGAATAGAAGCACTCCCGACTGGTTCCAAGCTCCTGGACCAGCTGCATACAAATCCAGCCCCGGTTCAGCTCCAGCTGAAAGTAGCCCTCCTCCAGATTGTTGCTCAGATAGATTCCCAGACTTTTTCCCCCGCGAATCTGTTGGAGCAGGGCGGTGAGCCGCGCTTCGGTCAGCTCCTCCTCTTGTCCAAAGGCGTCACAGAGGGAGCGAATGCAAATTTCCTGGGGCATATCTTCTGGCCCCTCCACCTGAATGATTTTCTCTGTGCTTGTTCCAAAATCGCTTTTCATAACATGTACTTTAAGCTCTTTTTCCGGCCATTGCTCCATCTGGAATCCCTCACTTTCTCCTACTGAACTTCTCCGTAATCATCTGGCCAAGCCGGGGGTTTTTGCGCTCGCCGCGCGGGCCGCTTACTCAGCGGGAGCACCGCTTTCTTTGCCAAAGAAAGCGGTGGGAAAGAAAGCGCAGAGGGGGCGCTGCCCCCTCTGCACTCCCCCCAATGCGCAACCGGGC
>DXDX01000120.1 GCA_019115265.1 Candidatus Flavonifractor merdigallinarum | reverse complement strand
GAATGTTCTCTAAAAATGACATGGCTGGTACCTCTCATTTTATTTAGGAAGATATAAATTGGAAATTACACAAAATGTTTAGCATGCCCCTCCCCAGCCCGGTCTGGCAATGGACGGGTTTTCTGTATTTACTCGCTGCACTGCACCGACAGGAAATACACCCCCGCGCAGTAGGTGTCGTCCAGTTCCAGTACCAATGTATACGAAGTATCGGACAGGCGCTTATTCCACTCCTCCACCCGCTCTTCCAGAGGCTCCCGATCCTCGTCCAAATCGGCTTGGATGTCCGAGAGCAGTTCTTCCAGCTGGCTGTATACCGCACAGGGCAGCTCTTTTCGCAGAAAGGCCTGGACTTTTTCCGTCACATCTCCCTCGTATCCATCCAGCAGCAGGCTTTTCCCCAGAGCGGCGCGGTAAAAGCGCCAGAACGCCCCCTCGTCCACCTCCTGCTCCTGCTCCAGAAAGTCCTCAAATTCCGCCCTGCCGTTCAGCATCAGCATATCATCAAAGACAAACGGCGCCATTTCATAGAGCTCCCCATAGCGCTTTTCCGCGAAGAGCGTCTGGAGCGCTTCCAGGCTGTGTGCGTCCATATTCCTTCCCTCCTATTTTCAATTTCCTTCATCTGACAACCGGATACCAAAAAGTCCGGCCCATTTCAACGCCCCGTCTCCCGCTCCATCAGGCGGTAGCAGCGCCCGCTGAAGGGGGGCAGCGTGATTGTGACCCTGCCGCCTTGGGCGGGAAAGAGGCGCGTGTCCGACGCCGTAGGCCCGCCGTAGAAGTCCCAGTCGCTGGCGATGAGCAGCTCCAGCGCCGTCCCCTCCGGCAAGGTGAGGGTCCCTGTGACATCCTCCCCGCCGGAGAAGCGGCACAGAGCCAACATTGTCCCCTGTTCCCCCCGCCGCCAGAAGGCAAAGCAGTCCCCCCGCTCCGGCGCGAGGTCCGCCCACTGAAACCCCTCCGGCTGGTAGTCCCAGCCCCACAGGGGCTCCCAACTCCGGTAGACCCAGTGCAAATCCCGCCGGAAGCGGTGGAAGGCCTGGTGGGCAGGGTCGCCCAGCACGTCCCATTCCAGCTGCCGGTCCTCTCCCCACTCCCGGGGCTGGGCCAGTTCATTGCCCATAAAATCCAGCTTTTTCCCCGGGTGAGTGTACATGTACAAATAAAGCAGCCGGGCCTGGGCCAGCTTTTCCGCCAGCGTGCCGGGCATCTTCTCTAAGATAGAGCCCTTGCCGTGGACCACCTCATCGTGGGAGAGGGGGAGGAGGTAGCGCTCCTGGGGGAAGTAGTGCATGGAGAAGGTGAGCTTGTCCCGGTGGTCTTTCCGCTCCGCCGGTGGGAGGGCGAAATAGGCCAGCGTATCATTCATCCACCCCATATCCCACTTGTAGTGAAAGCCCAGGCCCCCCTGCTCCAGCGGGGCGGTCACGCCGGGGTGGGCGGAGGAGTCCTCCGCGGCCAGAAAGGCGGTGGGGTGGCGCTCCTTCAAGCCCCGGTTCATCTCCCGCAGGAAGGAGATGGCCCCGCCGTTCTCCCCCCGGGCCGGGTCCCCCTGCCAGTAGATGAGGTTGCGCACCGCATCCATTCTGAGGCCGTCAAAGTGGTACTGCTCCAGCCAGAAGTGGGCCGCCGACTGCAAAAAACTGCGCACTTCCCCGCGGGAGTGCATAAAATTGCAGCTCCCCCACTGGCTCACCCCCACATCCCGGTGGGGGTACTCATAGAGGGCGGTGCCGTCGTAGTTCCACAGAGCGTAGTCGTCCACCGCGAAGTGGACCGGCACAAAGTCCAGCACCACGCCAATACCTCCCTGGTGGCACCAGTCCACAAAGGCCATCAGCTGGTCGGGGGTTCCATAGCGGGAGGTGGGGGAGAAAAAGCCGGTGTTCTGGTAGCCCCAGGAGGCGTCGCTGGGGTGCTCGCTCAGGGGCATCAGCTCCACATGGGTGTAGCCGTTCTCCTGGAGGTAGGGGATGAGGCGGCGGGCCAGGTCCTCATAGTTGTACCAGTCCGCCGGCCCGGGGCCCGGCTTCTGCCACGCCCCGGCGTGGAGCTCATAGAGGTTGACGGGCCGGTCCAGCCCCGCCGTCCGGGACTGCATCCACGCCTCGTCGTGGAAGGTGTAATTGCCCAGCTCCCAAAGGATGGAGGCGTTGTGGGGCCGCAGCTCCATCCAGTAGCCGTAGGGGTCGCAGTGGTCCAGAAAGCTCCCGTCTCTCTTGTAGATACGGAACTTGTACCCCATGCCCGCCCTGGCCTCGGGGACGGTACAGCTCCAGAAGTTCCCGTCCAGCTCCCGCTCCATGGGAATCTCCTCCCAGTTGCAAAACGCCCCGATGAGGCTGATTCGTTTCGCAGCGGGGGCAAACGTGCGGAACACCGCCCCGTTTTCCGTCAGCCTTCCCCCTAGAAATTTGTGGGCGTCAAAGGCAGTTCCAGTATAAAACGCGTGTAAATCCATCCGGATCATCGACCTTTCCAAAAATAGACTTGCGTTGTCTATCCGTCTATTATAATATACTCATTATAGAACAGAAATCCCCGCCTCCCATCATCTCCTTTCCACTGTTGCTGGATAAACAACGTTTTAACAGAACCGTTTAGAAAGGAGTTTCCCTCATGGACCTGCGCGTTGCCCGCACCCGCCGGCATATTATCTCCGCGTTTCTGGACCTGCGCGCCCAGAAGCCCCTGGAGCGCATCACCATCAAAGACCTGGCCGCCCGGGCCGAGATCAACAAGGCCACCTTTTACCTCCACTTCCACGACATCTATGATCTGTCCGACGCGGTGGAGCAGCAGATTGTCTCCTCCGTCATTGACCGCATCGACCACCCGGAAAACCTGATTTTCCAGCCCTCCCAGGCCATCCGCGACCTCACCGACGCCTATCTGGCCCAAAAGGAGCGCATTGATGTGGTCTTTTCCGGGGAACAGCGGCCCCATTTGGTCAAGCGCATTGACCAGAGCATCCGCCAGAGTTTATATGAAAAATACCCCCAGTGGCGGGAGGACCGGGACAAAAACATCATGCTCACCTATTGCATCTACGGCTCCTACCACGCCTTTATGGGCCATCTCCACTACGGAATTGACGATATTCTGCCCGCCATCTGCCGCATCTCCGACGCCCTGCGGGACCTCTATTGAGGAACGGAGTGCATATTGTTCCAGTCTGTTTGCACATCCATTCATTTTGTGGAATCTGTTTTAAAGAATACCAAAACACTCTATACTTTTTGTTGGTTTTATGGTATTCTATACCTATGTATCGGCGGAAGCGGCTTCTCCAGAGTCCTTCCGCCGTTTCCGCCCACCACCAAATAAGGAGTGAATGGAATGAAAGGTAAAAACTTGCACACCCTGCTGGCGGGAGCTGTGACGGCCGCCATGCTGGTCTCTCTGGTGCCCGCCGCGCTGGCCGCTGAGAGCGGAGAGACCCATCTGACCATCATTGGCACCTCTGACACCCACGGCAACATCTGGGGCTATTCCTATGAGGATATGGCGGAGAGTTCCAAGGACGGCCTGGCCCGTGTCTCCACCTATGTGAAGGAAGTGCGGGCGGAGAACGCCAACACCATCCTGGTGGATGCCGGCGACACCATCCAGGGTACTATTATGACCGATGACCTCTACTCCAAGGACACCACCGGCCACCCAGTGCCCGCCGCGCTGGACTATATGCAGTATGACGCCTGGACGCTGGGCAACCACGAGTTTAACTTCGGTGTGGACACCCTCAAGTCCATCATTGAGCAGACCGATGTGCCCGTTCTGTCCGCCAATATCAAGAACGCCGACGGCACCTACCTCACCGGGGCGGGCTATACCATTGTGGAGCGGGGCGGCGTGAAGGTGGCCATCATCGGCGTCACCACCCCCAACATCCCCCGCTGGGACGGCACCAAGCAGGGCGTTTCCGATTTGACCTTTGAGCCGATGGCGGACGCTGTGGCGGCATGTATTGACGAGATTGGCGACCAGGCCGACGTGATTATGGTCTCCACCCACGCGGGTCTGGAGGCGGAGTACTCCACCGATGGCTCCGACGCGGCCCAGACCATTCTGGACAAGTGTCCCGAGGTGGATGTGCTCCAGCTGGGCCACACCCACAGCACCTACATCAACAACGAGAAAATCCCCGTGGGTGAGACCAAGAACAACGCCGCCGAGGTGGTGCGCTATGACCTGACCCTGAATGCCAACAAGGAGATCACCTCCGCCACCGTGGAGACCGTCTCCATGGACGGGGTGGAGCCGGATCAGGGCCTGCGGGATGTCCCTGAAGTGAAGGCCGCCCAGGAAAAGACCGTCTCCTTCATTCAGGACAACGTGCTGGGCCACGCCTCCGCCGACTTCCAGCCCGCCAATGAGATCAAGGGTATCCCCGCCGGGCGCATTGAGGATACCGCCGTCATCGACCTCATCGGCACTGTGCAGCTGGAGAACTCCGGCGCGGATGTCACCGCCGTGGCGCTTTTCAAGGATACCAGCGATTTGAAGAAGGGCGACCTCAACTACGGCAACCTCTTTGACATCTACAAGTATCCCAACGTGCTCTACACCGTAAAAGTCACCGGCGCGGAAATGAAAGCCTACATGGAGTGGGCCGCCGAGTGCTGGAACCAGTGGAAGGAAGGGGACATTAACATCTCCTTTAACCCCGATAAGGCCGGCTACCTCCACGACCACTTTATCGGTCTGAACTATGAGGTCAACCTGTCCAAGCCCGCCGGGGAGCGCATTGAGAATGTGACCTTTAAGGGCGAGCCCCTCACCGACGATATGACCCTCACCCTCTGCGTCAACGACTACCGCTACACCGGCCTCAAGAATGAGGGCATCATCTCCGGTGAGAAGGAGTGGGAGTCCTCCTCCTCCGTGCGCGACATGCTGGTGGTCTATCTGGCGGAGCATGACCCCCTGGACCCCGTGGTGGACAACAACTGGAAGATCACCGGCGTGGATCTGCAACTGGACAACCCGGAGCGGGCCGCCTACATTGAGAAGATCAACTCCGGTGTGCTGGCCACGCCCTATAACAAGAGCATCAATCTGAACGAGGCCAACAATGTTGTTGCGGACGGCCTGCTGTACTCCGCTGACGCCGCAGTGAGTACCAGCCAGGGCAGCGCCACGTCCTACTACCGCCTGCGGGATATTGCCGTTGCGCTGAAGGGCACAGATGCCGCCTTTGACCTGTCCTGGAATGGCAGTGTGGTGCTCACCAAGGGCGGAGAGTACACGGCCGCACCGCTGACCGGACGCGGCCAGGTGTCGCCGCTGGAGCTGGTTGACCTGACGGTCACTGTGGACGGTACCCCGGTGGAGATCTCCGCGGTGCTCATCAGCGGCAACTACTATGTCTCTGCGGATGGCGTGCAGGCCCTTCTGGGTGTCACCGCCGCTGAGGCCGATGGGGTTCTGACCATCACCACCAAGTAACCAAATCTCTGGATTCCTCCAAACAAGGGCCGTTGCAGAGAAAAAACTCTGCAACGGCCCTTGCTGTTGTGGATTGCGTATTCAAGTCAAACATTTTTCTGCCGGGGGTATGTTTCTGTCACAGAGCCGGTGTGGGCTGCGTTATAAAGGGTGAAACCGGGTTTCAAACCAGAGGAAAGGAAGTGGTTCTATGGACGCACAGGCGCTGGATGCCTCCTTCGTGGCGGAAGAGGAGGACGCCCTCTCCCAGATGATAGACCGCTATGGCCAGCCGCTGCTGCGCTACTGCCACCACATCCTGTGTGACTACCACGAGGCCCAGGACGCGGTGCAAATCACCTTTTACAAGGCCTACACCCACCGCGCCCGCTTCCAGCCGGGCACCAACCTCTCCGCCTGGCTCTATCGTCTGGCCTACACCACCTGTGTGGATTTGCTGCGGCGGCGCAAGCGGCAGCTCTTCGCCCCGCCGCCCGCCCCGGCGGAGAATACGGACTACATCGGCCCGGAGCTGCGCCAGGCGCTGCTCACTTTGTCAGCGGAGGAGCGGGCCCTTATCTTTGGCCGGGTGATGGAGGAGCGCAGCTATGAGGAGCTCGCCCAGATGCTGGGCAAGAGCGCCGCCACCTTACGCAAACGCTATGAGCGGGCCCGGGGCAAGCTGGCCCGGGCGCTCACAAAATAGGAGGGATGATGATGAAACGCAATCCAGAGGAGCAGCGCATTTATGAGGCGCTCTCCACCATTCAGACGCCCCCCGCCCATTTGGAAGAGGGGGTGCGGGCCCGTCTGGCCCAGAAACACCGCCCCGCCCGCCCCTATTTCCGGGCTGCTCTGGCGGCGGCCTGTCTGGCTGTGATGCTGGGGGTTACCGTAGGCGCCGCCGGGCTGTCCGACGCCTGGCGCTATTTCTTCCCCAGTGTCCCGAAAAACGCTGTCACGGAGCTGGGTGTTTCCCAGACCAACGGAGACTGCACCCTCACCTTGGAGCAGGCCATTGCCGATGACTCCGGCGTGCTCCTTCTGCTGGGCCTGAGCCGCACCGATGGCGGGGAGATTGACCCGGAAATCCGCACTTATTTTGGCGATATGGCGCTGGACTGCACCCTGTCTTTGGATGGCATGCCGGTGCTGACTTCCACCGGCGGCTATCGCACCTCAGGGCGCACCCGCTCCGGCGACGGCAAAACCCTCTATTTTACAAAGGATCTGCAAATCAACGATGTAGAAGGCTCTTTAGAGGGGCGGACCCTCACCTTACAGGTGCCGGCCTTGGGCAAGTGGTACACAAACTTCCCTGCAACAGTCTCTTTGGCCTCTTTGGCAGAGGAGGAGATTCCCACCTACCGCCCCGTACCGGGGACAGAGCGGGAAGCGGAGCTGGGCCGCCTGCTGGCGGAGCAGAACTGTGACCTCCCCATTCCCGAAGCGGAGGGTTTCTCCGGCGCAGCGGTACGGGGCGCCATAATCCTGGAAGATGGCGCTCTCTCCATCGCTGTGGAGAGTATCTATGAGATTCGGGGCATGACAGATTGTATTGCGGTGGAGCCCAATGCCCTGGTGGATACCCGGACCGGGACGCGCTATGATATGGATCACGCCACAACGGCCTATCTGCCCGACGGGACAAAGACTTCCATCGTCTCCTTCCGGGACTGCCCTCTGACCGCGGCGGACCTGCCCTGGCTGGAACTGGAGGTAGAGTATCAGATCGCCCAGCTGGTCTGCAAAGAGCCCTTCACGCTGGACTTCCAGGTGGACACCAGTTCCGCCCTCACCCTTTTCCTGGAGCCCATCCAGTTTGATGGTCAGACCCTCCTTCTGCGGGAGCTGCGCCTCTCTGCCCGGGAGATTGCCCTGGAGCTGGAGCAGAGCGAAGCATATGACGCCTCGCTGAGAGTTCCCCTGACGATTACTTTGAAAGACGGCACGGTTCTGGAGCCCTGGGTGCGGGGCGGCCATCTGAATGAGGTCTGTGTCCTCAACTATACCCTTCTCACTGAGGACGGGGTCCCCTGGTTTCTGGATACCAGTCAGGTGGCATCGGTCACCATTGGGGACACGACATTTGCGGTTCCCTAAGGAGACTGGTGTTTGTATGGACACCCCATCCGGCCAAGCCGGAGGAAATTGTGTCCTCGCCGGACGGGCCGCCTACTCGGCGAGAGCCCCATTTCTTTTCGCGAAAAGAAATGGGGGAAAGAAAAGGCGGAGAGGGGAACTTCTCGTTCCCCTCTCCACTCCCCTCCAAAAGGGCGGCCTTTTTCGGGGGCCGCCCCATTTTTTGGCGGTAACTTTCAGTCTTTGCGGCTACCTGTCTTGCATGGCAATACAACGCTGCCCTCATAGGCAAGAGGCTCATTTCAAATGGCACCGCACCCGGGAAATCCCTCCGCAGCAGAACTTTAGCCCGGTTGCGCATTGGGGGGAGTGCAGAGGGGGCAGCGCCCCCTCTGCGCTTTCTTTCCCACCGCTTTCTTTGCAAAGAAAGCGGTGCCCCGTCCGGGTAGGACGCCCGCGCGGCGAGCGCAACCCCTCCCGGCTTGGCCGGATGAAACTTACTCCTCGTCCAATTTGAGCACCGCCATAAACGCCTCGGTGGGCAGCTGCACCGAGCCCAGAGAGCGCATCTTCTTCTTGCCCTCTTTCTGCTTCTCCAGCAGCTTCTTCTTCCGGGTAATGTCGCCGCCGTAGCACTTGGCCAGCACGTCCTTCCGCATGGCCTTCACCGTCTCGCGAGCGATAACTTTTCCGCCGATGGCGGCCTGGACCGGCACCTCGAAGAGCTGGCGGGGGATGTTTTCCTTGAGCTTTTCACAGATACGCCGGGCCCGCTTGTAGGCCTTCTCCTTGTGGGCAATAAAGGAGAGGGCGTCCACCTGCTCGCCGTTGAGGAGCATGTCTACCTTCACCAGCTCACTGGGCCGGTAGCCCTCCACCTCGTAGTCCAGAGAGGCATAGCCCTTGGTGTTGGCCTTCAGGGCGTCGAAAAAGTCATAGATAATCTCGTTGAGGGGCATGGAGTAGTGGAGTTCCACCAGATTGGTATCCAAATACTGCATGTCCTTAAACTCGCCCCGGCGGTCCTGACACATGGGCATGATGTTGCCCACATAGTCGGGGGGCGCGATGATGGAGACCTTGGCAAAGGGCTCCCGGGCCTCCTCAATGACGGCGGGGTCAGGGTAGTTGTGGGGGTTGTCCACCTGCACCACGCTGCCGTCCGTCTTGGTAATTTCATAGATGACAGAGGGCAGGGTGGTCACCAAATCCAGATCAAACTCCCGTTCCAGACGCTCCTGGATGATCTCCATGTGGAGCATCCCCAAAAAGCCGCAGCGGAATCCAAAGCCCAGCGCCACCGACGACTCCGGCTCAAAGGAGAGAGATGCGTCGTTGAGCTGGAGCTTCTCCAGCGCGTCCCGCAAATCGGGATACTTGCTGCCGTCCTCGGTGTATACGCCGCAGTACACCATGGCCTGGGCGGGGCGGTAGCCGGGCAGCGCCTCGGCGGCGGGGCGTTCTACCCCGGTGATGGTGTCGCCCACCCGGGTATCCTTCACATTCTTGATGGAGGCGGTGAAGTAGCCCACCTCGCCGGCGGAGAGCTCCTTGGCCGGCTCCAGCCCCAGAGGGCGCAGATAGCCGCACTCAATGACCTCATACTCCGCGCCGGAGGCCATCATTTTGACCTTCATCCCGGTTTTGAGGGTGCCCTCCATCACTCGGAAGTACACGATCACGCCCCGGTAGGCGTCATACTGGCTGTCAAAGATGAGGGCTTTCAGGGGGGCGCTGGGGTCGCCGGTGGGCGCGGGGATATTCTGCACAATATCCTCCAGCACCGCGTCAATATTCAGCCCCACCTTGGCGGAGATCTCCGGCGCGTCCATGGCGGGCAGGCCGATGACATCCTCAATCTCATGCTTGACCTTCTGTGGGTCGGCGGCGGGCAGGTCAATTTTGTTTATCACCGGGCGGATTTCCAAATCGTGCTCCAGGGCCAGATAGGTATTGGCCAGCGTCTGGGCCTCAATGCCCTGGGCGGCGTCCACCACCAGCACTGCGCCCTCACAGGCGGCCAGAGAGCGGCTCACCTCATAGTTGAAGTCCACATGGCCCGGCGTGTCAATGAGGTTGAGCTCATACTCCTCCCCGTCCTGGGCCTTGTAGTTGAGTTTCACCGCCCGGGCCTTGATGGTGATGCCCCGCTCCCGCTCCAGATCCATGTTGTCCAGCAGCTGGCTCTCCATCTCCCGCTGGGAGACGGCGTTGCACTTCTCAATGAGCCGGTCGGACAGGGTGGACTTGCCGTGGTCGATGTGGGCGATAATGGAAAAATTGCGAATTTTGGATTGGTCAGTCAATCAGAACACCTCCGTCATGGTAGCCCTGTCCACAGGGCGGATGGGCGGCGGGCATGGAACTCACTTGCTGTTCCCCTTGTGGAACGCCAGACAGGCCCCCACCCGCACGCCGGTGTTGTGCACGATTTGCAGAAGAGACTGGTAGGTGCCGGGGTAGTTCTCCATCAGCGCGTCGTGGTTGATGGCCGGGAAGAACCCTTTTTCCCGCCGGTGGTCCTCCAGCGCCTGCACATAGAAGGACTGGGAGCAGATCATATCCGCCTGGGCCACGCCGGTGGTAAAGCTGGTGGGCGGCACATCGAAAAAGTCCTCATTCTGGGTGCCGTCCGCCCGGTAGAGGTGGCGGAAGAGGCTGTAAATGGCGGTGGACAGATAGTCTGCCGCCCCCTTGATGGCCCCCTTGCACCCCGTTTTGCCCAGAAGGTCAAAGAGAATGCTGATGGAGTTGACCAGCAGCTTTTTGTTGAGGGTGGCCACAATGCTCCCGTGGAGCACATTGTCCTTTTCCGTGGAATAGTCGTACAGCTCCTCCGGGGAGACGATGGTGGAACCGTCCTTGGTCAGCGTCCGGCCCAGCAGAAAGTCCGCCGAGACGTTATAATAGTCACAGGCGCGGGTGACAAACGCCAGGCCCGGTTCCCGAACCCCATTTTCATAGTGGGAGAGGAGCGCCTGACTGATCCCCAAATCCTTGGCCGCAGCGCGCTGGGAGATGCCCTTTTCCTGCCGCAGCAGGGAGAGGCAGCGGGAGAAATCGGAATGCATGTTCATAACACCTCACGACGAAATGTGAATAAAAGGACGGCCCACTCCCAGGCGGAGGGGTCGCGAAAAACAGCGTGTATAGTATAGCTCTTTAAATACAAAAAGTAAATCGATAAATTCACCGAAATTTTTCAATTGAGGATTGTAGTTATTCTATGAACTGGTGTATAATGGGCGTATCAATAACCATACCGTGATTAGAAAAGGGGTTTTTCCTATGTTCGGTCAATTGATTTCCAAATTGAAGCAGTCCCCCAAGAAGATTGTCTTTACGGAGGGCACCGATCCCCGCATTCTGGAGGCCAGCGCCCGCCTGCTGGCCGGTACCTGGCTGACTCCCATTCTGGTGGGCAACGCGGACGAGGTCAAGGCCGCTGCCGAGGAGGCCGGCTTCAACATCCGCGGCGCTGAGATCATCGACCCCGCCACCTATCCCCGCATGGAGGAGATGGTGCAGAAGATGGTGGAGCTGCGCAAGGGCAAGATGACGGAGGAACAGGTCCGGGACAACCTGAAGAAGGGCAACTACTTCGGCACCATGCTGGTGAAGATGGGGGAGGCCGACGCTCTGCTGGGCGGCGCTACTTACTCCACCGCCGACACCGTCCGCCCCGCGCTGCAGCTCATCAAGACCAAGCCGGGCAACAAGATTGTGTCCTCCTGCTTCATCATGGTCCGCCCCTCCGCCACCGGCGGCAACGAGGTGCTGGTCATGGGCGACTGCGCCATCAACATCAAGCCCACTGAGGACGAGCTGGTGGAGATCGCCATTGAGTCCGCCCGCTGCGGCAGAATCTTTGGCGTGGACCCGCAGGTGGCCATGCTGTCCTACTCCACCCTGGGCTCCGGTTCCGGCGAGGATGTGGACAAGATGCGCAACGCCACCGCCAAACTCCGCGCCGCCATGCCGGAGCTGCCGGTGGAGGGCGAAATCCAGTTTGACGCCGCCGTGTCCCCCAACGTGGCCCGCACCAAGTGCCCCAACTCCCCCGTGGCCGGTCACGCCAACACCTTCATCTTCCCCGACATCAACGCGGGCAACATCGGCTATAAGATTGCCCAGCGTCTGGGCAATTTTGACGCCTACGGCCCCATTCTGCTGGGCCTCAACGCCCCCATCAACGACCTCTCCCGCGGCTGCAACGCCCAGGAGGTCTACTCCATGGCCATTATCACCGCCGCGCTGGCTGATTAATCGGGAAATCAGAACAGGAGCACCCAAATTGGGGGTGCTCCTGTTTTTACGTCTGTATGAGCTTGCCAGTCAAACCGGGGGTTTTTGTCCTCGCCGGACGGGCCGCCTACTCGGCGGGAGCACCGCTTTCTTTGCCAAAGAAAGCGGTGGGAAAGAAAGCACAGAGGGGGCGCTGCCCCCTCTGCACTCCCCCCAATGCGCAACCGGGCTAAAGTTCTGCTGCGGAGGGATTGCGCCGGTGCGGTGCCATTTGAACCAGGCTTTCTGCCTATGCGGAAAGCGTTGTACTACCATGCAAGACAGGTAACCGCAAAGACTGAAAGTTAGCGCCCACAAAATGGGGCGGCCCCATAAAAAGGCCGCCCTTTTGGAGGGGAGTGGAGAGGAGAACGAGAAGTTCCCCTCTCCGCCTTTTCTTTCCCCGGTTTCTTTTCCGCGAAAAGAAATCGGGCGCCACCCGCGTAGGGTGCCCGTGCGGCGAGCACAACCCCCTCCGCGTTGGGAACACTGATCTTTCAAAGCGGCTTGCTTAGAACCGGGCGCCGCCAAACTCCGCCAGTTTGAGATTTTTGTTCCGGTCTTCCACCCACTGAATGGCCCACTGGGAGCCGAAGAGCAAAAGCTGATTGCCCTTGTAGTCCTCCACCAGCTTGGTATCGGTGCCCAGGATGAGGTCCTCCTCCTTGAGGGGCTCAGCGTCCTCATCCTCCCGGACAATCCAGCGCAGGTATTCATAGGGCAGGCCCTCCATGTAGAGGTCCACATTGTACTCGTTTTTGAGGCGGTACTCCAGCACATCAAATTGCAGGGTACCCACCACGCCCACAATGACCTCCTCCATACCGGAATAGGGGGTCTTGAAAATCTGAATGGCACCCTCCTGGGCAATCTGCTCCATGCCCTTCAGGAACTGCTTGCGCTTCATGGTGTCCAGAGAGCGCACCCGCTTGAAGTGCTCCGGGGCAAAGGTGGGGATGGGGTCAAACCGGAACTTCTTGCCCGGAGCGCACAGAGTATCGCCAATGGAGAAAATACCCGGGTCAAAGACGCCGATGATATCCCCGGCGTAGGCCTCCTCGATGATCTCCCGCTCGGCGGCCATGAGCTGCTGGGGCCGGGAGAGGCGGAGCTTCTTGCCGCCCTGGACGTGGTAGACCTCCTTGTCCGCCTCAAACTTGCCGGACACAATACGCATAAAAGCGATGCGGTCCCGGTGGGCCTTGTTCATGTTGGCCTGAATCTTAAAGACGAAGCCGGAGAAAAAGTCGTCCATGGAGTCAATGATCTCCTCTCCCGCCTTTCGGGGCAGGGGGGCGGTGGTCATCTGCAAAAAGTGCTCCAGGAAGGGCTCCACACCGAAGTTAGTGAGCGCCGAACCAAAGAACACCGGCGAGAGCTTGCCGTGGCACATCCGCGCCAAATCAAACTCGGCGGCGGCGCCGTCCAGCAGCTCAATCTCGTCGGTGAGCTTCTGGTGCAGCTCCCCGCCGATGAGCTCGTCCAGGTGGGGGTCGCCTAGCTCCACCTCGGTGGCGGTGGCCGCCTTGGACCCGCCGTTGGAGGTAAAGTGGATGATCTTCTGGCTGCCCCGGTCGTAGACGCCCTTAAAGTCCTTGCCGCAGCCGATGGGCCAGTTCACCGGGTAGGTCTCAATGCCCAGCTCCTTCTCCAACTCCTCCAGCAGCTCAAAGGTGTCCCGGGCCTCCCGGTCCATCTTGTTGATGAAGGTGAAAATGGGGATGTCCCGCATGGCGCAGACCTTGAAGAGCTTGCGGGTCTGGGCCTCCACACCCTTGGCTCCGTCAATGACCATAACAGCGCTGTCCGCCGCCATGAGGGTGCGGTAGGTATCCTCCGAAAAGTCCTGGTGGCCGGGGGTGTCCAGGATGTTGATGCAGTACCCCTCATACTGGAACTGCATGACGGAAGAGGTGACCGAAATGCCGCGCTGCTTTTCAATCTCCATCCAGTCCGACGTGGCGGCCCGGGTGTTTTTCTTGCCCTTGACCTGTCCGGCCTGGGCGATGGCTCCTCCGTAGAGGAGGAATTTTTCCGTCAGGGTGGTCTTACCGGCGTCGGGGTGGCTGATGATGGCAAATGTCCGGCGTCGGTTGATTTCTGATTCGTATTTGGACAAGGTAACTCCTCCTTGTGATGGTATGGTGTAAAAACTGAGCGTAATATGGGTGTATATCTCTGGTATTAAGGGGGAGTGAGCCGGTCCAGGGCCGCCGGGAGCTCAGAAAAAGCGTGTACAGCGGGCACTTCCCCGTCGATGGTTCCAAAACCATAGGCCGCATGGAGGAAGGGCACCCCCGCCGCGGTGGCGGCGTTGTAGTCCCCCTGGGTGTCTCCCACATAGAGGGGGTGTTTCAGCTGGTGGCGCTCCACCAGAAGGGCGATATTCTCCCCCTTGGGCTTTCCCGTCTCTCCCGGACAGGTGAAGTCGGTAAAATACGGCCCAAGGCCGGTGATAGAGAGAAAGCCCTCAATATAGCCGCTCTGGCAGTTGCTGACGATGAAGAGGGGGCAGCGCTCCCGCAGCACCGCCAGTGTCTCTTCCACCCCGTCATAGAGCGTGCCGCCGTGGCGGGCCAGATAGTCCGCCTGCTCCCGGGCGCATACCGCCATCACCGCACTCCGCCGCTCCGGCGGAAGGTCGGGCATCAGGCGCGCGGCGATGTCCTCCAGCAGCATCCCCATACAGGAGCGGACTTCCTCCGCCTTCAGGGCTGGGGGCAGGCCGCACCGCTCCAGGCCCCGGTTCCAGGCGGTGCAGATGCCGTCCACCGCGTCCCAGAGGGTGCCGTCCAGATCAAACAGGATTCCGTCCACTTGTACCATGGGGAGATACGCTCCTTTGTTCTTCAAGAATACCGCGCACCCAAAGGGTGCGCAGCGCTGTTTTTCTAGTTTATCATGTTCTGAGCGCTCAGACAAGGGAATTTGTGGGCAAAAAAAGCCGGTCTGACCGGCTTTTTCCTGTGCTTACTTCACTTCTTTGGCCTCGTCAATATAGCTGTACAGGGTGTATTTGGAAATTCCAAAGAATTTGCACACCTTGTCCCCGCTCTTGGTGATGAGAAAGGCCCCGGTGTTGTTCAAAAACTGGATGGCCTTCACCTTGTCCTCTTTGTTCATGAGGGCCACCGGCTTACCCACCACCTTCACGCTCTGCTCAATGAGCTCATCCAGCAAATCGCTCACATTGCGGGAGATGGCCTCCGGCTCCTGGGTCTCCTGCTCGGTGGAGGTGAACTGCTTCAAGTTGTTCTCCATGGCCAGAAGCAAGGTGATGTCATAGTTGATGCCAAAGATGCCAATGGTGTCCCCGTTGTCATCCCGGATGTAAAAGGTGCTGGATTTCAGAATTTTCCCGTCCCGGGTGCGGGTCAGGTAGCAGATGTGGTCCTCCAGCTTGCTCGGGTCGCTGCTCAGCGCCTCCAGCACCACATGGGACGGGCCATCCCCCACTTTTCGTCCGGTGACATGCCCGTTCTCAATGGCCACAATGGAGCTGTCCGGGTCGTTGGATATGAGGTCGTGAACCACCACTTCGCAGTTCGGCCCAAACTGTTTCGCCAGGCCCTTCGCCAAGCGAAATAAAAAGTGAAGTGTTGATGCGTCAAACATACTCCGGCCTCCTGCTTCTATATGTCTGGTTTCGGTTCTTTCCTTCTTTCCATTGTAACACAAATGCGAACAATTACAAGCAAAATGTTCCTACTAAAAAATTTTTTGGCATTCTAAAAAAGGGTTGATTTTTCCGGTAAACTATGTTATACTTTCCTCACAAAACGGGGTTTGACTGTGCAAATCCACCAAAAATAAATGCATACGGTTGTGGCTGCAACGGAGTGCTCTCGCGCACGGGCTGGATGAACGTCTGTTACCCATTGGTTGCGGTTTACTGCCGCACGTTTGAAAGGACGCTCGTCGGAAGGATGAGGTCCTTTTTTTGCGTCATTGCCCGCCGAATGTACACACGACCGCAAAAAGAAGGAGGACAACCACTATGCTGCTCGTCGGAAATGGTAAACTTATCACCCGCAATCCCGCCCTCCCCTATGTGGAGGACGGCGCTGTCGTCCTGGACGGCGAGGTCGTCAAGGAGATTGGCGCCTATGCCGATTTGAAGGCCAAGTATCCGGACGCCGAGTTTGTGGACGCCAAGGGCGGCGTGATTATGCCCGGCCTTATCAACGTCCACACCCACATCTACTCCGGCCTGGCCCGGGGGCTGTCCATCAACGGCTTCAACCCCACCAATTTCTTTGAGGTGCTGGATGGCCAGTGGTGGTACATCGACCGCCACCTCACCCTGGACGGCACCCGCGCCTGCGCCTATGCCACCGTGCTGGACTGCATCCGGGACGGCGTAACCACCATCTTTGACCACCACGCCTCCTTCTGTGAGATTCCCGGCTCCCTCTTCGCCATCAAGGATGTGTGCAAGGAGCTGGGCATGCGCGCCAACCTCTGCTATGAGGTCTCCGAGCGCGACGGCATGGAGAAGTGCGATCAGGCCATTCAGGAGAACGCGGACTTTGCCAAGTGGGCCAAGGAGCAGGACGACGACATGATCAAGGCCATGTTCGGCGGCCACGCCCTCTTTACCATCTCGGACAAGACCTTTGAGAAGATGGTGAAGGCCAACGACGGCATGACCGGCTTCCACATCCACGTGGCCGAGGGCATGAACGACGTGTACGATTCCCTGCGCAACTACGGCTGCCGCCCGGTGAACCGTCTGCTGTACAACGGCATTCTGGGCGAAAAGACCATGCTGGGCCACTGCATCCACGTCTCCCCCGCCGAGCTGGACATCATCAAGGAGACCAATACCATGGTGTGCCACAACCCGGAGTCCAACATGGGCAACGCGGTGGGCTGCTCCCCGGTGCTCCAGATGTACGGCAAGGGCATCCTCATCGGCCTGGGCACCGACGCCTACACCCACGACATGCTGGAGAGCCTGAAGGTGCTGCTGCCCATGCAGCGCCACAACGCCGCCCTGCCCAACGTGGGCTGGTGCGAGGCCACCGGGATGCTGTTTGAGAACAACGCCAAGATCTGCTCCCGCTACTTCAAGAAGCCTCTGGGCGTGCTCAAGAGCGGCGCCGCCGCCGACGTGATCGTCATGGACTACAAGCCCTTCACCCCCTTCTCCGCCGAGAACATCGACGGCCACATGCTCTTCGGCATGGAGGGCCGCAACTGCCGCACCACCATCATCAACGGCAAGGTGCTCTACAAGGACCGGGAGTTCGTGGGCATCGACGAGGAGCGCATCAACGCCTGGACCATGGAGCAGGCCAAGAAGCTGTGGGGCGAGCTGAACCACCGCACCTATTGATAGAACTTAATTTGGAGGTCGAGATATATGAGCGACATTATGCGCCCCATTCCCTTTTCCAACCTGATGAACTGGATCCTGACCGAGTACAAGAACCAGGGCTCCATCTTCGGCGTGTCCAAACTGGTGCGCCATGACAACGGCAAGGCTCTGCCCATGTTCAAGGAGAAGATCGAGTCTCCCTACGGCCCCGCCGCCGGCCCCCACACCCAGCTGGCCCAGAACCTGGTGGCCGCCTACGCCGCCGGTTCCCGGTTCTTCGAGCTCAAGACCGTGCAGATCATGGACGGCGACGAGCTCTCCAAGTGCGTGGCCAAGCCCTGCATCACCGCTGAGGACGAGTGCTACAACTGCGAGTGGTCCACCGAGCTGTATGTGCCCCAGGCCTTTGACGAGTATGTGAAGGGCTGGTTTGCCTGCAAGCTGCTGGCCCGAGAGCTGGGCCTGGGCGACCCCGACGGCTTCGTGTTCAACATGAGCGTTGGCTACGACCTGAAGGGCATCCAGAGCGAGAAGATCGACAAGTATATCGAGGGCATGAAGGACGCCTCCGGCAGCGCCGTGTGGAAAGAGTGCATGGACTGGGCCCTGAACAACCTGGACAAGTTCCAGAACGTGGACGAGGCTTATGTGAAGGCCATATCCCCCAAGGTGTCCAACTCCATTACCGAGTCCACCCTCCACGGCTGCCCCCCCGATGAGATCGAGCGCATCGCTACCTACCTGATCACCGAGAAGAACCTGAACACCTATGTCAAGTGCAACCCCACCCTGCTGGGCTATGAGTTTGCCCGCAAGACCCTGGACGGCCTGGGCTTCGACTACATCGCCTTTGATGACCACCACTTTGTGGAGGATCTGCAATGGGCCGACGCGGTACCCATGTTCCAGCGGCTGATGAAGCTGACCGCCGAGCGGGGCCTGGAGTTCGGCGTGAAGCTGACCAACACCTTCCCCGTGGACGTGAAGGCCGGAGAGCTGCCCAGCGAGGAGATGTACATGTCCGGCCGCTCCCTGTATCCCCTGTCGCTGTCCCTGGCGGGCAAGCTGGCCAAGGAGTTCGGCGGTAAGCTGCGTATCTCCTACTCCGGCGGCGCCGACTACTACAACATCAAGGACCTGTTCAACGCCGGTATCTGGCCCATCACCATGGCCACCACCGTGCTCAAGTCCGGCGGCTACCAGCGGTTCAGCCAGATCGGCAACCTGCTGATGGACATTGACTACGGCCCCTGGGCCGGGGTGGACCCCGCCAAGGTGGAGGGCATGGTCACTGCCTTTGCCTCCGATAACCACTACCAGAAGCCCATGAAGCCCATCCCCAAC
Source organism: Candidatus Flavonifractor merdigallinarum (assembly GCA_019115265.1). GTDB lineage: Bacteria > Bacillota > Clostridia > Oscillospirales > Oscillospiraceae > Pseudoflavonifractor_A > Pseudoflavonifractor_A merdigallinarum. The sequence continues at coordinate 3,481 of DXDX01000120.1, read as the reverse complement.
CGCAAGACCGACAAGAAGGTCCCCCTCATCGACTGCTTCTCCGCACCCTGCCGCAACGGCTGCCCCATTGAGCAGGACATCCCCGCCTACCTGATGCGGGTGAACGCCGGCAAGTTCGAGGAGGCCCTGGAGATCATCACCCACCGCAACGCCCTGCCCTTCATCACCGGCACCATCTGCTCTCACCGCTGCCAGGACAAGTGCATGCGCAACGCCTATGAGGAGAGCGTGTATATCCGCACCCAGAAGCTGCGGGCCGCCGAGGGCGGGTTCGACGCCCTGCTGCCCAAGCTGAAGCCGGGTGCCCCCGTGGCCGGTAAGAAAGTCGCCGTCATCGGCGGCGGCCCCGCCGGTATGTCCGCCGCCTACTTCCTGGGCCGCTCCGGCGTGGACGTCACCGTGTTTGAGCGCAAGGACTCCCTGGGCGGCATCGTCCGCCACGTGATCCCCGCCTTCCGCATCAGCGACGAGGCCATTGACAACGACGTCAAGCTGATGAACGCCATGGGCGTAAAGGTGGAGCTGAACACCGAGGTCAAGGACGTGCAGGAGCTCTTCGGCAAGAGCTACACCCACGTGATCCTGGCCACCGGCGCCTGGACCAAGGGCAGCGCTGGTCTGGAGTACGGCGAGGAAATGAACGTCATCGAGTTCCTGGAGGCCGCCAAGAAGAACCCCTCCAGCCTGAACCTGGGCAAGCACGTGGTGGTCATCGGCGGCGGCAACACCGCCATGGACGCCGCCCGGGCCGCCAAGCGCATCCCCGGCGTGGAGAGCGTGTCCCTGGTCTACCGCCGCACCAAGCGTTATATGCCCGCCGACCAGGAGGAGCTGGAGTTCGCCCTGGAGGACGGCGTGGAGTTCAAGGAGCTGCTGGCTCCCGTTGGGGTCAAGGACGGCGTGCTCACCTGCCACGTGATGGAGCTGGGCGCTCCCGACGCCTCCGGCCGCCGGTCCCCCGTGGACACCGGCAAGGTGGCTGAAGTGCCCGCCGACACCGTGATTACCGCCGTGGGCGAGAAGGTGGACACCGCTCTGTACACCGCCAACGGCCTGGATGTGGATAAGCGGGGCAAGGCCGTGGTGAACGCCGATACCCTGGAGTCCTCCGTGAAGAACGTGTTCGTCATCGGCGACGGCATGAAGGGCCCCGGCACCGTGGTGGAGGCCATTGCCGACGCTACCCGCGCCGCCCGGGCCATCGAGAACTTCGACGTGGACACCTACGTGGACAAGAACGTGAACCCCGACTACCAGAAGCCGCTGAGCAAGCGGGGCGACCTGTGCGCCGACTGCAAGAGCTGCGAGGACATCCGCTGCCTGGGCTGCGCCACCGTGTGCGAGACCTGCACCGAGGTGTGCCCCAACCGTGCCAACGTGGCGGTGGCGGTGCCCGGCATGCGCCAGCGCCAGATCATCCACGTGGACGGCATGTGCAACGAGTGCGGCAACTGCGGCACCTTCTGCCCCTACGACTCCCGCCCCTACAAGGACAAGTTCACCCTGTTCTGGAGCGAGGAGGACTTCAACAACAGCGAGAATCAGGGCTTCCTGAAGCTGGACGGCGCCAAGACCCGGGTGCGTCTGGACGGCCAGGTGAAGGAGTACGACGTGGCCGACGAGAGCTGCGGCCTGTATGATCCCCTGCGCCGCCTGATCTGCGCGGTGTACGACAATTACAGCTATCTGCTGAAATAAGCGGCCGAAAGCCTGCCGCCCTTCGCGGGCGGCGGGCTGAACCCGCATCAGAAAAGAGGTACCTCACATGAGCGAGAGCTATTCCTTTATTGTCAACGGCGTCCTGCGTACCACCCAGGAGGACAAACCCCTGCTGCGCTACCTGCGGGAGGACCTCCATCTGACCTCGGTGAAAGACGGCTGCAGCGAGGGCGCCTGCGGCACCTGCACCATTGTGGTGGACGGCAAGGCTGTCCGCTCCTGCATCCTCACCACCAAGAAGGCGGTGGGCAAGACCATCCTCACCGTGGAGGGGCTGAGCTACGACGAGCAGGAGGCCTTCGTGTACGCCTTTGGCTCGGTGGGAGCGGTGCAGTGCGGCTTCTGCATCCCCGGCATGGTGATGGCGGGCAAAGCCCTCATTGACCAGAACCCCAATCCCTCTGAGGACGAGATCAAAAAAGCCATCCGGGGCAACGTGTGCCGCTGCACCGGGTACAAGAAGATCATTGAGGGCATCTCCCTGGCCGCCGCCATCCTCCGGGGGGACGAGAAGATCGACCCCGCCCTGGAGGGGGGCGACCGCTACCAGGTGGGCGACCGGGCCTTCCGCACCGACGTGCGGGAAAAGGTGCTGGGCACCGGCGAGTACTGTGACGATGTGGAGATGGAGGGCATGGTGTACGGCTCGGCCATCCGCTCCCAGTATCCCCGGGCCAGGATCCTGGACATTGACGCCAGCGCGGCCCTGGCTCTCCCCGGCGTGCTGGCCGTCCTCACCGCCGATGACGTGCCCCACAACAAGGTGGGCCACCTCCAGCAGGACTGGGACGTGTTCATCGCCAAGGGGGCCATCACCCGCTGCGTGGGCGACGCCATCTGCCTGGTGGTGGCGGAGAATGAGGACATTCTCCGGGAAGCCAAAAAGCTGGTGAAGATCGACTACGAGCCTCTGGAGCCGGTGCGCACCATCCAGGAGGCCATGGCGGAGAACGCTCCCCTGGTCCACTCCAAGGGCAACCTGTGCCAGTCCCGCCACGTCACCCGGGGCGACGCCAAGACCGCTCTGGCCAACTCCAAGTACGTGGTGACCCAGAGCTATCAGACCCCCTTCACCGAGCACGCCTTCCTGGAGCCCGAGTGCGCGGTGGCCTTCCCCTACAAGGACGGGGTGAAGGTGTACACCTCCGACCAGGGCGTGTACGACACCCGGAAGGAAATCTCCATTATGCTGGGGTGGGAGCCCGAGCGGATCGTGGTGGAGAACAAGCTGGTGGGCGGCGGCTTCGGCGGCAAGGAGGACGTGTCGGTGCAGCATCTGGCGGTGCTGGCCGCCCTGAAAGTAAACCGCCCGGTGAAGGTAAAGCTGACCCGGCAGGAGTCCATCAACTTCCACCCCAAGCGCCACTATATGGAGGGCACCTTCACTCTGGGCTGCGATGAGAACGGCATTTTCACCGGCCTGGACTGCGAGATCTACTTCGACACCGGCGCCTACGCCTCCCTGTGCGGCCCGGTGCTGGAGCGGGCCTGCACCCACTCGGTGGGTCCCTACTGCTACCAGAACACCGACATCCGGGGCTTTGGCTACTACACCAACAATCCTCCCGCCGGCGCCTTCCGGGGCTTCGGCGTGTGCCAGAGCGAGTTTGCTCTGGAGTCCAACATCAACCTGCTGGCCGAGAAGGTGGGTATCTCCCCCTGGGAGATCCGCTACCGCAACGCCATCGAGCCGGGCAAGGTGCTGCCCAACGGGCAGATCGCCGACTGCTCCACCGCCCTGAAGGAGACCCTGCTGGCCGTC
>DXDX01000119.1 GCA_019115265.1 Candidatus Flavonifractor merdigallinarum | reverse complement strand
TTTTGTCCTCGCCGGACGGGCACCCTGCGCGGGTGGCGCCCGATTTCTTTTCGCGGAAAAGAAACCGGGGAAAGAAAAGGCGGAGAGGGGAACTTCTCGTTCCCCTCTCCACTCCCCTCCAAAAGGGCGGCCTTTTATGGGGCCGCCCCATTTTGTGGGTGCGATATGATGGCTTTTTCTTTGGCACCAGGTCCGCCACTTTCGGCGTCACCTGTCTTGCATGGCAGTACAACACTGCCCTCATAGGCAGAAAGCCTGGTTCAAATGGCACCGGGCTAGCGCAATTCCTCCGCAGCAGACATTTAGCCCGGTTGCGCATTGGGGGGAGTGCAGAGGGGGCAGCGCCCCCTCTGCGCTTTCTTTCCCACCGCTTTCTTTGCAAAGAAAGCGGTACTCCCGCCGAGTAGGCGGCCCGTGCGGCGAGCACACCCCCGCGTCGGGAACGCGGTCCCCGATTCTTAGAAGGGGGAATCGCGGAAGGCATCCCGTTCGGTGCGGGTGGTGGTGAGGTTGTAGGTGACACGCTCTTTGGTGCCATCGGCGTACTCCAAGTCGATGTAGTTCAGCCGGATGCCGCCGCAGAAGGGCACATAGCCCACTACCTGCCATACAAAGAGCTGCCCGTCATCCTTGACGGGGCCCACACACTTCAGATTGACGGTGGTATTCCCCTTGATCTCGTCCTGGGCGGGGTTGCCCACCGGGTCAATGTAGGTGAAGTTCAGGGTGTAGTAGTTGATGACCTTGCCGCTGCGGTTCCAGCCGCTGAAATGGAGCTTAACTCCGTTGACGCTGTTCATGCCATAGTAGAAGAAGTCGGGGTCCATTTCAATGGGGGGCGTCTTTTGGACCGTGACGGTGGAAGTGGCGGTGAGGGTGCCGCACTTGGCGGTAATGGTGGCCGTACCCGCGGCCACACCGGTGACAGTGCCGTTGGATACAGTGGCCACGGCGGGGTTGGAGGAGCTCCAGGTCACCGGCAGAGTGGTATTCGCGGGGGTGAGGGTGGCCTTGAGGGTCTGTGTAGCGCCGGTATTCACCGTAAAGCTGGAGGAACTGAGGGTGAGGGCTGTGGGCTTTACCACCGCCTTCAAAGTGAACGACTTACGCAGGGAGGGGTCTACCATGTTGGACAGGATCACCGCCACCTCAGCCCGGGTAATGGAGTTGAAGGGGGCGAAGGTGCCGGCGGAGTCGGTACCGGACAGCACGCCCGCCCGGTAGAGGCGGTACACCGCGTCATGGTAATTGGCATCGCTGGGTACATCGGGGATGCCGTTCTCCTCCACAGTGTTTTTCGCCTGGAGGGCCTCCGCCGGGAGGGCATTGGTGAGAATCATGGCAAAGGAGGCCCGGCTGATAACAGCATTGTAATCGGGGTAGGCGGAGCAGATGCCGTTTTCAATGGCGTAGTCCACATAGGGCTGATACCAGGGGGTCCCGGCGGGGAAGGTATAGCCCTCACCCTGATAGGTGGCGTGGAGGCGGGCGGCAATGGTGATGGTCTCCGCCACGGTCAGGTTGCCGTTGATGTTGAAGCGATTGGCGCTGGCGCCCTGCATGAGGCCGTACTCATAGGCGGCCTGGACAGAAGCGGCATACCACGCACCGGCGGCCACATCGGTAAACTGCCCGGCGGTGTAGGTGTTGCTCTTCGTGAAGTTAGAGAGCCCCGCCTTGCCGGAAGAAGGATTGGCAGAGGGGGACGGTGTGGGAGTGGCGGAGGGTGTGGAGTCCTGGTCATCTGTGGGGAGATTGTGGAAATGGAAGACAGCAATGGCTCTGTCGGTATCAATCAGTGCGGAGACGATGGTTTTGCCCATGGTAAAATAGGCGTCGTCGTCCTGGATAAAGGAGTACGACTTGTCGTTATTTTCGTCGCTCTCCTCCTTAGCCGAGAAACCGGCCCCTTCAAAGGCGGTGCGTATGGAGGAGAGTGCGCTGTCCCAGGTACCGGAGTATTGATAGATCTCACAGGTGACCTGGTCCACCTTTCCTTCAAAGCCCAGAATGGACGGGTCAACTTCAAAGTAGCTGTCATAGGTCAGCCCACTGACGCCGTCCAGATAGGTTTTGGAATAGGGCGCGCTGCCGGAGGCGGCCAGGGCGGATGTGCCGAACAGGGACAGGCACATGATGAAGGCCAGTGCAAAAGAAAACGCTCGTTTTTTCATCATAAACACCTCTCAATTCGTTCTGATAGATATGGTTTGTCTGTCTGGTGTACAATCCCCCCTTTTTGCTTCCTATCCGAAGAGATAAGTTCATTTTACATGAGCAAATATGCCAAAACAATATGCTGGCTGCATAGTATCTTAAATTTTTTTAACCAGTAAGCAAAAAGGTATAAAAAAATCCCGCTGCGGGGCGCTTTTGAAAACGCCTCGCAGCGGGGAAGGGGAGTCTTTTAAAGGGGTGGCAGATGGCGCAGAAAGTGCCGCCGGGTGAGCCGGAGGGCGAGGATGGCGCACAGGGTGCCCACAATCGCCCCGGCCAGCACGTCGGTGGGGAAGTGGACCCCTACATAGAGCCGGGAAAAACCCATCAGCACCGCCAGCACCAGCGCGCCGTTGCGCGCCCACCGCCAGGGCAGGGTGCGGAACCACGCCACACCGGCGGCGAACGCGGCGGTGGTGTGGCCGGACGGGAAGGAGTTGGGGTCCGGCTCCCGAACGAGGGGGAGCAGGTCGTGGAGGATGTGCCAGGGACGGGTTCGCTGTACAAGGTGCTTGAGCACCACATTGGTACACAGCAGCCCCAGCAGCATGGCGATGAGGGCGCACCAGCCCGCCCGGCGGGTTCTGGGGTGGCAGAGCATCAAAAGTGCCAGGACAATCCACAGAGCGCCGCTGTTGCCCAGCTGGGTGAAGAAGGTGAAGAACTTGGTGAGCAGGGGGGTGCGGACCATCTCTTGCAGCCAGAGCAAAATCTGGCTGTCCAGATGTAACAGGCCGTGCATAGACTTGCCTCCTTTTCAGAAAGAAAAAACAGGACGGAGAGCCCCCGTCCTGTTTTAGGATGTGCGGAAAAGCGCTTAGGCCGCCCCGTTCCACTGGCAGTCGGTAATCAGGCCGCCGGCGAACTCGAAGTGGGTGGTCTTGAGGGTGTGGGACTTGCCGATGCGAATCTCCTGGGTGCCCAGCTCGTTGGTGTCGGCGTTGGGCACGGTGGCCTCCACGGTGAAGGTGAGGTCCAGAAGGTTGTCATCCATGGGGAGCACCAGCGCGCCCAGAGAGGAGTTGATGCTCACCGTGCTGGCATCGTGGGGGACGGCCTTCACGTCCACCACATAGCCGCTGAGCAGATTGCCGGAGGCCATCAGCTGATCGCCGCCCTCCTGCTGGACGTAGGGCAGGAGGCTGTCATAGACCTCCGGGTAGACGTTGTTGACCTGGACAGTAAAGGTGATTTTGGCCTTGCCGCCCTCCGCGCCGGGGAGTACGCCGCCCTTGCCCAGGAGTTTGACTCCTACCAGTATGGCGACACCCAGGACCAGGATGATGACCAAGAGGTCCACGATATTGATTTTGCCGAACAGTCTGCCTTTTTCATCTAGCATCTTTTGCAGCCTCCGAGGTTGTAAATTGACGTAAGGATGGTGTACAATAGACACAGTGTGCCGGATGAGTGATGCACGCATGGTCTTTGGTTATTGTATCATACTTCCAGTCATGGAACAAGTCTTTTTTTCGTCGGAGGAATCCACCTCATGAAAGTGATCCATCTTATCAGCGGCGGCGACAGCGGCGGCGCCAAGACCCACGTCCACAGCCTGCTCCAGAATCTGGCCCGGACCATTGATGTGACCATGGTCTGCTTTATGGAGGGCCCTTTTGCCCAGGAGGCCCGGGAGCTGGGCATTCCCACGGTGATTTTTCCCGGGAAAAACCTGCTGCATACCTATCGGGCCCTGCGGCGCTTCATCGTGGAGGGGGGCTACCAGATTATCCACTGCCACGGCGCCCGGGGGAATATGATGGGGGCGCTGCTGCGCCGCTCCACAGGGCTGCCGGTGGTGTCCACTGTCCACTCCGACTACCGCCTGGACTATCTGGGGCGGCCTCTGGCCCGCCTCTTCTACGGAACCACCAATACCGTGGCCCTGCGCCTGCTGGACTACCGCATTGGGGTGTCCGACGCCATGGTAGATCTGCTCATCTCCCGGGGGTTTGACCCCGACCGGCTCTTCGCCATCTACAACGGCCTGGATTTCTCCCCCCGCCCGGCGGCCATGACCCGGGCGGAGTATCTGGCTTCCCTGGGCCTAACCTGGGGGGAAGAGTGTGTCATCGCCGGGATAGCCGCCCGCCTCAACCCGGTGAAGGATATCGCCACCCTCATCCGGGGCTTTGCCAAGGCCCACGCACGCAGTTCTCACCTGCGTCTGCTCATCGCCGGCAACGGGGAGGAGCGGGAGCGTTTGGGGGAGCTGGCCCGGGAGCTGGGGGTGGAGCAAGAGGTGTGTTTTGCCGGCTGGGTCACAGACACCGACAGCTTTTATAACGCCCTGGACATCAACACCCTCACCTCCCTCTCGGAGACCTTCCCCTACGCCCTCACCGAGGGAGCCCGGGCGGGGCTGCCCACCGTGGCCAGCCGGGTGGGGGGCGTGCCCTACCTCATTGAGGACGGGGTGACCGGCCTGCTCTTTGAGGCGGGGGATGCCGAGACGCTGGGCCGCCATCTGTCCACTCTGGCGGAGGACGCCACCCTGCGCAGCCATCTGGGCGAGCGCCTCTATCAGAAGGCCAAGGACGACTTTTCCCTGGAGTCCACCCTCCAGCGCCAGCTCCAGATTTATGAGACCATTCTCCGTCGGCAGGCCCGCCGGACCGGGAAGCGGGACGGCGTGCTGGTCTGCGGGGCCTATGGCCGGGGCAACGCCGGAGATGACGCCATTTTAGAGGCCATTGTGGCCGAGCTGCGGGAGCTGGACCCCGATTTGCCGGTGTGGGTGCTCTCCCGCCGCCCGGACGCTACCCGGATGACCTACCGGGTCAACTCCATCTATACCTTCGCGTTTCCCCGTTTCCTCCACCGGATGAGAAAGACCCAGCTGTACATCAACGGCGGCGGGTCGCTGATGCAGGATGTGACCAGCCACCGCTCGCTGTGGTTCTACCTCTTTACCATCTCGGCGGCCAAAAAGCTGGGCAACCAGGTGCTGATGTACGGCTGCGGCATCGGCCCCATTCACTCCCCGTCCAACCGGCAGCAGGCCGCCAAGGTGCTCCAGAAGCGGGTGGACGCCATCACCCTGCGGGACACCCACTCCCGGGAGGAGCTGGAGAGCATGGGGGTCACCCGCCCGGAGATTGTGCTGGCCGCCGACCCCACCGTCATTCTGCCCGCCGCGCCGGAGCCGGTGGTGGACGGCCTTCTGGAGTACGAGGGGCTGGACCCCAAGGGGGCCTATATTGGCTTTACGCTGCGGCCCTGGCCGGGCTTTCGGGAGAAGGCGGCAGTCTTTGCCGCCGCGGCCGACTACGCTTATCAAAAACACGGCCTGATGCCGGTTTTTCTCCCCATTGAGCGCCGCCTGGATTTGGGCGCCATCCGGCAGGTCACCGAGCTGATGCACGCCCCCTATCACGTCATTCAGGACACCGGCAGCTCCGCCCACACCATCGGCCTCTTCTCCCGGATGAAGGTGGTGGTGTCCATGCGCCTGCACGCCCTGGTCTTTGCCGCCAGCCAGGGAGTACCGCTGGTGGGGGTGGTGTACGACCAGAAAATCAGCTCCTTCCTCTCTTATATTGGACAGGATTTGTACACCGATCTGTCCCAGCTCACCCTGGAAAGGCTGGAAGCCCATATCGACGCGGCCTGCAAGCGCATGGACGACCGGGCGTTCCTCAGCGAGGGGGTGGAGCGGCTGCGCCAGGTGGAGCACCGCAACTCGGAGACGGCCGCCCGGCTGCTCCACCGCTCCGCCACGCAGATGTGAGAGGAGGAGTTAAAATGGACCAGCTAGTCTGCCTCTCGGACCGGCCCTGGAGCACCCGGCCCTCCCGGACACAGCAGCTGCTCTCCCGGATGAAGGGGGTGCAGATTCTCTACTTTGAGCCGGCCCAGGGTCTGGGCGATCTGCGCCGCCGCCCGGGACGGCGGATGCGCCCCGGTCTGGTGGTGTACACCCTGCCGCCAGTGTGGAAGGGGCAGGAAGGGGTCCTCTTCCGCCTGGGGCAGCGCCGTCTGCTCCGCTTTGTGGAGCGGGCCATGGAGCGCCACCGGATGAGAGAGCCGCTGCTGTGGTGCGCCACCCCGTGGGCGGTGCATCTGGTGGACGAGCTGAACTGCCGCGGGGTGGTGTACGACTGCGCCCAGGACTGGTCCCATCTGCCCATCCAGTGGGAGAGTGAGCTGAGCCTGTCGGCGGATGTGATTTTTGCCGCCTCCCCGGAGCTGGCCGAGCACATCGCCCCGTGCAGCGACAATGTGGCGCTGCTGTTCAACGGGGCCAACTGCTCGGTGCGGCCACGGAGCGAGGGGGAACTGCCCGCGCCGCTGCGGGGCCTGGAGGGGCCCATTTTCGGATATGCCGGGACGCTGTGGCACGACTTGGATTTAAAACCCGTCCTCCAGCTCGCCCAGGCCTACCCCCGGGCTCAGGTGGTGTTGGTGGGCCGCCATCCGCATAACCCCATGCTGCCCCGTTTGATGCGGGAGCCCAATGTCCACCTGCTGGACGCGGTGTCGCTGGCGGAGCTGCCGGAGTATCTGGGGGCCTTTGACGTGTGCATCAACCTGGTGCGTCTGGAGTCGCCCAATAACGATGTGCTGCCGCCCCGCATTTTTGAGTATTTCTCCACCGGCAAGCCGGTGGTGTCCATGCTCCTCCCCGGACAGGTGGAGGAGTACTCCGATGTCATCTACGGCGCCCATACGACCAGCCGGTTTGTGGAGCTGTGCGGCAGGGCGCTACTGGAGCGGGGGACGTGGGCGCGGGAGCGGCGGCTGCACTATGCCCAGTCGGCCTCCTGGAGCAGCCGGGCCGAGGAGGTGGAGCACATTCTCCGCTCCACCGGCCTCTTGCAGAGTCAGGCATAGCTTGGTCACCCCCACCGTACAATGTGCGGTGGGGGTGATTGCTTGTCTGTGACATGGGAGACCGCCCAGTGGGCGCTGGGGCTGCTGCTGGGGGCGGTGGTGCTGGTCAACGGGTGGACGGACGCCCCCAACGCCATTGCCACAGTGGTGGCGTCGGGGACCCTGTCCTTCCGGCGGGCGGCGGCGCTGGCGGCGGTGTGCAATCTGCTGGGCACCACGGCGGCGGCCCGGTGGCTGCCCACCGTGACGCGAACGGTAGGGGAGAGTGTGAACCTGACCGGGGCAGATGCCCAGACGGCCCTGTGCGCCGCGCTGGCGGCCACGGCGCTGTGGGCGGTGCTGGCCTGGCGCTTTGGGATTCCCACCAGCGAGAGCCACGCCCTTTTGGCCGGTCTGGCGGGGGCTGCGCTGGCCCTGCCGGGGGAGGGCAACCTGCGCCCCCAGCCCTGGGGAAAGGCGGTACTGGGGCTGGTGCTGTCTCTGGCGCTGGGGGCGGCCCTGGGGCGCTGGGCGGAGCGGACTCTGGAGCGCCGGAACTGGGGGGAGGCGGCCTGCCGCCGGGGCCAGCTGGCCGGAGCGGCGGGGATGGCGTTTCTCCACGGGGCGCAGGATGGTCAGAAATTCCTGGGCCTCTTTCTGCTCCTTGGGGGCGGAGGCGGTGGGACAGTTCCGCCAATCTGGGCCGTGCTGTGCGGCCTCACCATGGCCCTGGGGACACTGCTGGGCGGGCGGCGGATTGTGGAGCATGTGGGACGGGATTTGGTAGCCCTCTCGCCCCGCAGCGGTCTGGCCGCCGATGTGGGGGGCGGGGCGGCGCTGGGGCTGTGTACCGTGCTGGGTCTGCCGGTGAGCACCACGCACGCCAAGACCGCCGCCATCTGGGGGGCGGGCACCGCCGGCGGGCAGCGCGCCAGCGCCCGGACAGCGGGGGGTCTGCTGCTGGCCTGGGGGCTCACCTTTCCGGTGTGCGCTGTAATAGGCTTTTTGTTGGTCCGGGTTATGCTGTGACTTGCGCGGCAGGGGAGAAGGGTGTATCATAGGGGGCAGACCCAACGGAAGGAAGGATTCCCGATGCACTATCAAGCTGTGATTTTTGACCTGGACGGCACCTTGCTCAACACACTGGACGATTTGGCAGACAGCACCAACTACGCCCTGGCGGACAGCGGCTTTCCCGCCCGGACAGTGGAGGAGGTGCGACAGTTTGTGGGCAATGGCGTGGCCATGCTCATCCACCGGGCGGTGCCGGATGGGACCAGCCCGGAGGATGAGGCGGCCTGTCTCGACACCTTTCGCCACCACTATCTGACCCATATGCGCAGTAAGACTGTCCCTTATCCGGGGATTCTGGAGCTGCTGGACCGGCTGAACGCGGCGGAGTGCGCGGTGGCGGTGGTGTCCAATAAGTTTGACGCGGCGGTCAAGGGGCTGTGCGCCGACTATTTTGGGGACCGCGTGCCGGTGGCCATCGGCGAGTCGGAAGAAGTGCGGAAAAAGCCCGCCCCCGACACGGTATACCGGGCTCTGGAAGAGCTGGGCGTACCGGCGGAGCGGGCGGTGTATGTGGGGGACTCGGAGGTGGACATTGAGACCGCCCACAACGCGGGGATGGACTGCATCTCCGTGTCCTGGGGCTTTCGGGACACTGCGTTTCTCCTCTCCAAGGGGGCCCGTGTGGTGGCGGCCAATCCCGAGGCACTGGAGCGCCTTCTGGCCTAAAATCCGCATTTTGGGCAGAAAAAAACCCCACGAGCGAAACGCTCGTGGGGGCCCCGCTCTGGCCGTGCGGACCCATTTAAAACCTGCACGAAAATGGCAGGTGGGTTGTCTCCACGCCGTTTCATTGCTTCCAACATCCGGTTTCCCTGATGGGGAACCGGGAGGCCTGCAATCCACGGCGTGAGGGCGACATCCCGTTTCAGAGATGTGGGTTTAAATAAAGCCCGTCACGCACCGAGCAGGAAAACATGCTCATTCCAATGGGGGAGGGGAGGTCACTCCTCCTCATCCTCTGCGAACAGATCTTCCATGACCTGCTCATAGACGGCGTCCATCTCAGCCTCATCCTCCAGGGTGACCAGCTGATCTTCGCCGTCCACCTGTACCACCTTCAGGATGACCAGGCCGCCGTCCTCGCTCTCCTCGTCCACCTGCTCGGAGGAGGTGTCCTCGTCCCCCTCGGTCACAGTGAGGAAGGCCATATAGACCGCGCCGTTGTACTCCACTGTGGTACAGTATTCCAGCTCAAACTCATTGCCCTCCTCGTCGGTGAGGGTAATGAAATCTCCGCCGAATGCTTCACTCATGGCAATCACCACTTTCGGTCCCGTTCTCCTCCGTCTCTGGGAGGGAGCCAAACCGCCGAGGCGATTTGCTGTGCTCCTATTGTACCCCGAAGCGAGAGAAAATGCAATATGGGAGTGTACGAAATTTTTACATGGGCATAAAGACAGGAAAAAGTGGAAGGAATTAGGGTGGACAAGGCCCGGTCCTGTGTTATAATAAAGGCTGCCGGAGGAAACTGCCTGGTCTGGGAGCGCGGGATGAGGCCGGTACCGATATTCGTTTTATGAATCCGCGGGAGGAATTATGCCAGACGGGCAATTCCGCGGAGCTGTTTCGGAGGTGTGATTTTGGCAACAACAACCAATTCCAGCGGAAAGGAGCGGCGCGGAGGCGGGGGCAAGGCGGTGTTTCTGGGCATCTTGAAGGTGCTGGGGACGCTGCTGCTCATCGGCGTCATGACGGCGGCCTTTCTGGCCTGTTTCGCGGCGGTGTACATCCGCAACGTGATTTTGCCCGACGCCCATATTGAGGCCCAGTCCTATTCCACCGCGCTGGCCAGTACCATCTGCCGCATTGACGAAAATGGCCGGGAAGTGGAGCTCCAATCCCTCTATGGAACGGAAAACCGGGTGTGGATCTCCTATGATGAGATTCCCAAGGACCTGGTGAACGCCGCCATTGCCATTGAGGATCGGCGCTTTTACCAGCACCACGGGGTGGACTGGCTGCGCACCGGCTCTGCCATTCTGAGCATGATGACCGGCCAGGACATCTACGGCGGCTCCACCATCACCCAGCAGCTGCTGAAGAACATGACCCAGTACGACGACATTACCGTCAAGCGCAAGATTCTGGAGATCTTCCGGGCCCTGGACTTTGAAAAGGACCATGAGAAGGAAGAGATTCTGGAGCTGTACCTCAACTATATCTATCTGGGCCAGAAGTTCTACGGCGTGGCCACTGCGGCGGAGTATTACTTCGGCAAGGATGTGCGGGATCTGAATCTGGCCGAGTGCGCCAGCCTTATCAGTATTACCAACAACCCCTCCGGCTACAATCCCTACCGCTATCCAGAGAACAACGCCTATCGGGCCAGGCTGGTGCTCAAAGCCATGCTGGAGCAGGGCAAGATCAGCCAGGCCGAGTACAACGAGGCCAAGGCCCAGGTGGACGCGGGGCTCAACTTCACCCAGGGGGAGAGCGAGGAGACCGTCTCCACCATCCTGAGCTGGCACGAGGAGCAGGTGGTGGAGGATGTCATCCAGGACCTGATGGACCAGTTCAGCTACACCTATGAGGTGGCCAGCCGCATGGTGTACAGCGGCGGACTGAAAATCTACTCCTGTGTGGACCCGAAAATCCAGGCCGTGGTGGAAGAGGTCTATGAGAACCGGGACAACCTGCCTCAGACTTCCTCCCGGGGCGAACAGCTCCAGTCGGCCATCGTGGTCATCGACCCCCAGGGGAATATTGTGGCCCTGGCGGGCAGCATGGGGGAGAAGGAGGGCAACAAGCTTCTCAATCTGGCCACACAGGCCACCCGTCAGCCCGGCTCGTCCATCAAGACCCTCTCCGCCTACGCCCCGGCCATTGATTTGGGCCTCATCACCCCCAACTCGGTGTTTGACGACTCCCCGGTGCTGGATTTGAACGGGGCGTGGCCCTCCAACTCCTACGGCTACTATTGGGGTCTGGAGCTGGTGTCCAAGGCGGTGGAGCAGTCCTCCAACGCCGTGGCGGTACGAGTCCTCCAGAAGGTCGGCATCGAGCAGTCGGTGGGCTATCTGGAGAACAACTTCGGTATTACCACCATTCAGCAGGACGACTACGGCCTGTCCCAGCTGGGGCTGGGCGGCATGACCAACGGCGTCACCGTGCGGGAGATGGCCACCGCCTACTCGGTATTTCCCCGGGGCGGGGTGTATCTGGAGTCCCACACTTATTCTCAGGTGAAGGACTCCAACGGAAAAGTAATTTTGGACAACACCCAGCAGGAGGGCAAGACCGCCGTAAAGGCCACCACCGCCTGGTATATCAACGATATGCTCCAGGACGTGGTGAGCAGTCCCAACGGCGTGGGCACCGGCCGGGAGGCCAACTTCTCCGGTATGACCATCGCCGGTAAGACGGGCTCCACCAACGACTACAAGGACCGGTGGTTTGTGGGCTACACGCCTTACTACACCGCAGCCGTATGGACCGGCTACTCCAAGTACCCCGAGCGCATCAACAACGGCGCCACCAACCCCGCCGCCCAGATGTGGAAGAAAGTGATGCAGCCCATCCATGAGGGGCTGGAGAAGAAGGACTTTGAAAAACCCGGCGGACTGGTGACGGTGCCCATCTGTATGGACAGCGGCCTGCGGGCCACCGACGCCTGCTCCCAGGATGTCAGAGGCAGCCGGGTCAAACAGGTCTACTTCTTTGAAGGGGACGCCCCCAGCGGGTACTGTGACCTCCACGAGGCCAAGGAGGTGTGCGTGGCTGCCACCACCAACGAGGCGGGGGAGAGCGGCAGCACCTACTATCTGGCCGGGGAGTTCTGCCCCCGGGAGGGGAACGCGGCGGGGGTAGCACCCACCGTGCGCACCATCTCCATGCTCAACTATGTCCGCACCGGCATTGCGGCCAGCCGGACTACCCGGGACGCCGGGGCCAGCTGGGGCTCTCTCTCGCCGTGTCCCATCCACACCTCGGCGGTGCAGCCCACGCCGTCGGTCTATGACCCGTCCACGTTTGACATCAACAACCCGAACACCTGGCCTCCAACGGACCAGTATCCCAACTTCAATCCGGAGGACCCGTCCACCTGGCCGGTGGTGTCCACGCCGGAGCCCAGTGTGCAGCCCAGTACCGGACCCAGTGAGAGCGAAAAGCCGGAGGAGACACCCACGCCTACTCCCACGCCTTCCGCGGGCTACACGCCGACACCGGCGCCCACTCCCATCCCGGAGGGGGCAGAGCCGCCTCCTGAGGCAAATCTCAACGAGTAAAAAACCTGGGGCGCGCCGCCATTGGCGGTGCGCCCCAGGTTTTGTCAGTGCTTTGGCGGTTACGGCTGGTCGCTGTTCTCCTCGCTGGACTCGGCCTGGTCGGTGGGAAGGTGGGTGACATTGTCCTCGGGCGGCACCTCGCCAGTGGCGCAAGCCTCCGCCTCCTTCTCCAGCTCATCCAGCTCCGCCAGTCGGCGGCGCAGTTCCTCCCGCTCTTCGGCGGACATGGCGGAGACGGTGCTGTTGAACCGCTCCTCCTGGCGCTTCTGGGCCGCGTCCTGGAGCTTCTGCTGCAACTCCTCATTGAACTGCTTGCCCTGCTCCACGGCGACCTCGCCCTTTTCCACCAAGACCTTGCCCACCTCACCGGCCTTTTCCAGGGCCAGGGCGGCCACACCGACACCGGCGTAGGCCACATTGCGCAGAGCTTTCTCCAAATCTTGCCACATAAAGGTTCCCCTCCTGTTTGAATGGTTGTGGTATGTGGGAGTATGTTCCCCCTGTTGTGCCTTTAGTATAGCTCAGAGCGGACAAAATGTCTTTGATTTTCTGTGAATGAAACATTAAAATCAAATGAAAGGGAAGGTACGATTTTCGGTTGAGCCGCCGGGCGCTTTGTGGTATGATACTGATAAGTTTGCAAACACCAGCTCCCCCGTGCGCTGAACGCCGGGGGAGGGGAAAGAAGGCATGTGTGATGGAACAGCATCAGAAGCGCACCTGGGCGGAGATTGACCTGGGGGCGCTGGAGCACAATTACCGGACGCTGCGGGCTATGCTGCCCCAGCAGTGCCGCTTTTTAGGGGTGGTAAAGGCCAACGCCTATGGCCATGGGGCGCTGGCGGTGGCCCGACGGCTGGAGGGGCTGGGGGCGGACTACCTGGCGGTGGCCTGTATAGATGAGGCCGCCGAGCTGCGGGTGTCGGGCATCACCGCGCCCATCCTGGTTCTGGGGCCCACCCCCATACCGCTCTCGGCGGAGCCGGTGCGCCTGCGTCTCACTCAGACGGTGGGCGATTTGGAGAGCGCCAAGGCCCTCTCAGCGGCGGCCCAGACCGAAGGGCGAAAGGTGAAAATCCACATCAAGGTGGACACCGGCATGTCCCGCCTGGGCTTTGTCTGCGACGAGGCCCACATGGCCGCGGCGGTGGAGGAGATTGCGGCCATCTGCGCCCTGCCGGGCCTGGAGCCGGAGGGAATTTTCACCCACTTCTCCGACGCCGACAGCTGCGAGGACTTCACCATGGTGCAGTTTACCCGCTTTTTGGATTTGCTGGAGGCGCTCAAGGGGCGGGGGATTACCTTCGCCATCCGCCACTGTGCCGCCAGCTCGGCCACATTGAAATTCCCCTGCACCCACCTGGACATGGTGCGCCCCGGTCTGGCCCTGTACGGGCACTACCCCGACCCCTCCTGCGAGGGGCTGGACGGCCCCGGCCTCACGCCGGTCATGCGCCTTTGTACTCGTGTGGCGGCGGTGCGCACCGTCCCCGCCGGGGCGTATGTGAGCTATGGCCGCACCGCCCAGCTGGCGGAGGAGCAGCGCCTGGCGGTGCTCCCCATTGGGTACGCCGACGGGCTCTTCCGCACCCTCTCCAACCGGGGGGCGGTGTCCATCCGGGGGGTGTCCCGGCCCATCACCGGCCGGGTGTGCATGGATTTGTGCATGGTCCCCGCCGGGGAGGATGTGCAGGTGGGGGACGTGGCCACCGTCTACGGCCCCGAGCAGCCGGTGGAGGCCGCGGCGGAGCTGGCGGGCACCGTGTCCTATGAGCTTCTCTCGGCGGTGAGCCGTCGGGTGCCCCGCATCTACCGGGGCTGAGGCACCGACGGGAGAAACCGCGCATAGACTGGCGCGGGGAGAGTATCGCCGGACCGGCGGCGGAGGGTCCGGAGCGGACAGGATTTTGTCCGCCGGTGTATAAAATCCGCCGTCCCGTGGGAGAATCATAGTAGCCTGGCCAACAGGGGAAATTCCCCTGTGACGCCGCTACTATCTGACCGCGGAGTGTGAGAACTTGTGGACAACAGCGTGAAACGAGGAGATATTTTCTATGCCGACCTGAGCCCGGTGGTGGGGAGTGAGCAGGGGGGCGTGCGGCCGGTCCTCATCGTGCAGAACGATACCGGCAACCGGCACAGCCCCACGGTCATCGCCGCCGCCATCACCTCTCAGACGGGGAAGGCGCGGCTGCCGACCCATATCGAGTTTGCCGCCGGGAGTTACGGACTGCCCAAGGACTCGGTGGTCCTGCTGGAGCAGATTCGCACCCTGGATAAACGGCGGCTGCGGGAGCATATGGGACGGCTGGACAGCGCGCTGATGAAACAGGTCGACTCGGCCATCGCGGTGAGCTTTGGCCTGCATCCACAGCAGATGGTCTGACCCCGTTGGGGCGGACCGGGAGACGAAAGCGCGGCGCTTTGGGCGGCGGCTACATAGTTGTGCAGCCGCCGTCCCGCCGGCTTTGGAGATACATAGGAGGACAGCATGAAGAAAATCTGGATCACACGTCTGGCAGTGGGCGGGGCGCTGGTTTGTACCCTCACACTGGCGGCACTGGCCGCCACACAGGGCAGCCAGAGCGACCCGCTGGTGTCGCTGAGCTACCTGACCAACAAATTCACCCCCTCTATTTTGTCCCAGGTGGACACCAAGCTGGACGCCCGGGAGGCGGAGCTGGAGAAAAAGCTGACGCAGGCCGCCGGCAGCGGCAGTGGGGGGAGCGGCAGTACCTACCAGATTGTCAACCTCACCCAGGGGCAGAAACTGCTGGCCGGCTCCTCCTGTGAGATTCTCCTGCGCAGCGGCACCGCGGTGTGTGTGTCTGACACCTCCCCCGGGCTGGTGGACATGTCCAGCTCCTCCACCTTGGGCGGCGGGGGAACGCTGACGGCCAACCACCTGTACCTCGCCACCATTGAGGGGCGGGGGGTGCTGGCCTCCACCGCTGTGACCCTCATGGTCCGGGGAAACTATACCATCCAGTGAACAGACGAAGCGGGCGGACCCCAGTTTTGGGGCCCGCCCGCTTGTGCGTTCTGGACGGCGGCTCAGCGCCAGATTTTGCCCGCCGAGGGGTCAGCCTCCAGGAGTTTGTCCCGCATAGCCTCCAGCAGAGGCATGGGGTCCTCGTCGGAATCCTTCCGCTCCAGCACCTGCTCCACCCCGCACAGACAGCCCGCCGGACCGTACTGGTTCCACAGCTCCTGCATCCGCCGGTTGGGGTGGTTTCCGGCGGAGAGCTTGAAGCGGGTGCTGTTCAAATCCGCCCGTGTGTCTTTGGACAGGCCGAAAAAAGTCTCGCCCGTCTCCACACAGCGGAAGAAGATGACCCCCATCTCCATGGGGCGGTTCTCATACTGGGCCCGCAGCTCTTTGCGTGTCTGATCCATACGTTTCACCTCACATACAGTATACCCCAAATCATGTCCGCTGGCAATTGGCGGGTATAAGGCTTGTTCTTCTGACATAAGCTAGAGGGAACACAGCGGAACAAGGGGGGCTGTCCCATGGAGGGCATGACATATCAGGACTGGACCCGGCGGCGGAGCGGGCGCACCGGGCAAACCCGGCAGACCCGGGGAACCGGGCGCCGTAAGAGTACAAAGGTGGTGCTGGCCCCCCGGGAGAAGCGGCGGCTGGGGCAGCTGGCGGTGTGCGCGGCACTCTTTGCGGTGGTGCTGGTGGGGAAGGGGGTCTTTCCACAGCGACTGGCAGAGGTGCGGGAGACGATGGGCGCCATTCTCCACGCCGATACGGATTTTGTCGCGGCCTTTACCGCTCTGGGGCAGTCCCTGGAGGCGGGGGAGCCGGCAGGGGAAACTTTGGGCGAGCTGTGGAGCCAGGTCTTTGCCCCCTCCAGCGGAGTGGAGGACAGCGGGGAGACAAATGCGGCAGTAGGAGCGGCCAGCGGCGGCGGTGCGCTCACACAGGCGGTGTGGGAAGGGGAGAACCAGGGCGCGCCCTGGGCAGTGGAGACGCTGCTGAACGGGACGTGGATGGAGTCAGAAGAAGAGGTGGCGGCCACTCCCTTTTCCCAGACCGGCGCCCCTGCCCAAACTGCGGAGCCGGAGACAGCGGCAGAACCGGCGGTGGTCCATGTGGACTACACCGGCCCCGCCCTTCCGGCCAATACGTCCATGGACCAGTACCGCCTGGATTTGAGCGAGACGGTGACGCCGGTGCTGGGGTGGCTCTCCTCTCCCTTTGGATGGCGGGAGCACCCGGTGGACGGTCTGGAAAAGTTCCACAACGGGGTGGATTTGGCGGTCAACACCGGTACTCCCATCGGCGCCTTTGCCGCCGGAACGGTGGAGTATATCGGGGACAGTCCCACAGAATATGGCCTCTACCTCCAGATTGACCACGGCAACGGGGTGAAGAGCTTTTATGCCCATTGCAGTAAGCTCTGCGTGCAGCAGGGGCAGCAGGTGACAGCGGGGCAGACAGTGGCCGAGGCGGGGGAGACGGGCAATGCCACCGGACCCCACCTCCACTTTGAGCTGAAATACCAGGGGGTGCGCATCAATCCCATCTATTATATTAAGACGAACTGAATGGCAGGTGAGCAGCGGCTTTCTGCTGCTTCTGGCTTTTCTGTTCTATCTGGATGAGGACGGTCTGCTCCTTCCGGCCCTCTGTGCCGCCCTCTGCCATGAGGGCGGGCATCTGCTGGCGGTCTGGCTGTGGGGCGGACGGGTGCGGGCGGTGCGCCTCACCTGTGTGGGGGCGGAGATGCGCCTGGCGGGGCGGCGGATGGGGGAGCGGCTGCCTCGCCTCACCTGCGCACTGGCGGGTCCGGCGGTGAATCTGCTGCTGGCCCTGTTGTCCGCCCATCTGGCGGGAGCGTTTGGGGAGGAGGCATGGCTGTTTGCAGGGCTGAATCTGGCCCTGGGGTGCTTTAATCTGCTGCCCATTCAGGCGCTGGACGGGGGGCGGGCGCTGGGGGCGCTGCTGCCGGAGACCCACTGGACAGAAACGGCACAGGGGGGGCTGTCCGCGCTGCTGGCTCTGGCCCTGAGCGGCGGGGGACTATGGCTGATGGTGCAGACTGCCAACCCGACGCTCCTTCTGACCGGGGCCTGGCTGGGGGTATTGTCCCTGAGTAATACAACAAAATCTAGGTTTTGCTGAGTGAATGATTGGGGCGAATACAGCGGGAAAAAAGGGCTTGCAATCGGGGGAGAGATGTGATAAAATTCCAAAGTCTGAATAAAGGGCGCTCCTCTGCGGCGGCCGTCCCAAGGAGACGGGCAACACCCCGCACGAACGCCTATATACTGAGGAGGAACCATCCATGGATCTGATGAAGGCTTTTACTGAGAAGCAGCTGAAGGCTGAGCCCCCTGTGGCCGCCATCGGCGACACTGTCCGCGTGCACATCCGCGTCAAGGAAGGCAACCGCGAGCGTATCCAGGTGTTCGAGGGTACCGTCATTGCCAAGAAGCACGGCGGCATTGAGGAGACCATCACCGTCCGCCGCGTCTCTTACGGTGTCGGCGTGGAGAAGGTGTTCCCCATCCACGCTCCCTCTGTGGAGAAGATCGAGCTGGTCCGTCACGGCAAGGTGCGCCGCGCCAAGCTGTACTACCTGCGCGACCGGGTGGGCAAGAGCGCCAAGGTCAAGGAGCGCATCTAAATCTGACCGCATACAGGGCGGGGACTGGAGAGCCAGTCCCCGCTCTTTGCGTCTCGAAACGCGTTTTTTGTGGGATTGTGTGCCCAGCCAAGCCGGGGATTTTTGCGCTCGCCGCGCGGGCACCCTACGCGGGTGGCGCCCGATTTCTTTTCGCGGAAAAGAAACCAGGGAAAGAAAAGGCGGAGAGGGGAACTTCTCGTTCCCCTCTCCACTCCCCTCCAAAAGGGCGGCCTTTTAGGGGGCCGCCCCATTTAGGGGTGGTGACTTTCAGTCTTTGCGGTCACCTGTCTTGCATGGCAGTACAACACTGTCCTCATAGGCGGAAAACTCGGTTCAAATGGCACCGAGCTTGCGCAATTCCTCCGCAACAGACCTTAAGCCCGGTTGCGCATTGGGGGGAGTGCAGAGGGGGCAGCGCCCTCTCTGCGCTTTCTTTCCCACCGCTTTCTTTGGCAAAGAAAGCGGTGCTCCCGCCGAGTAGGCGGCCCGTCCGGCGAGGACAAAAACTCCTCCCGGCTTGGCTGGACAGTTCGTCACTCCCAGGTCTGGAAGTTCTCGTCCAGCACCGACCGGCGGTGGAAGCTGACGAAATCCGGCGTCGCCTCTGGCAGCTCCCCACGGATAGCCTGGAGAATCAGCTCCGGGTTGAGCCCCGGATTCTGGGCCCGCAGCACCAAATCCAGACTCACCAAATCCCGCCGCTCTTCAATGGAAGTGCGGGCAATCAGGGGGATGAGGTCCACTTCGGTAAAACCGCTCTTGGCCTTCTTGGAGCGCTTGCGCACCACCAGACTCTCCCGGGAGAGGAGGCTCTGAATGTCCCGGTCCACCCCAAAGGGGGCGCCGGTCTCATACTCCAGGGTGACAATGTAGTTGACGTAGCTCAGCTCCTTCACCGGGCGCTGGGCCTCATAGCAGCGGTGGACCTGGATGCCCTCGGGCAGCACCGCGTTCATCCGCTCCGGCACCTCCGTCAAGTCCACATCCCCCAGCAGCTGACACTCCAGCACCTCGCAGGCGCTGGAGTAGCCCACCGACAGGGGCAGCGGGATGGACACAAAGGCGTGAGGGTGAAACCCCTCTGTGTGTTTGATGGCCAGACCCGCCCGGAGGAAGGCCCGCTGGAAGGTGCGCATCAGGTCCAGATGGGAAATAAATTTGGCAGTATCCACTTTGGAAAAGGCCAGTCTATGTGTCGTCACAGGTCCTTCCTCTCCTTTCTGTTACAATCAGCACTCGGCGTCGCACACGCCGCCGGGGTAGAGTTTATCTGCGCCGCAGCCGGTGCACTGCTGCCGGCAGTCGGGGGTGATAACCCCCTCATAGGCCCGCTCCCGCTCCCGCCAGAGGAACCGGGGGCTCACACCGGTGGAGGTGACGCTCCAGGGCAGAATCTCGTCCTTGTCCCGTTGCCGCTGGGCATAGAAGGCGGGGTCCACCCCGCACTCCTCCATGGCCTCCGCCCAGCGGTCATAGGAGAAATACTCGTCCCAGGTATCCAGCCGGGCGCCCTTGTGCCACACGCACTCCAGCAAGTCGGCCAGACGCCGGTCGCCCCGGGCCAGCACCGCCTCCAGCACGCTGGTGTCCGCCTCATGCCAGTGGTAGACGGTGGAGCGGCCCTTCATGTGCTCCCGCAGGAGCTTCACCCGGCGCTCGTACTCCTCCCGTGTAATCTGCCCCTCCCACTGGAAGGCGGTGTGGGGCTTGGGCACGAAGAAAGCGGTGGAGACGGTGATCTTCACACCCCGGCTCCGGTTGGGGGTCACCTCCCGCCACACCCGGTAGACCTTGTCCGCCAAATCCGCGATGCCCAGCACGTCCTCGTCCGTCTCGGTGGGCAGGCCCAGCATAAAATAGAGCTTGACGGTGGACCAGCCGCCGGAGAAGGCGGTGCGGCAGAAGTTGAGGATGTCCTCCTCGGTGACATTCTTGTTGATGACATCCCGCAGGCGCTGGGTGCCAGCCTCGGGGGCGAAGGTAAGGCCGCTCTTCCGCCCGTGCTGGAGACGCTCCATCAGATTCCAGGAGAAGTTGTCCGCCCGCAGAGATGGAAGAGACAGGCTCACCCCGTTGGGGTCGCACCACTCCTGCAAGCCGTCGCACAAATCCAGCAGCCGCCGGTAGTCGCTGGTGGAGAGGGACGAGAGGGTCATCTCCTGATAGCCGGAGTTCTGGCAGGACTCAATGCCCTGCCGCACCAGCGTCTCCGGCTTTTTGCAGCGCACCGGGCGATAGGCGTACCCCGCCTGACAAAACCGGCAGCCCCGGATGCAGCCCCGGAACACCTCCAGCATCACCCGGTCGTGGACAATCTCGGTGGAGGGCACAATGGTCTT
>DXDX01000118.1 GCA_019115265.1 Candidatus Flavonifractor merdigallinarum | reverse complement strand
AAATGGGGCGGCCCCATTAAAAGGCCGCCCTTTTGGAGGGGAGTGGAGAGGGGAACGAGAAGTTCCCCTCTCCGCCTTTTCTTTCCCCGGTTTCTTTTCCGCGAAAAGAAATCGGGCGCTGTCCGCGTAGGACGCCTGCGCGGCGAGCGCAAATGACCCGGCCTGGTCGGAATCTGCGCTGTTGCAGCGGCTCAGCTCAGAGCCACTTTACTCTGTGCGCAGCTGGAACGTGAGAGTCTGCTTGTCCTGCGCTAGGGTGAGGACTCCATCGCTCCAGGCGGCGGAGAGGGTGTTGGAGCCGGAGGTCAGCAGAATTTGGCCGCTCTGCTCCTCCCACACACCGGTCATGGAGCTGGTATCCCCCAGCGCGGACAAATCCAGAGAGAAAGTGCCGTCCTCTTTCAAGTCCAGTGTGACGGCGAAGGAGGAGCCGTCCTCCCCCTGGGGGAGCTGATTTACTTCCAGCGTAGTACCATCTCGGACAATGGTTTTCAAATCATAGATGCCCACTGCCTGATTCTTCCCGCTGCACCCGGCCAGGAACAGCAGACACAGGGCGCACAGAAGTAAAAGGCGGGGGCGAATGGATGAGAGATTCTTCACAGGCGTGGTTCCTTTCCATAGTCGGATGTCTGCATCAAATCCTCTGGACAATCAATATCCCGCAGCTCCTGGGGGGAGGCGGCCTCCACCAGCACCACCTGTTCCGGGTGCCGGGCGGCCACCTTTCCGCCGCCGCGGTCGCCGGTGAGGGCCCGTAGTTCAGAGAAGCAGGAGGCGGGGAAGAGGACTGGATTGCCCCGCTGGCCGTGCCAGCTCAGGGCATGTATGTGGGTGGGTGATTGCATAAAGGATTGTAAGAGATTTAAAATACTTTCTGTGGTCAAAAAAGGCTGGTCACAAACCGCAAAGAGAGCGCCGTCCAACCCCTCCAGCGCGGCGGTACCCAGGCGAACCGTGGCTGCGATACCCTCCCCAGCGGCGGCATTCCAGATGGGGGCAAAGCCCCGGGACGGCCCAGCCCGGAGTACCTCCGGGTACTGGCTGACCACTACCCGCCGGGCAAAGGGGATGGGGGAGAGCACTTCCATGGCCCGCTCATAGAGGGGTACGCCGTCCGTCCGGGTCAGCAGCTTGTTTCCGCCAAAGCGGCGGCCAAAGCCCGCGGCCATCAGGACACAGCCCACCCGAAGGGGGGAAGAAGATTCAGACACGGGAACACCTCCTGACGGGTTGGTGGTTGCACCTATCATACCATACTGTGGGAAGAAATCAAGGAAATCCAAGAGAGTACTGGAGACCACCACAACGGTGGGAGTTTTTGTCCTCGCCGGACGGGCCGCTTACTCAGCGGGAGCACCGCTTTCTTTGCCAAAGAAAGCGGTGGGAAAGAAAGCGCAGAGGGGGCGCTGCCCCCTCTGCACTCCCCCCAATGCGCAACCGGGCTAAATTTCCCCTGCGGTGGGATTGCGCTGGTGCGGTGCCATTTGGGCGGGAGCTTTCCGCCTATGAGGAGAGCGTTGTACTGCCATGCAAGACAGGTAACTCCAATTGGGGAAAGTCTGTTGCCACAGAAGAAGTTGTAAGTTAGCACCCACAAAATGGGGCGGCCCCCTATAAAGGCCGCCCTTTTGGAGGGGAGTGGAGAGGGGAACGAGAAGTTCCCCTCTCCGCCTTTTCTTTCCCCGGTTTCTTTTGCGCGAAAAGAAATCGGGCGCCACCCGCGCAGGGTGCCCGTCCGGCGAGGACAAAAACTCCCGGCGTTGGGAACGCCAATTACAACAGGAAGAAGCCCATATAAACAAAAAGGGGCGTTGCAGAACTTTCCATTCTGCAACGCCCCCAGGCTTTTTTCAGAAGCTTAGCACTTCTCGAAGATGGTGGCAGTACCCATGCCGCCGCCGATGCACAGGGTGGCCAGGCCCTTCTTGGCCTCGGGCCGCTTCTGCATCTCGTGGAGCAGGGTGACAATGATGCGGGCACCGGAAGCGCCGACGGGGTGGCCCAGAGCGATAGCGCCGCCGTTCACATTGACCTTGCTCATGTCGAAGCCCAGCTCACGGGCCACGGCGATGGACTGGGCGGCAAAGGCCTCGTTGGCCTCCACCAGGTCCATGTCCTCAATCTTCAGGCCGGCCTTCTCCATAGCCTGACGGGAGGCGGGCACAGGACCCACACCCATGATCTTCGGGTCCACGCCGCCCTGGCCCCAGGAGACCAGCTTGGCCATGGGCTTCAGGCCGTACTTCTCCACAGCCTCGCCGGAGGCCAGGATGATGGCGGCGGCACCGTCGTTGATGCCGGAGGCGTTGGCGGCGGTGACGCGCTGGACGTGCTTCTTGGTGTCGGCCTCATGGACGCCGGTCAGCTCAAAGGAGTGGTTGATGGTGTCCTCCACACCCTCGGGACCCACGGGGAAGGCGCCGCGCAGCTTGGCAATGCTCTCGGCGGTGACACCGGCGCGGGGGAACTCGTCCACCTTGAACTCGACCATCTGCTTCTTCTGCTTGACCATAACAGGGACAATCTCGTCGTCAAAGCGGCCAGACTTCAGAGCGGCCTCGGCCTTCTGCTGAGAGGAGGCGGCGAACTCGTCCAGCTCCTCGCGGGTAATACCCCACACGTCGCAGATGTTCTCGGCGGTGGTGCCCATGTGGTAGTTGTTGTAGGCGTCCCACAGACCGTCCTTGATCATGGTGTCCACCATCTGGGTGTGGCCCATGCGGGCACCGTAGCGACCGGTGGGCAGGGCGTAGGGGGCGGCGGACATGTTCTCGGTGCCGCCGGCCACAATGATATCGGCGTCGCCGGCCAGAATGGCACGGGCGCCCTCAATGACGGACTTCATGCCGGAACCGCAGACCATGCCGACGGTGTAGGCGGGGACCTGGATGGGGATGCCGGCGCCCAGCGCCACCTGACGGGCCACGTTCTGGCCCTGGGCGGCGGTCAGGATGCAGCCGAACATAACCTCGTCCACCTGCTCGGGCTTCACATTGGCGCGCTTGAGCGCCTCGGCCACCACGGTGGAGCCCAGCTGAGTGGCGGGCACGTCCTTCAGAGAACCACCGAAGGAGCCGATGGCGGTGCGGCAGCAGTTGACAACATAGATGTCCTTCATAGAAATTGACCCTCCAAAAAAGTAGTAGAGTAAATAGGCGCGAAGGTATGTATGAACTCGTCGAATCCTATTATAAGCGATGGCCTGTGAAAAAGCAATAGAAATTTGTGAATTATTTAACAATGTGTTTTGACAAGAAAATCAGGACCATTTCCAAAAAATACACGCGGAAATGGTCCTGATAAACAGAAAAAAGTTGAGGATAAGGGAATGCCCTTTTTCTCATTTTGTGAGGGCTTAATAGAGGCTGTCCGCCTTGAGGACCAGGCCGTCCGTCGCGCCCAGCTCCGAGAGTACCTGCAGGGTTTCCGTGGCGGTGGTCTGGAGGGTGATGGTGATGGTGTAGGAGGCGTCCTGCCGGTGGAGCTGTCCCTTGCGCGGAGCGGTGGGATAGAAGGTGAAGGTCAGGTCGTTATAATAGCAGGTCTCCATGCGCTCCAAATCCTCCAGCAGATAGTGCCGGCCCAGCCGCCCGGCGGCCAAATCGGCGCGCACCGCCTGATAGAGCGTCTCCAGCTCCCCCGAGCCAAAGGAGCGGCCGTCCTCCGCCGCGGGGGCGGAGAGGTAGGCCCCGGCCAGGGTGTCCCCCTCCCGATAGCCGCGGAAGTAGACCGCCTCCATCTGGTCCGGCGTGTTGATGAGGGCATCCAGACGGGCTGCGGGGCTGTCCGGGGTGGAGAGAAGAGCGGCATTGACCGGGATATCGTAGGTCCGCCGCAGTGTGCTGCCGTCTTTGAGGGTGTAGGAGAGGGAGAGATAGCAGGTGTTCTGAGTCTCCACATCCAGCAGAGAGCCGTTTCGAGAGACGGTGTCCCAGAGATACACCAGCGGGGCGTACTCCAGCTCGTTCCGCTGGTCCACAATGGACTGGTGCAGCGCCGTCCCCGCCGCCAAGTCGGACACCGGAATTTCTCCCTGTGCTCCGGCGTCATCGTAGGGGGCCAGGGAGCTGGTCTGAATGGTGAGGGAGGCCACTGTCTCCGGTGCGGGCACCCACGTCTCATACCCGCCCACATCCAGCGCCAGCATCTCAAAGGCCAGCACAAAGAGGCCCAGAAAGCCGATGCAGCCCCGCCAGCTCCGGCGCAGCACCCGAAAGCTCTTGCGCAGCAGCATCTCCGCAATAAAATACCCCAGAGCGCCAGCGGCCAGACAGCACCCCAGCAGCAGCGCCGCGTCTCCCCGCTCCGGGAAGAGGACATCCTGCAAAAAGGAGCCCAGATAGACTGCGGCAAAGAGGGAGATGCACCAGCGGAACACCGGGCGCAGCCAGGGCAGCACCACAATATCCCCCGCGCTCTCCAGCGCCCGGCGGCGGTAAAGCAGCAGCGCCCCCACCGCCAGCAGCACCCCCACAAAGCCATAGACAAACACGCTCAAAAGCCCCGTCAGGCGGTAGTCCGGGGAGCCGGAGCAGCCCAGAGAGCGGGAATAGCACAGAATGGGGGTGAGCCACTCCACCCAGCGGGCTGCCGCCGGGGCGGTGACATAGCCGAAAAGAAGGCGGGAGGCGGTCTGCTGGTAGAGGCCGAAGAGCCCCAGGGCCAGCAGATTCAGCCCCCCATAAAAGGCGGGCAGGGCCAGAAGGTGGCCGGTGAGCATGGCGCAGAAGGAGCCCAGGGAGAAGAAAAAGAGGCACATCAGCGCCTGACACCACGCCCACAGAAAGAGGGAGGTGAGCCCCGCCGTCCCCGCCACATACAGCTGGGCCGCCAGGGTGAGAAGGGCCACCACCAGAATGGGCAGCAGAAAAAAGCACAGCCCGGAGAGGTAGTTGGTGAGAAAGAGCCCCTCCCGCCGGATGGGCAGGGCGTGCATCATCCCACAGGCCCGGGCATTGCACAGGTAGGAGAACACCGCCATGGCTGCCAGAATCCCGAAGATGGGGTTGAGAAACACCCCCGCCCGGATGGCTGAGACCAGAAAAATGTGGGGGGCCTTGGGATTGTACACATAGGCGCTGGACCAGAAGAGCCAGCCGCCGCTGTGTCCGTTGAGGACCCCCACCGGGAGAAGAAGAAACCAGAGTATCCCATACAGCGCCCAGATGGGCCAGAAGCGGATCAGATTGTTGCGGAACAGGGTGACATTGAACCAGGCGCAGGGCCGGCGCAAATCACAGC
Source organism: Candidatus Flavonifractor merdigallinarum (assembly GCA_019115265.1). GTDB lineage: Bacteria > Bacillota > Clostridia > Oscillospirales > Oscillospiraceae > Pseudoflavonifractor_A > Pseudoflavonifractor_A merdigallinarum. Next base: position 14,101 of record DXDX01000118.1, on the reverse strand, counting down.
ACCATCTGGCGCACGGCATAGTTTTCCCCTCCCAGTTCGTAGATGAAAATTTCCTCCAGCGTCAGGGGCAGCGCCTCCATCAGAATGGGGGCGTACACGGCCAGGCGGTTGGTCACCTCCGTGGCGGTGCCCCGTATGATGAGGGTGTGGATGCGTCCCACCTGCGAGACGTGGAGCACCTCCAGATCGCTGGGCAGACGGGGCATCTCCCGCTGGGCAAAGACTACCTGCATTTTGACAATATTGCCCTGCAAGTCGGACAGAGAGCGCTGGATGAGCACCTGTCCCCGGGAGAGAATCCCCACATGGTCGCACACGTCCTCCAGCTCCCGCAGGTTGTGGGAGGACACCAGGACGGTGGTGCCATACTCCGACACATCCCCCATGAGAAGGGACCACACCTGACGGCGCATGACCGGGTCCAGACCGTCCACCGGCTCATCCAGCACCAGCAAATCCGGCCGGCAGCACAGCGCCAGCCAGAAGGCGGACTGCTTGGCCATACCCTTGGAGAGACGGCGGATGGGGGTGTCCTCCTGGATGGTGGAAAAGACCTCCCGCAACGCCCGGTAGCGCTCCCGGTCAAATCGGGGGTAAAAGCCCCGGTAAAAGCCCATCATGTCCCGGGTGGAGGCGGAGAGAAAGGCGTAGAGCTCGTCCGGAATGGAGGCAATGCGGGCCTTGACCGCCGGGTTTTCATAGACCGGCGCGCCATCCACCAGCACCTCTCCGGCGTCAGGGCGGTACACCCCCGTGATGTGACGGAGCAGCGTGGACTTGCCCGCGCCATTGGGCCCCACCAGACCATAGATGGCCTGGTGGGGGACCTCCATGTTCAGACCGTTCAGGGCCTGTACGCCGTCAAAGCTCTTGAACAGGTCCTTTACCACAATCATGGCCGGCCCTCCTCCCGGTTCTCCTGGGAGCGGCCCAGCCGGGCGGTCAGCTCGTCGGGGCTCACCCCCAGAAAGACCAGCTCCGCCGCCGTGCTGTCAAAGCGGCGCAGCAGATGTTCCTGCCGGGCCCGGTCCACCTGTTCCCGTGGGGCGGCAAAGCGGCCCTTGCCCGCCACGGAGCGGACATACCCCTCCTGCTCCAGGGCCTCATAGGCCCGCTGGATGGTGTTGGGGTTGATGGCCAGAGACAAGGCCAGCGCCCGCACCGAGGGCAGCTGGTCCCCCGGCTGGAGCGCCCCGGCCACCACCAGATGGCGCAGACTGTCCTGAATTTGCTCGTAGATGGGACGGGCGTCCCGGTAGTCCAGGCGGATCATAGGCTTCCTCCCGCAGGTGTCATAAAATGGGTAGTACAGTCAGTATAACAGGGCGGGGCGGGAAAACAAGGGGAAAAACCTTAAAATTTTCTGCCCACTGGCGTAAAGGTACCAAAGACGGAATAAATTGGAGGAGAAGGTCCAAATTTTTTTTACCAAAAGGCATGACAATCAGGGGGAAAACATTTATAATAAGAATGGTCAGTTTGCTGCCCGCCCCACGGCGGTACGGCACGCACCAAATGACAGGAGCCACGGCCATGGACCGGAACGGCGCCTGAATCCAGGAGATGTAAGGGGTGCATTCCAATGGCTTTTGTTGATGAAACACAGTGGGCCGGATTCCTGAGCTGTGTGGACGACCTCATCTACCATGAGAAAGTGCTTTCCATGCGGGACATTCCCCACCATCCCGGCGGGAACTGCTACGAGCACTCCGTCTTTGTGGCGTATGTGGCCTACCGTCTGGCCCGGCGCTGGAATCTGGACTACCGCATGGCCGCCCGCTGCGGTCTGCTTCACGACCTGTATCTCTACAACGCCCGTATCAAGGGCACCCACCCCGGCAATCAGTGCTTCGACCACCCGGTGGCCGCGGCGCGCAATGCCCGGGCCCTCTGCGGCGGCTTGACCGACAAGGAGGAAAACATCATTCTGTCCCATATGTGGCCGCTGGCGAAGCGACGCCCCCGCAGCAAAGAGGCGGCGGTGGTCAACCTGGCGGACAAATTTTGTGCTACGACCGAGGTCATCCAGATCTGGCGACTCATGGAGATGCGCCGCCTGGTAGTCCCGGCGTAACCGGTGGACGCGGGGAGGACCTGTTTTGGCAGGTCCTCCTTCTTTTTTCCAACGGAGAGCGGGAAAAAGCCGGGAAAAACGCCGGTGAATCGGAAAAAAACGGCAATTCAGGCCGCGATGTGGATAAGAAGGCACAAAAATACAGTGGATAAGTTGTGCATTCAGACAAGAAGCGCCGGAAATTCCGCGTTTGGAAAAAATATGGGTGCATTTCCCTGACGGCTTTGTTATAATTTTATTACCCGAAGGAGTGTGACGAAATTCTATGGAAACCGCAGGCGCCATTGTATTTTTGCCCCGGGAGGGAAACGGCCGTTCCCTCATGCTGGAGGACCTGCTTTTTGAGCCCGCCGCCATGTGGCTGGCGGAGGCGCTGCGCCGGGCCGGCGTGGAGCGCTTTCTGGTGGTCTGCCACCAGAACGACCGGGAAGAGGCGGCCATCTGCTTCCCACAGGAGACCGAGATCATCACCACCGGCACCGAGGACGCCAACCAGCGTCTGAGCGCCTTCCTCACCGGCTGCACCGGCCGGGTGGTGGTGGTGACCAAGCCGGTCCAGCTGATGGAGGAGGATGTGCGCACCCTGCTGGAGGAGCGCCCCCCCCGCAGCAGCGACGACCGGGAGAGCGGCGTGTGCCGCATTGACGCCGCCGCGCTGGCCCAGGCCCTGGAGGAGGGGGAGGACTTTGAGACCGCCCTGCGGGCGCGGGCTGACCGGCTGGGCGGGGGGAGCATCTGGCTCCAGAGCGCCCACCCCATCCGCCCCGGCTGGCGGGAGCGGATGGAGTCTGAGCTGCTGGCCCGCAACAGCGGCGCGGTGCGCCTCATGGAGAGCGGTGTGCGCATCATCGACCCCAACAGCGTCTATGTGGGCCCTCGTGTGACGGTGGGGGCGGGGACGGTTTTGCTCCCCGGCACCATTCTGCGGGGGGAGACCACCATCGGCGGGGCCTGTGAAATTGGCCCCAACACCATGATCCGGGACTGTGTCATCGGGGACCGGGTTACCATCAACGCCTCCCAGCTCAACGAGAGCACGGTGGAGGAGGGCACCAAGGTGGGGCCCTTCGCCTATGTCCGCCCCAACTGCCATGTGGGGAAGGATGTCAAGGTGGGCGACTTTGTAGAGCTGAAGAACTCCACCATTGGCAACGGTACGAAAATCTCCCACCTCACCTATGTGGGTGACTCCGACGTGGGGCAGGGAGTCAACTTCGGCTGCGGCACGGTGACGGTCAACTACGACGGCATCACCAAGTACCGCACCACCATTGGCGACCACGCCTTTATCGGCTGCAATACCAATCTGGTGGCCCCGGTGAAAGTGGGCGACGGGGCCTATACCGCCGCGGGCAGCACCATCACCCAGGAGGTGCCCGCCGACTCCCTAGCCATCGCCCGCAGCCAGCAGGTGGTCAAAAAGCAGTGGGCCGCCAAACGGCGCAACCGCCGGAAGTAAAGAGCAGATTCAGTAGTGACACACGCGGATGGAGCACAGACCGCCGCGCAAAATAATGAGAGGATGTTTGATCAACATGATATCACACGGTAAGGACATTAAGATCTTCTGCGGAAGATCCAATCCCCCGCTGGCCCAGGCCATTTGCAGCCACTTGGGCACTTCCCTGGGCAACGCCGAGATGGGTTCTTTCTCCGACGGCGAGAACTACGTCTCCATCTATGAGACAGTCCGTGGCTCCGACGTCTTTGTGATTCAGTCCACCTGCAGCCCCGTCAACGACAACCTGATGGAAATGCTCATTATGATCGACGCCCTCCGGCGGGCCTCCGCCGGACGTGTCACCGCGGTGGTGCCCTACTTCGGCTATGCCCGGCAGGACCGCAAGACCAAGCCCCGTGACCCCATCTCCGCCAAGCTGGTGGCCAACCTCATCACCCGGGCCGGCGCGGACCGTGTCCTTACCATGGATTTGCACGCCAATCAGATTCAGGGCTTTTTCGACATTCCGGTGGATAACCTGCTGGGCTCCCCGGTATTTGTGAAGTATTTTACCGAGAAGTACGCCGACTGCCACGACGAGGTCATGGTGGTTTCCCCCGACGTGGGCTCGGTGGCCCGCGCCCGCGCCTTTGCCCAGAAGCTGGGGATGGCCCTGGCCATCGTGGATAAGCGCCGCCAGAAGGCCAACTCCTCCGAGGTCATGAACATCATCGGCGATGTGAAGGATAAGCGGGTTATCCTGCTGGACGACATGGTGGACACCGGCGGGTCCCTGTGCGGCGCGGCCAAGGCCCTGGTGGAGATTGGCGGGGCCAAGTCGGTTACCGCCTGCGCCTCCCACGGTGTGCTCTCCGGCCCCGCGGTGCAGCGTATTCAGGACAGCGTCATGGATGAGGTGGTGTTCCTGGATACCATCGCCCCCCATGAGGCGGTCAAGAAGTGTGAGAAGATCAAGTATCTCTCGGTGGCGCCCATGTTTGCCGACGCCATCAGCCGTATTTACGAGGAGATTTCGGTCTCCAAGCTGTTCCAGTAAAGTTTCCATATCAGACCGGCGGGACGGAGCACGCTCCGTCCCGCCTTTTTTCGAGGTGTGACCATGTTATTTGGCAGTAAGAGCGCCGGCGTGAGCTGGCTGGTGGTGGGTCTGGGGAATATCGGGGACCAGTACGAAGGCACCCGGCACAATGTGGGCTTTCAGGTGGTGGACGAACTGGCGGAGCGGGCCGGAGTACCGGTACAGAAGCTGAAATACCGCGCCCTCACCAATACCGCCCAAATTGGCGGGGAGAAGGTGCTTTTGATGAAACCTGTCACCTTTATGAACCTCTCCGGGGAGGCGGTGCGCCCGGCGGCGGATTTTTACAAGGTTTCTACCGACCATGTGCTGGTGATCTCCGACGATGTAGCCCTGCCGGTGGGCAAGCTCCGGGTGCGTCGGGGTGGGTCCGCCGGGGGGCACAACGGCCTCAAAGATATCATCCGCCACCTGGGAACCGACCAGTTTCCGCGGGTCAAGGTAGGCGTGGGGGAGAAGCCCCACCCCGACTACGATATGGCGGACTGGGTGCTGGGGAAATTCCAGGGAGAGGACAAAAAAATCATCGACCAGGCCGTAAAACGGGCCGCCGATGCGGTGGAGCTGCTGTTGTCCCAGGGGGTCGACAAGGCCATGAGCCGATACAACGGGTAAAGTGGAGAGACTCTGCCCCAATCAAATCGGGGGATTTTGTCCTCGCCGGACGGGCCGCTTACCCGGCGGGGGGCGTCCTGCGCGGGTGGTGCCCGATTTCTTTTCGCGGAAAAGAAACCGGGGAAAGAAAAGGCGGAGAGGGGAACTTCTCGTTCCCCTCTCCACTCCCCTCCAAAAGGGCGGCCTTTTTATGGGGCCGCCCCATTTTTTTGGCAGTGACTAATAGTTTTTGCGGTTACCTGTTTTGCATGGCAGTACAACGCTTTCCTCATAGGCGGAAAGCCTGGTTCAAATGGCACCGGACTGGCGCAATCCCACCGCAGCAGAGCTTTAGCCGGGATGCGCATTGGGGGGAGTGCAGAGGGGGCAGCGCCCCCTCTGCGCTTTCTTTGGCAAAGAAAGCGGTGCCCCCGCTGGGTAAGCGGCCCGCGCGGCGAGCGCAAAACTTCCGCGTCAGGGCCGCTTTTCTTTAAATCTGCTTCTCCTTGGGGAGGAACTTGCGCTCCTTCTCAATGTAGGGGGAGAAGTCGTAACGCTTGGGACGAGGAGAATAGGTGGTGTGGAGCAGCTCGTGGGACTTGTGGCTCAGGGGGTGGTCGAAGAACTCGGCATAGACAGTCTTGATGTCCGGGTTCTCGTGGCTCTTGCGCAGCGGCAGGTGTTCATCCAGATTATAGAGGGCCTTGATGCGGGCCTGACGCTTGGCGTTGTTGGTGCCGATGGGCTGTCCGCCGCCGCCGATGCAGCCGCCGGGGCAGGCCATAATCTCAATGAACAGGTAGTCGGCCTCGCCGGTCTCCACACGGCGGATGACCTCCTCGGCGTTCTTGAGGCCGTTGGCCACCGCCACCTTGATGGGGGTGCCGTCCAGGTCCACCGTGGCCTCCTTGATGCCACCCACTTCACCGCGGACCGCCTCAAACTCCAGCTTGGGCAGCTCCTTGCCGGTGTACAGCTCGTAGGCGGTGCGCAGCGCCGCCTCCATCACGCCGCCGGTGTTGCCAAAAATGGCGCCGGCGCCCGAGCCGGTGCCCAGAGGGGCGTCAAAGTCGCTCTCAGGCAGGTTGACCAGGTTGAGGCCCTCGTAGCGGATGAGCTTGGCCAGCTCACGGGTGGTGAGCACGATGTCCACATCCTGATAGCCGTCCCGGCCCAGCTCGGGGCGGGTGGCCTCAAACTTCTTGGCGGTACAGGGCATCACCGACACCGAGACAATGTCGTGGGGGTTCCAGCCCATGCGCTGGGCGTAGTAGGTCTTGAGCACCGCGCCGAACATACCCTGGGGGCTCTTGGCGGTGGAGAGGTTGCCGATGAGCTCGGGGTGGTGCTTCTCCATGAAGTTCACCCAGCCGGGGGAACAGGAGGTGATCATGGGCAGGCGGCCGCCCTTCTTGATGCGGTCCAGCAGCTCGCTGCCCTCCTCCATGATGGTGAGGTCGGCGGAGAAGTTGGTGTCAAATACCTTCTCGAAGCCAATCATCTTCAGCGCGGTGACCATCTTGCCGGTGACCAGAGCGCCCGGCTCCATGCCGAAGTCGTCGCCCAGGGCCACGCGGACCGAGGGGGCGACCTGTACCACCACATGCTTGTCGGGGTTGTGGAGGGCGTGGCGGACGTGGCTGGTGTGGTCCACCTCAGTGAGCGCGCCCACGGGGCAGACCAGAGTACACTGACCGCACAGGACGCAGTCCGTCTCGTTCATGGGCAGGTCATAGGCGGTGGTGACCTTGCAGGTGGCGCTGCGGTCGGTGAAGGAGAGGGCGCCGATGCCCTGTACCTCGGTACAGACTTTCACGCAGCGGCCGCACTTGACGCACTTGGAGGGGTCCCGCACAATGGAGGGGTTATCCAGGCGGGGCTTCTCCTTGCTGGATACGTCGGGCAGGTCGGGCTTGAGGCGGTTAAAGCGCCGGCACAGTTTCTGCAAATCGCAGTTCTGGTTGCGGGAACAGGCCAGACAGTCCTGGTTGTGGTCGGCCAGAATCAAATCCAGCACGCCCACCTGGGCGTCATAGACCCGTCGGGAGTCGGTGATGACCTCCATCCCCTCCCATACCAGGGTGGAGCAGGCGGCCAAGAGCTTGCGCTGGCCGACAACCTCCACCATACACATCCGGCAGTGGGCCTTGATAGACTGGTCGGGGTGGTAACAGAGGTGGGGAATGTCGATACCGATGCTGTGAGCGGCCTCAATGATACGGGTGCCGGCGGGTACCTCCACGGGCATACGGTTAATCGTCAGATGGATCATCTTCTCGCTCATCTGACAGCCACCTCCTTCTTAATGGCAAAGACTTCAGGGAAGCGCTTCATGGCGGACAACAGGGCGGACTGAGCCGTCTCGCCCAGGCCGCACATGGATGCGGTGGACATGATGCGGGCATACTTCTCCATGAGCTTGATGTCCTCTTCGGTGTGGGTGCCCTCCGCCACTTTGTCCAGAAGCATACGGATGTGGCGGTTGCCCTCCCGGCAGGGGGTACACTGGCCGCAGCTCTCATGGTAGAAGAACTGCTGGGTGATGCGCAAGAAGCCGATGACGCTGGTGCGCTCATCCACCACCAGCACCGCGCCGGAGCCGATGGCGGTCAAGTCCGCGGCTTTCATATCCTTGTAGGTGTAGGGGGTGTCCAGCTGGGCCGGAGAGGCCAGACGGCCCGACGCGCCGCCTAGCTGCACCAGCTGGAGCTGGTGGCCGTCCTCAATGCCGCCGGCCAAATCGTAGATAATCTCCCGCAGGGTGATGCCGAAGGGAACCTCAAATACGCCGGGGTTCTTCACGTTGCCGCACACCGAGATCATCTTGGTGCCCGGGCAGTCCGGGGTGCCCTGGCTCTTATAGAAGCCCTGGGTGTCCAGCAGCAGGGGGGGCACCAAGGAGAGGGACTCTACGTTGTTCACGCAGGTGGGCAGGTGGAACGCGCCGCACTGCTTGATAAAGGGGGGCTTCATGCGGGGACGGCCCGAGTGGCCCTCCAGGGACTCACACAGGGCGCTGCCCTCGCCGCAGACGTAGGCGCCCGCGCCGGAGTAGAGGTGAATGTGGTAGGAGAAGCCGGTGCCCAGGATGTCGTCGCCCAGGTAGCCCTTCTCCTCACACTGCTGGATGGCGGAGAGGAGCTGGGGGCGCAGGTGGGAGTACTCGCCGCGCATGTAGATGTAGCCGTTGTCGGCGCCCACCGACCAGCCGGCGATGATCATGCCCTCCAGGAGCTGGAAGGGGTCGTTGCGCAGCAGCTCCCGGTCCTTGAAGGTGCCCGGTTCGCCCTCGTCGGCGTTGCACACCACGCACTTGTGGGGGGCCTGCACCTCCCGGGCCTGCCGCCACTTGCGGCCCATGTCGTAGGCCGCGCCGCCCCGGCCCTGTACGCCGTTGTCGGCCAGAACCTGGGCAATGGCCTCGCCGTCCATGGACAGCGCCTTGCGCAGGGCGGTAAAGCCGCCGATGTATTCATAAGAGGCCAGACTGGCGGGATTGTACTTCCCGAAATTCCGACTAATAAAAGAGACCGTCTTACTCATGCCATTCCCTCCTTAGTCCAGCTGGCGGAGCATGTCCAGGACACGCTCCTCGCTGCTGAGATTTCCATAGACCACCCCGTTTACCCGTACGGCGGGGGACACGTCGCAGGCGCCGAAGCAGGGCACCTTCTCGATGCAGAAGCGGCCGTCGTAGGTCACCTCGCCCACCTCCAGATTCAGAAGGCGCTTGAGGGTCTCCACCAGTGTGTCGCTGTCCTTCACCCGGCAGGGGGCGGAGTTGCACACCTCCAGGGTGTACTTGGCCCGGGGCTTGTCATAGAGCATGGAGTAGAAGGTAATCACATCGTAGATCTGAGTGGGGCGGATTTCCAGGCGCTGGGCCAGGTAGTAGGCCGCCGGTTCGGGGATGTAGTGGCGCTCCACCTCGTCCTGAAGGTCCAGAAGGATGCCAACCAGCTGGGTGGCGTCGTTTCCGTGCGAGGCCACAATCCGGTCTACCAGGGCCACCATCTCAGGTGTCAGTTCATCCAGTTTTTGCACAAAGGGCTTCATGCAAGGTCCTCCTTCTTGTTCCCGTACCGCCCGCTGCGGTACGGCTGGGGATTGAGATAGAAATGCGGTGCGGTGTGTGAACCTGCGCGTTCTATGTCGGAGGGCGCGGAGGGGAACACAGAGCGCAAATTTCGGTAGTCATACTAATTAAATACTATACTCACCATTCTGTTTTTACAAGCACAATTTGTCCCTGGCGCACAGAAATGGAAAAACAGACAAATTCTCAAGAGGTAATATAGACAAAACGACGGCTGAGTCTGTATATAACTGGATAAACTGGGCATAACAGAGATATTATCGTGAGAACTATTGAGAGGAGGAGCGCTATGGGCCATCGAGACCGCGGAAAAATCCCCCCGCCCCACCCTAGGAAAACTCCAAGGTTTAGCGGGGCGCTCACCCTGGAGCGGGTGGGGGAAATCTTTCAGGACTGCGCAGACTACGCCACCCGCACGGTGGAGGCAGGGGGCGAGAAGCGACCCCCTATCACCCTGTGTTATATTACCGGAATGGTGAAGCTGGAGCGGGTGAGCGAGTATATCCTCCGCCCCATCGCCCAGGATGAGACCTTGGAGGGGGGCGACCGCCAGGCGATTTACCGCCGGATGGCGGATGGGGCGCTCTACAACCTCATTGTGGAGGAGCGGGACAGCCTGGACCAGGCGGTAAACGACCTCATTGCCGGGTGGTGCCTGCTGTTTTTTCCCGGGGAATGTGGGTGCCTCTCCTTTTTTGTGGCCACCGAGGACAAGCGCTCCATCAGCCCCCCGGCGGGGGAGACCGTGCTCAAAGGGGCGCGGGACGCCTTTGTGGAGTCCCTGCGCACCAATACCAGCCTGGTGCGCCGCCATCTCAAGGCCCCGGAGCTGAAAATCAAAGAGCAGATTGTGGGCCGGCAGTCCCTCACCCAGGTGGATGTGCTCTATCTGGACGGCATCGCCAACCCGGAGACGGTGCGGGAGGTGGAGCGGCGCTTACAGGAGATTGACATTGATGCCGCCCTTGCCACCGGCAATTTGGAGGAATATCTGGTGGACCGGACCGCCACCGCCTTTCCCCTGGTGCAATACACCGAGCGGCCCGACCGCTTCTGCGGCGGCCTGGCGGAGGGGCGTGTAGGTCTGCTGGCAGACGGGCTGCCTCTGGGGTATCTCATGCCCGGTACAGTGAGCAGCTTCCTGCGGGCCGGACAGGACAAGAGCAGCAACTGGATGTTGGCCACCACGCTCACCCTGCTGCGCTTCCTGTGCGTGCTCATCACCCTCTTTCTCCCCGCCCTCTATATCGCCATGGCCACCTTCCACCAGGAGATGATTCCCACCCGCCTGGCCCTGTCCATGATTGCCGCCAAGCGGGACGTACCCTTCCAGACGGTGTATGAGGTACTCATTATGCTGGTGGCCTTTGAAATTCTCCAGGAGGCGGGGCTGCGCCTCCCCCAGCCGGTGGGGCAGACGGTGTCCATCATCGGCGGCCTGGTGGTGGGGCAGGCGGCAGTGGAGGCCAAAATTGTCTCTCCCGCGGTTCTCATCGCTGTGGCCATTGCCGGCATTGCTGGTTATACCGCCCCCAGTCAGGAGATGGCCGCCGCCCTGCGGCTGTGGCGCTTTCTGCTGGCGCTCTTGGCCAGCACCGCAGGGCTTTTTGGGGTTGCGGCGGGGACGGCGGTGCTCATTGGGCATTTAGCCAGCATTGAGAGCTACGGCGTGCCCTATCTGGCCCCCTTTGCCGGGGGAATGGAGCTCTCCCAGGCGGGCCGGGCGCTGGTGCGCCTCCCCCTGTCTTGGATCAAGCTGCGGGAGCGGATGCTCAAAACCCCCAACCGGAGGAAACAGCGATGAAACGACAATGTGCGGCTCTGGCGCTCTCGGCGCTGCTGCTCCCCCTGAGCGGCTGTAAGGAGACCTTTGATTTCCTCCCCTATGGCCGGGAGCTGGACGATATGGCCCTCATGCGCACCATGGGGGTGGACACCGCCCGGAATGGGGTGGAGGTCACCGTCTCCAGCGGCGCTCAGGACCAGGGGGGCGGACAGGGCGAGGGACAGCCCACTGTGCTCCGAAAGGAGGCGGGGAGCATCAGCGCCGCCTGCCTCTCCATGCAGGCTCAGGGGGTCTCCTATGTGTTCTACGGCCATGTGGGCCAGTTCCTTCTGGGGGAGGAGCTGGCCCGGAACGGGGTGGAGGCGGCGCTGGACTATGTGCTGCGGGACATTGAGATGCGTCTGGAGAGCAACCTCTATCTCATCCGGGGCAGCCGGGCGGGGGACGCCATTGAGGCCGCCGCCCAGGTCAACTCCGCTACCGACCAGCTGGAGTCTTTGGAGGCCGACGCCGGACTGCTGGCCGACTGTATGTTCCGCACCGTGGAAGATGTGATGGAGGATTTGGCGGAGAACGGCGATTCCTTCGCCCCCGCCCTCACTTTAAATGTAGAAGAGGGCCAGCTGGAGACGGCGGGGTATGGCCTGCTGCGGCAGGGGGCTCTGGCCGGATGGGCGGAGGGGGAGAGCGCCCGGGGGGTAAATCTCCTGATGGGCTGGGTGGACGCCGATGTGTTGGAGGTGGAGGTCCCTGATATGGGGAAAGCCGCCCTGCGGGTGGTGGGCGCCAAAACTCAGGTGCGGCCCGTCCTCACACAGGGAATGGTAACGGGGCTGACCCTGAATTGTAAGGTGGACGCCAATCTGGCCGAGGGGGCGGATGGAGCCCATCTGGAGGACCCCAGACTGCGGGAAGCCCTGGAAGCGGCTCTGGAGGAGCGGTGCAAGCTCCGCCTGGAAGAAGTGCTGGATTTGTGCCGCACCCTGGATGGGGACTTTTTTCAGCTCAAAACCCAGGCGGGGCTGAAGGAACCCTGGCACTGGGCCGCCATCCAGGCGGCCCCCAGTCTGGCTGACCTGGACTTGCAGGTGCAAGTGGAGGGCCGGATTCAGCGAGGTTATAATGTAAGAGACGGAGGAGAGTAGTGTGCCAAAAGACCAAATTTCACTGCGCCAGCTGTTGATGCTGCTGTTTGCGGCTCTGCTGTCCCCCATGATTCAGGTTCTGCCAAGGGAGACGGTGATGCTGGCGGGAAAGGCTGGGTGGCTCTCCGCCCTGGCTGCCCTGCCGGTGGTACTGCTGCTGGCCTGGGCCTTTCAGACCGCTCCTGGAAAGCTGGGGGACGGCTGCGGCATGGCCGAGGGGCTCGAGGCGGCGTTTGGGCCGTGGGTGGCCCGTGGGCTGGTGGTCCTCTATCTTCTCTGGGGCGTGCTGCTCCTGGGGTGGAATACCCGGTGGTGCGCCTATCGCGCCCTGTCCGTCAACTACCGCAACGCCCCCATGCCCCTCTTTATTCTGGCACTGCTGGTCCTCACTCTGTGGCTGGGGCATAAGAGCCTGTCCGCGTTCAGCCGGGCGGGGGAGATCTTCGCCCTGGCCCTGGGGAGCGCGCTATTGCTGGCCCTCATGCTGGCTACCCTGCGCACCGAGTGGAACAATGTGGGTCCCATTTGGCTGGAGGATTTGCCCGGCGCGGTGGGGGGCGTTTTGCCGGTGCTGGGTCTGGCGGGCTATGGGGTGCTGGGGGCCTTTCTGGCCGGACAGGTGAAGCGCCGGGAGGAGAACCGAGGCAGATTACTGCGCTGGGGCGGGCTGTGGTGCGCCCTGCTGGCCGTATTTCAGCTTATCTGTATCGGCTGCTTTGGCCCCGGCCTTCTGCGACGGATGGAGACCCCCTTTTTTATGCTTCTGCGGGGGGTGGGGGTGCCCGGCGCCTTCGAGCGGGTGGAATCCCTCATTATGTCCCTCTGGCTGCTGGCGGACTTGACCTTTTTGGGGCTCATTCTCTTTGTATGCCGGGCCATGGTGCGCTATCTGGGCAAGGGGAAGGAGCCACGGTGGACTGCGGTTGTGCTGGTGGCAGCGGCGGCAGGTCTTGCCCTTTTTACTCTCCAGAACCTCTTTGGACTCTCCTGGCTGATGGAGCGCCTCGTCCCATTGGCGAATGTTATTCTGGGATGTGTGGTGCCGCTGGCGGCTGGGCTGGTGGTGCGCTGGAAAAAAGGCAAAGAACATGTATAGAGGGTGCAGAAAGGGGTTATGCTAAGAGAGCTCCAAAGAGCCCCACTTGAAAAAGAGAGAAAAAAACGAAAAAAGGTGTTGACAAAGTGGGGGCGGAGTGGTATTCTATCTGAGCGCCTCACGAGAGGGCGCCAGATTCAGCCAAAAAGAGTCGAGGAGACCGGGCGGAAGCCGGACGGACCTGACTCAGAAAGTTGAAAAAAGTGCTTGACAAAGTGAGAAGTGCGTGGTAAACTAAATGAGTTCGCGTGAGAGCGAGGAAGTGTTTAAGAGAGAACGGAAAACGAGTGATTTGAGGTTGAAAGCCTTGAAAATCCTCGAAAAAAGTTCTTGACAAGCTCGAAAGAGTGTGGTAAACTAAACGAGTTCTGCGAGAAGCGGACAGCTTGAATGAGAGTTCTGAATTTCGAAGAAATTTGAAAAAAGGACTTGACAAGCGAAATGAAAGGTGCTATAATATAGCACCGACAGCCGAAAGGCTGGAGCGTGTACCTTGTAAATTAAACAACGTGATCAAACACGAAGCACCAGAAGGACAAGTTGTCCTTCGCAAGCGCAAGTTTGTGAAGGGGCGACTGATTAATTTCTTTGAAGCTATGAATTAAGCTTCAATAAAGTGATTTGAAGAGCTTCGGCTCTTTAGATACCATTTTATTGAGAGTTTGATCCTGGCTCAGGACGAACGCTGGCGGCGGGTGTCGTGGATTGTTTCAGGGCGGCGGGGCTGCGGATTTTCGGTCCGACGAAGGCCGCCGCGCGCATCGAGTCGT
>DXDX01000015.1 GCA_019115265.1 Candidatus Flavonifractor merdigallinarum | reverse complement strand
TTCGAGCTTGTCAAGAACTTTTTTCGAGGATTTTCAAGGCTTTCAACCTCAAATCACTCGTTTTCCGTTCTCTTCTAAAGGCTTTCTCGCTCTCACGTGAACTCATTTAGTTTACCACGCGCTTCTCACTTTGTCAAGCACTTTTTTCAACTTTCTGAGTCAGGTCCGTCCGGCTTCCGCCCGGTCTCCTCGGCTCTTTTTGGTTGAATCTGGTGCCCTCTCGTGAGGCGCCCAGATAGAATACCACTCCGCCCCCGCTTTGTCAACACCTTTTTTCGATTTCTTTCCTCTTTTTTCGCCCCGGCCCAAGAGCCGGGGCGAAATACCATTCAGCGTCTGCGGCGGGGAAGCCGCTTACCACCCTTATTCCCCTGGGGGCGCTTCCCCACCTTTCGCTCAATGCGGGAGCGTTTGGGCTCTCTCCGCTCCTGGAAGTGGACACCCGGTGTACCTCTGGGCAGACGGAGCTCCACCTGTCCGCTGCCGGGGTCCGCACTCACACAGACCACCTCCAGCAGCGTGCCCAGCGTATAGCTGCCCTCTTCTCCGCTCAAAGTCATATGCTCCTCTGAATAGGAGTAGTGTCCGCCGGGCAGCCCTTCCACCGGCAAAAAGCCCTCCGCTCCCACCTGGGCCAGCACAAAGAGGCCAAACCGGCTCACCCCAGACACCACGCCGGGGAAGCTCTCCCCCAGATGGCCGGCCATAAACTCCGCCAGATAGCACTTTTCAATCTCCCGCTCGGCCGTCTGGGCAGCCAGCTCCCGCTCGGAGGCCTGTTTGGCCGCCTTTGGCATGGCGGAGGCGAGCTTCTGCCCACTCTTCTCCTCTAAAGTTCCCTCCAACAGGGCAGTGAGGGCGCGGTGCACCATCAAATCCGGGTAGCGCCGGATGGGAGAGGTAAAATGGCAGTAGAAATCGGCGGCCAAACCGAAATGCCCCAGATTTTGCGGCTCATACCGGGCCTTCATCATAGCGCGGAGCACTGCTGTGTGCACCAGATACTCCTCCGGCTTTCCTCTGGAGCTGTCCAAGATTCCCTGGAGGGAGAAGTGGTCCGGCTCCCGGAAGGTGTAACCCAAGGGGGCGAGCAGATTGCGCAGCGCCTCTGTTTTTTCGTTTGAAGGTTTTTCATGGATGCGGTAGATAGCGGGGGCCTCCCAGTCGGACAGATGGCGGGCCACACACTCATTGGCGCAGAGCATAAAGGACTCAATCAGCCCCTCGCTTTCCCCCGGCGTGCGGGCCTGTACACCAATGGGGCGACCCTCTTCATCACAGAGAATCTCTGTCTCCCGGCTGGCCAAATCCAGACTGCCCCGCCCTTTCCGGCGGCGCTCCAGAGTTTTGGCCAGTGCCGCCATCTCCCGCAGCATGGGCAGAATGTGGGCATACTTCTCCGCCAGCTCGGAATCTGTGCCCGCCAGGAGGGCGTTGCAGTCGGGATAGCTCATGCGCTCTGTGGTGCAGATGACAGATTTGGCAATGGTGTGCTCTGCCACCGAGCCGTCCGGGTTCAATGTCATAATACAGGAGAGGGTAAGCCGGTCCACCTTGGGATTCAGGGAGCAAATCCCGTTGGAGAGCTGGGTGGGCAGCATGGGAATCACCTGGTCGGCAAAATACACCGACGTGCCCCGCTGCCACGCCTCCACATCCAACGGCGAGCCCATGGGCACATAGTGGCTCACATCCGCAATGTGTACCCCCAGCACCGGCCTCCCCTGGCTATCCCACTCCAGAGACACAGCGTCATCCAAATCTTTCGCGTGTTCCCCGTCAATGGTGATGATGCACTTGTCTCTCAAATCCAGCCGTCCGGCCAGCGCCGCCGCATCCACTGTCTGGGGCGCTTCTTCCGCCTGTTTCAGCACCTGGGGCGGAAATTCCCGCTCGATCTTCTGATCAAAGAGGATGGACTCCACCGCGGCCTCCAAACTTCCATCCCGGCCAAAGACCTCCAACAAGGTCCCCATCGGGGGCTGTTTGGCGGTGCCGTAGCTGGCCACTTTCACCGCCGCCTTGTCCCCTGGACGCACTCCGCTGGTCTTGCCCACCACCTGGATGGGCTCCCGCAGGCGCTCATTGGCGGGGACCAGCCAGGTCTCCCGGCCATGTTTGCGCACCGAACCGGTGACGGTGGCATTGCCCCGGTGGAGAACGGCAGTTACATGGGCGGTGCGCTTCTCCCCGGCGGCCACCGGACCGCCGTCCAGCTCCACCGACACCGTATCCCCATTCCAGGCCCCATGTTCCGCCCGGGGCGGGATAAACAAATCGTCCTGTCCCTCTGTGCCCTCCGGCGTCACAAAGCCAAAGCCCTTTCCGCTGGCCTGATAAACTCCCGTGATCGTCTCACTCTTCTGATTCTTTGCCATACTCACTCCTTACTTGCTCCAGGCGCTCCCGCTCTGCGGGTTCTTCCCCGCAGCAGGCCGCCCGCCACCCCTCCCCGCCCCAGGCGCGGAAGTACCGTCCGTCTTTCCAAGCACATCCTCCCGGCTCCAACAGCGGCACCGCAATGGAGCGGGGGGCACAATTCAACCCCTGTCCGGTATACTTGACCAAACTCTCCTTTAAAGTCCAGAGGGTGTAAAAATCCGCCCAGCGGCTCCCCCGGTCCAGAAACCACTGAAATTCCTCCTCCGAGAGCGCATAGCGGGGCAGGTTGGGCCGCCGGGGCTTGATGCGCTCCACATCCACCCCCAGCGGGGTACTCCCCACCCCGCACAGGGCAAAGGACCCACTGTGGCTGATGCTGAAGTGGAGGGCACTCCCCTCCAGCACCGGCTTTCCACCCGGCAGGGTGCGGAACACCGGACGCTCCACCCCATACTCTTGGCGCAGAATTTGTGGAAGAAGCTGATGGGCCGCCCCCTTGGCGTCCTCGCTTTGCACCATCCAGAGCCGCATAACGCCCCCCGCTTTCTCAATCAACAGGATACCCACTTCCCAAAGCGGGAAAACAAAAAGACACGCTTTTCAGCGTGTCTCTTTTGCAAGATGAAAACACCAAAGATACCGCTTCTGGAAAAGGTTTATGAAAATTTGCACACATTGGCCTCTTCGGTACGACGGTGGTAAATATCAAAGACAAAATGCCGGTCCAGCCAGTTCCCCATCAGGCCGATGACCTTTCCCATCGTCAGCGCCGCCAGCACGGTGCCGATTCCCAGCCCCTCCAGATGGCCCAGGAACAGGAAGGTCATGCCAGCCGTCACAATCAGACAGGTGGCGTCAAAGGAAATTTTGATTTTGGGGTAGCTGATTTTGGTAATCTGCGCCAGCTCCCGGGGGAAAAGGTCGGTGGGAACAATGGGCAGTTTGCAGCGGTTGGAGAGCGCGATGCCCAGACAGATCAGCAGGTAGCTGACCACAAAGTAGACCACATACCAGCCCAGCCCGGCGGGCAGCACCTGAATCCACAGCTCGTGTACATCCAGCAGCTCACTGAATACAAAGCCGACCGCGAAGCTGAACAGATAGGACAGCACAAACCGGCGGCGCAGTATCATGAGCGTCAAAATCAGGGCTGCCTGAAAGAGATAGGTCCAGGTCCCCAGAGAGAAAAAGGTCAGCACCTCGGAAAAGGCATAGGGGACACTGGAAATCGCCGAGATGCCCGCGCCTGAGTACAGCATCAGCACCACACCGAAGGAGTTGATAACCACTGCAATGGCCAGCGCCAGTTCGCCGCGAAACAGCGGCAGCTTGTGTTCTTCATGTTCCACAGGATTGCCCCCCTGTATTCTCAGAATTCAACCCATTGTAACGTTCCGGCGTCCCCATGTATAATTTATAATTTCTATGAAAAAATAGTAAATTTTTATGATACATGGTATAATCGCGCTATACAGGAGGAGAGAGCATGAATCTGGACTATCTGCGCTATTTTGTAAAGCTGGCGGAGGTGCGCCACTACACCAGGGCCGCCGAACAACTCTGTATTACCCAGCCCAGCCTGAGCCACGCCATCCGGCTACTGGAGGGGGAGCTGGGTGTGCCGCTGTTTGAAAAGACGGGGCAGAATACCATGCTGACCCGCTTTGGCGAGGAATTCCTGGAGTGTGCCCAACAGACGCTGTCCACTCTGGACCGGGGCATCTCCTCCCTCCAGCACAGCGCTCAGGGGGAGGGGCTCATCCGTCTGGGCTTTCTGCGTGTGCTGGGGATTGACTACATCCCCAAACTGGCGGCCGGATTTCTGGCCGCCAATCCGGAGAAGAACATCCGCTTTGAATTCCACACCGACCGGACGCAGGGCCTGCTGGATGGGTTGATGGACCGGCGCTATGATTTGATTGTGTGCTCAGAGCCCGCGCCAGAGCCGCATTTAACCGCCGTTCCGGTGACAGAGCAGGATCTGGTGCTGATTGTTCCCAAGGACCACCCTCTGGCCCTGCGGCACAGTGTGGATCTGGCGGAGGCGCTGCCCTATCCGCAGGTTTATTTCTCCAAGGGGTCCGGTCTGCGGGAGGTGGTGGACGGCCTGTTCGCCGCCGCCGGCGGTGCGCCTCAGATTGCCTACGAGACCGAGGAGGACCAGGTCATCGCGGGACTGGTGGCTCAGGGCTTCGGCCTCGCCGTAGTCCCTTATATGGACCTACTGCTCAAGCTGGATCTGGCCATTCTGAAAATCAGCGCCCCGCCTTACAAGCGGCAATTTTTCCTGGTCCAGAACGACAAGCTATTTTTGCCGCCAGCCGCCCAGGCGTTCCGGCAGTTTGTGCTGGCTCACAGGGCAGAGTAAAAAAGCTATCACAGAATAGAAACAATACATAGTAAATCGCGCCGGGCAGGCAATGGGCCGCTCGCGGAAGAGGGCTGCGCGGAATGTGTGCGCTCAGACTTTACAAAAAAGTCGGAGCAAGCGGACAGGCCGCTTGCTCCGACTTGGTGCCGGTGGTGGGACTTGAACCCACACGGTGTTGCCACCAACGGATTTTGAGTCCGTCACGTCTACCATTCCATCACACCGGCGCATTTCTTTTCTGCTGATTTTGTATTATACACCAAAATGCGCCGCTTGGCAAGATGGGAATTGCAAGATTTCCAGTAAAGGAACTGGACGGAATTTCCCGTACCCAAACCATGGCGGAGACTTGCACATTTCCCAGCAAGCAATCATCTCCGGCACACATACTGGGGCAGCCTATTCTGTCTGCGTTCCGGCGGAGGATTTCGCGGCACTTCTGGATATATCTCCGAAAAAGTGGAGCAAAACGGCGGTTTCCTCCGTTTTATCAAAGAAAAATACCCGGTTTCCCCAGCAGAAAAAATTGCCCCCTCATACCCACACAGGGGGTTGACAAATCGCCCCAAGGGGCGTATACTGCAACCAAACAAATCCATAGATGCAAACCAGTGACGAAGAGAAGTAGTCCATGCGGCTGATGTTCAGCGAGTCCCGAGCGGTGGAAGCGGGGCCTGAGGCGGTGGAGGAATGGACTTCGGAGGGCGGCTTGAACGGGAGACCTAGTAGATGCCGACGGGACCCCACCCGTTATCCATCGGGCGCGTATGATGGTACGCGAAGCGAGCGGACGTCTTTGACGTCAATTTGGGTGGTATCGCAGAAGCTTGACGCTTTTGTCCCAGAAAGGGGACGAAAGCGTTTTTTTGTACCCTGACACTGGTGGTTTCTGTGTTCTGGCCGCTGGCAACGGCCCCTCCATCGCCCACCCAAACCCACATTTTCTTTTATGGAGGAATCAAGTTATGAACAAGCTGTCTCTGAACAAGGTCCTGTCCCTGTCCGCCGCGGCCGCGCTGGCCCTGTCCCTCACCGCCTGCTCCGGCGGTACCGCCTCCAATCCCAGCACCAACCCCACCAGCTCCACCCAGGAGAACGGCTCCAACAGCGGCGAGAGCTACAAAATCGCTGTGGTGCGCCAGCTGGACCACGCATCCATGAACGAGATCCGGGACGCCATCACCGCCGAACTGGACGCCAAGGCCGCCGATTTGGGCATCAGCGTCTCTTATACCGACTTCAATGGCAACAACGACCCCTCCACTCTGTCCCAGATTGGGGCGCAGATTGTGGCGGACGGCTATGACGCCATCATCCCCATCGGCACCACTGCCGCCCAGCAGATGGCCGCCACCGCCCAGGCCACCGAGACCCCCGTCATCTACGGCACGGTGAGCTATCCCGAGACCGCCGGTCTCACCGGCATCTCCTATGTCACCGGCACCAGCGACGCGCTGAATGTGGAGCTACTGCTGGACATGATGCTGGCCCAGAACCCGGATGTCCAGACGGTGGGCCTCCTCTACTCCACCAGCGAGGTCAACAGCGCCCCCGCCATTGAAACCGCCAAGGCGTATCTGGACAGCAAGGGCATCTCCTACCTCGACAAGACCGGCAACACCACCGATGAGATTGTGGCCGCGGTCAACTCCATGCTGGACCAGGTGGACGCGGTCTTTACCCCCACCGACAATGTGGTGCAGGCCGCTGAGCTGGCCATCGCCCCCACGCTGGCGGAGGCGGGTATTCCCCACTACGCCGGGGCGGACTCCTTTGTGCGCAACGGGGCGTTTGCTACCTGCGGCGTGAACTACACTGATTTGGGCACCCAGACCGCCGACCTGGCGCTGGAAGTCCTCCAGACCGGCACGGTGCCGGAGTTCATCACCGTCTCCGGCGACATCATCACCGTCAACACCGACACCGCCGCCACCCTGGGCGCGGACTACTCCATGTTTGAGGCCATGGGCTCCAGCCTGGTGGAAGTCCAGACCACACAGGAATAAATGCAACAGCCCCCGCCGTTTCCCGGCGGGGGCAATTCCCATGAAAGGAGCGATTTTCTGTGCTCACCATCGTCCAGACCGCGCTGGAGGCCGGCTTTCTCTATGCCCCCATTGCCCTGGCCCTCTTTTTGAGCTTTTCCATCCTGAACATCGCCGACATGACCACCGATGGGGCCTTTGTGCTGGGGAGCGCGGTGTCCGCCGTGTGCTGCCTGGCCGGGCACCCCATTCTGGCCATTCCCGCCGGGATGCTGGCCGCCGCGCTGGCCGGGTTTATCACCGCCTTCCTCCAGACCAAGCTGGGCGTTCCCTCCATTCTGGCGGGCATTGTCACCAACATCGGCCTGTACAGCATCAATCTGATGGTGATGGGCTCGGGCAACAAGTCCCTCTTCCAGTCCCAGTCCATCTACACTCTGGCCAAAACCGCCGGTTTCGGGGGCAGCTGGTATAAGCTGGTGGTGACCGCCCTGCTGGTACTGGTGGTGTGTGTGGCGCTGGTCCTCTTCCTGGGGACCCGCCTGGGCCTCTCCATCCGGGCCACCGGGGACAACGCCGACATGGTGCGGGCCTCCTCCATCAACCCCACCTTTACCATCACCGTGGGGCTGTGTGTGGCCAACGCCATGACCGGCCTCTCGGGGGCGATGGTGGCCCAGTACAACACCTTTGCCGACGTAAACAGCGGCACCGGCATGGTGGTGCTGGCGCTGGCCGCTCTGGTCATCGGGGAGACCCTCATCGGTAAGGGCTCCATGGTCCGGCGGGTGGTGGGGGTGCTGGCGGGGAGCATCCTCTACCGCTTTATCTATGCCGCCGCCCTGCGGGCCAATGTCCCGGCGGACTACATGAAGCTGGTATCTGCCATCATCGTGGGTATCGCCATCTCAGCCCCCGCCATCCGCAGCTGGGCCGCCTTCCAGGCCAAAAAGCGCAAGGCGCTGGCCGCGCGAAAGGGGGAGAAGTAAATGCTGGAACTGAAGAGCATCTCTAAGACCTTCAACCCCGGTACAGTGAATGAAAAGGCCGCCCTGCGGGGCCTCAATCTCACACTGGCCGACGGGGACTTTGCCACCATTGTGGGCTCCAACGGCGCGGGCAAATCCACTCTCTTTAACGCCATCGCCGGGGACTTCTTTGTGGATGAGGGGTCCATCACCCTGGGGGGCGAGGATTTGACCTACCTCCCCGCCTTCCGCCGCAGCCGGAACATTGGCCGCCTCTTCCAGGACCCCATGCGGGGCACCGCCCCCCATATGAGCATTGAAGAAAATCTGGCGCTGGCCTACCTGCGCACCACCAAACACCAGAAGGCCTTTTTCAGCCGGGTGAGCAAAAAGGACAAGGCGTTTTTCCGGGACCAGCTCTCCCGTCTGGAGATGGGTCTGGAGGACCGGATGCGCCAGCCGGTAGGGCTCCTCTCCGGCGGACAGCGCCAGGCCCTCACGCTCCTCATGGCCACCATGGTGCCCCCTAAGCTGCTTCTGCTGGATGAGCACACCGCCGCCTTGGACCCCGGCACGGCGGAAAAGGTGCTCCACCTCACCAAAGAGATTGTGGCACAGGAGCACATCACCTGTCTCATGATTACACACAACATGAAAAACGCTCTGGAGCTGGGCAACCGCACCCTGATGATGAACGCCGGCAATATCGTGCTGGACATCCAGGGGAAGGAGCGGGAGGGCCTCACGGTGGAGGATTTGCTCCACCGCTTCAAGGCCGGGGCCGGGAAGGATTTGGACAATGACCGAATTCTCCTCTCTGAGGACTGAAAAAATGCCGCCTGCGGGCGGCATTTTTTTGCAGCAATTTCCCCCTCTCCCGCGTTTATAAGGGTGAAGGGAGGGAGGAATGACATGGACACCACCGAGATAGAGCGTCTGGTGCGCACCTATGAGCACACCCTGTACCGGACAGCGGCTGCCATGCTGGGGGACGCCCATGAGGCGGAAGATGTGGTGCAGGAGGCCTTTCTGGCCTGGCTGGAGCGCCCGCCCACCTGCCCGGACGGGGCGAGGGAGCGGGCCTGGCTCCTAAAAGTGACGGTAAACGCCTGTAAAAGCCGCCTGCGCGCCCCCTGGCGGCAGCGCACCGCCCCGCTTCTGGAGAGCTTTCCCGCCGCTGCGCCGGAGGAACAGGGCGTGATGGAGGCGGTGCTGCGCCTACCACCCAAGGACCGGGCCGCCGTCCACCTTTTCTACTACGAGGGCTACCAGACCGCCGAGATTGCCGCCCTGCTGGGAGAGCGGGAGGGGACCACCCGCTCCCGGCTGTCCCGCGCCCGGAAGAAGTTAAAGGCCCTGCTCACCGAAGAAGTCTGATAGAAAGGAGTATTTCTCATATGAAACATTACAACTCGTATATGGACAGGGTGCAGTTTCCCGCCATAGCCCATCTGGAGTTGATGGAAGCGCTGGAGCGGGGCGCCCCCACCCGGCGGGTCCGGCGATGCACCGGCTGGGCGGCGGGCTTAGCTGCCTGCGGAGCGCTGGCGCTGTTTTTGGGGACAGCGCTGTGGTGGCAGACCGGGGACCCCGGTGTAGCTCTGCGGCCCGGAAGCGGAGAATCCCCTGTTGCAAACATCGAGGACACGGCGCAGTCTACCGCCACCCCCACGCCGGAGGCCAATACAGCCTACAACCCGATGTCCTACAAGCTGGTGGTGCCCCCGCTGCCTGAGGGATACGCCTTCACTGACGAGGCCCTGGACCTGCCCGACCTGACCGGAGAAGATTGTTATATGATTGACTGGGACTATGCCCCCGATGCAAACTTTCAGGACCTGACGGCAGAGCAGATGTTATCCATCTTTGGCACAGATGACCCCACCACGCTGGCTACCCGGATGGGCATGGGCGACTTTACCATCACAGGACTGGCGATTCTACAGGATACCAAACTTTTGGAAGTCCATCTGACCGGCGTCAGCCCCGACAGCCAGAGCTCCTTTACCCTGCGT
This sequence comes from Candidatus Flavonifractor merdigallinarum, assembly GCA_019115265.1. Taxonomy (GTDB): domain Bacteria; phylum Bacillota; class Clostridia; order Oscillospirales; family Oscillospiraceae; genus Pseudoflavonifractor_A; species Pseudoflavonifractor_A merdigallinarum. The sequence continues at coordinate 1,263 of DXDX01000015.1, read as the reverse complement.
CTCTGTCCCGATGAAATCCCCTACATGAATGAGAACTACAAGGGTTACGCCACCTGGACGGAAAACGGTGTCACCCTCAACGGCTACTCTCTCTACTACGACAGCGATGGGGACAATATGGAGGAGTATCACAACCGGGTATTTTTTGAAAGCCGGGGCGTTGGTGTGTACTTCGAGGCGGTCACCCCTGACTATACTCTGGGACAGAATCTGACCAAAGCTGTGGTGTATAAGGGGACCGGGAGCAACGGCGGGTTTACGCTGGATTGGATGCAGAGCAAGTACGTGGAGGATGTGGAGCCGACCCAGATGGCTGTGGAGCGTATCCACCCCATTTGGGGGAGCCCTGTACCTTTGGAGGAGTCCCAGACCTGACCGCAGAGAAACAGTCCACCGGAAAACCCGGAGGGTTTGCCCTCGCCGGGCGGGTACCCTGCACGGGTGGCGCCCGATTTCTTTTCGCGGAAAAGAAATCGGGGAAAGAAAAGGCGGAGAGGGGAACTTCTCGTTCCCCTCTCCACTCCCCTCCAAAAGGGCGGCCTTTTTAGGGGGGCCGCCCCATTAAGGGGTGGTGACCTTCAGTTTTTGCGGTTACCTGTCTTGCATGGCAGCACAACACTATCCTCGTAGGCAGAAAGCCTGGTTCAAATGGCACCGGGCTGGCGCAATCCCACCTCAGCGGAACTTTAGCCCGGTTGCGCATTGGGGGAGTGCAGAGGGGGCAGCGCCCCCTCTGCGCTTTCTTTCCCACCGCTTTCTTTGGCAAAGAAAGCGGTGCTCCCGCTGAGTAAGCCGCCCGCGCGGCGAGCGCAAAAATCCCCCCCGGCTTGGCCAGGAAAAACTCCCCGCCTATGCGGTTGTATACCACCAGAAGCACAAATAATCGTGCTCATTTTCCGCAGCATAGAGGACCTCATTCCAATCCTCTTTCAGCAAGCGAAACGCATTGGCATACTGTTTGGGAATCCTCACATCCACATAGGCCAGGTCAGACAGATACTGCTGTATGGTCTCAAAGAACGTCTCCGCCGGAATCCGCTCCATCTGAAACTCCGCCAGCCACTCCTCCAGCGTCTGCTGACCGTAATTCTCCTCCTCATATTGTCTGCTCCAACAGAATGTGACAAACTCCTCCAAGTTGGCATATTCACTCTTCGAGGCACACCACAGAAGGATGGTCTGCTCCCTATCGTGCACAAAGCACTCCCCAGTCAGCTCAATTCGATACATATCTCACCTCTCAATTCCACACTTCTTTTTACC
>DXDX01000117.1 GCA_019115265.1 Candidatus Flavonifractor merdigallinarum | reverse complement strand
CCGCAAGCGCCGGATGGACGGGTACAATGTGCTCTTCCCCATGGGGTACGACGCCTTCGGCCTGCCCACCGAGAACTACGCCATTAAAAACCACATTCACCCGGCCAAGGTGACCCACGACAACATCCAGAACTTCACCCGGCAGCTCCAGATGCTGGGCTACTCCTTTGACTGGGACCGGGTCATCAACACCACCGACCCGGAGTACTACAAGTGGACCCAGTGGATCTTCCTCCAGCTGTACAAGCACGGTCTGGCCTACAAGACCACCATGCCCGTGAACTGGTGCACTTCCTGCAAGTGCGTGCTGGCCAATGAGGAAGTGGTGGAGGGCGTGTGTGAGCGCTGCGGCTCCCCCGTCATTCGCAAGGAGAAATCCCAGTGGATGCTGAAGATCACCGAGTACGCCCAGCGGCTCATCGACGATCTGGACGATTTGGACTTCATCGAGCGGGTCAAGACCCAGCAGAAGAACTGGATCGGCCGCTCCACCGGCGCGGAGGTCACTTTCAAGGCCACCACCGGGGAGGACATCGTGGTGTTCACTACCCGGCCCGATACTCTGTTCGGCGCCACCTATATGGTCCTCTCTCCCGAGCACGCCCTGGTGAAGGGCTGGCTGGAGGGCGGCAAGCTCCAGAACGCCGGCGAGGTGCAGGCCTACCAGGCCGCCGCCGCCTCCAAGTCCGACCTGGAGCGCACCGAGCTGAACAAGGAAAAGACCGGTGTGTGCCTGGACGGCGTGAAGGGTATCAATCCCGTCAACGGCAAGGAGATTCCCATTTTCATCTCCGACTACGTGCTGGCCACCTACGGCACCGGAGCCATCATGGCCGTGCCTGCCCACGACGACCGCGACTGGGAGTTTGCCAAAAAATTCGGCTGTGAGATCATCGAGGTGGTCTCCGGCGGCGAGGACGTGCAGAAGGCGGCCTTTACCGCCAAGGACGAAACCGGCATCCTGGTCAACTCCGACTTCCTCAACGGCCTGACCGTGAAGGACGCCATCCCCGTCATCACCAAGTGGCTGGAAGAGAAGGGCATCGGCGAGGCCAAGGTAAACTACAAGCTCCGTGACTGGGTGTTCTCCCGCCAGCGCTACTGGGGCGAGCCCATCCCCATGGTGTGGTGTGACAAGTGCGGCTGGCAGCCCCTGCCCGAGGAGCAGCTGCCCCTGCTGCTCCCTGACGTGGATTCCTATGAGCCCACTGACGACGGCGAGAGCCCTCTCTCCAAGATGACTGACTGGGTGAATACCACCTGCCCCTGCTGCGGCGGCCCCGCCAAGCACGAGACCGACACCATGCCCCAGTGGGCCGGCTCCTCCTGGTACTTCCTGCGCTATATGGACCCCCACAACGACAAGGCCTTGGCCTCCAAGGAGGCTCTGGATTACTGGTCCCCTGTGGACTGGTACAACGGCGGCATGGAGCACACCACCCTCCACCTGCTGTACAGCCGGTTCTGGCACAAGTTCCTCTACGACATCGGTGTGGTGCCCACCAAGGAGCCCTACCAGAAGCGCACCTCCCACGGCATGATTCTGGGCGAGGGCGGCGAGAAGATGTCCAAGAGCCGCGGCAATGTGGTCAACCCCAACGACGTGGTGGCGCAGTACGGCGCGGACACCATGCGCCTCTATATCATGTTCATCGGCGACTTTGAGAAGGCTGCCGCCTGGAGCGACAACGCGGTCAAGGGCTGCAAGCGCTTTTTGGACCGGGTGTGGAACCTGTCCGAGAACCTGACGGACGGGGCCGGCTACTCCGAGGCCAACGAGAGCGCCATCCACAAGACCATCAAGAAGGTGTCTGACGACATTGAGGCCATGAAGTTCAACACCGCCATTGCCGCCCTCATGGCCCTGGTGAATGATTTCTACGCCAATGGCTGCTCCAAGGGCGATTACGGCGCGCTGCTCCTCATGCTCTCCCCCTTCGCCCCCCACATGGTGGAGGAGCTGTGGGAGACGCTGGGCTACGCCGCGCAGCACGGCGGTATGGCCTGTGAGCAGAAGTGGCCCACCTATGACGAGAGCAAGACAGTAGACGCCCAGGTGCAGATGGCCGTGCAGGTGTGTGGCAAGCTCCGCGCCACCATCACCGTGCCGGTGGACAGCAGTGAAGAGACCGTGGTGGCCGCCGCTCTGGCCGATGCCAAGGTGCAGAAGTTCACCGAGGGGAAGAATCTGGTGAAAACCATCCTGGTGCCCAACAAGCTGGTCAACCTCATCGCGAAATAAGACCGCCCTCTTTTGAAAAAAATGGGCCTTGACAAGAGGGCTTTAGGCGCATATAATATATAAATGTTAAAGCCATAACTATCAGTATGTGGCCCTTTCGCAGCGGGTTTCCGCTGCTTCGGAGGGAGGGGAAATAAATGTCGGAAGTCCGTGTCAAAGATGGCGAGTCCCTGGAGAACGCCCTGAAGCGCTTCAAGCGCAACTGCGCCAAGTCGGGCGTCCTGGCCGAAGTGCGCAAGCGTGAGCACTATGAGAGCCCGAGCGTCAAGCGCCGCAAGAAGTCCGAGGCAGCGCGCAAGAACCGCAAGAAGTTCTACTAATTTCCAAACGAGATCTTGCCCCGCACCGGGAATCCCCTGGTGCGGGGCATTTCGTTTTTCTTGTCATCGGTCGAAAAGCGTGTTACAATGAAAAAATAGGGAATTTTATGGCGCCTGCACGGCGCCGATTTCGAGAAGGAGGGCGGAGGACGCCATGATCTATCGCTGCACCAACCCAGACTGTCCCTTTGTGATCGAGCAGGAGACGCGTCCCCCATGCTGTCCAGACTGCGGAAGGACCATGGTCCCCATGGAGGAGCAGGAGCTGGACGGCCGCCAGTGGGCGGCACTGGGCATCTACTGGGCCGAGCGGCCGGAGCAAAACGGCGCGCGGACCCTGGAGTGCTTCCGCCGCGCGGCGGCGCTGGGGAATCCATCGGGAATCAGCAACCTGGGCTGGTGCATGGAGAGCGGTGTGGGAACTGAGGCCGACCCCCGGCAGGCGGTGTGGCTCTACCGGCAGGCGGCGGAGCTGGACTACCCGCCCGCCATGTGCAATCTGGGCTTCTGCCTCCAGCACGGCATCGGCACCGCCCCCGACCCGAAGCAGGCGGTGGAGTGGTACCTCAAATCGGCTGGGGAGGGCTTTCCCCGGGCGCAGCTCCTCCTCTCCCATTGTTACCACGACGGCGTAGGGGTAGAGGTGGACGAGAAGGCGTCCCTCCAGTGGCTCAAGGCCGCCGCATTCCAGGGGGACCCCGCCTCCCAGATTGAGCTGGCCCGGCGCTTTGCGGTGGGGGACGGGGTGGAGGCCAACGGCCAGCGGGCCTTCCACTGGTACTCCAAGGCGGCAGAGCAGAACTATCCCCCCGCCCTCTACTATCTGGGCTACTGCTACGACACCGGCCTGGGGGTGGAGCGCAACGCGGAGGAGACCGCCCGCTGGTACCGCGCCGCCGCCGAGGCGGGAGAGCCCCGGGGCATCCGGGAGCTGGGCCTGTGCTACGAGCTGGGCGAGGGGGTGGAGCAGGACTGGGGCATGGCCGCCGAGCTCTACCGCACCGCCGGCGAGCAGGGGGACAGCATTGCCCAGTGCAATCTGGCCTGGTGCTATGAGTTTGGAAAAGGGGTGGAGCAGGATTTGGAGCAGGCGGTGGCGTGGTACCGCCGCTCCGCTGAGCAGCGAAATCCCCGGGCGCTGACCAATCTGGGCGTCTGCCTGGAGCGGGGACAGGGCACCGAGGCCGACCCGGAGGGGGCCATGGACTGTTACCGCCAGGCGGCGGAGCTGGACTATGGCCGGGCCCAGTGCTATCTGGGCATCAACACCTATCTGGGACTTTGCAACACCCCGGAGGACACCGAGGCCGCCATGGAGTGGTTCCGCAAGGCAGAGGAGAACGGCTACCCCGAGGGGGCCTACTGGCTGGGGCGGTGCTATTGGGATGGCCGAGGCATCCCGGAGGACCGGGAGGCCGCCATCCAGTGCTTCCGCCGGGCCGCCGCCGCCGGGGTGAGCCGGGCGGGGCTGTATCTGGGCCTGGCCTCGGAAGATGGCATCGGGATGCAGCCGGACCCCGCCCTGGCGGTCAAGTGGTACCACTGGTCCGCCGCCGACGGGAGCGTTGTCTCCCAGTACCACCTGGGCCGGTGCTATGCCAACGGAATCGGGGTGGAGCGGGACGACCAGAAGGCCCTGAAGTGGTACCAAAAGGCCGCTGAGGGCGGCGATGTGGACGCCATGTGCAACCTGGGCTACTTTTATCAGATGGGCCGGGCCGTGGAGCAGGACTGGGGCCGGGCGGTTCACTGGTATCAGAAGGCGGCCAGGGAGGAGCACTCCACCAGTATGTGCAACCTGGCCTGGTGCTACGACCACGGCTATGGGGTGGAGAAGGATACCACTCAGGCTATCTATTGGTACGAGAAGGCCATAAAACAGGGAAGTGTACAGGCCATGTGCAATCTGGGATACCACTATGGCGAAGGAAACGGCGTCCAGCAGAACTACCAGAAGGCGCTGGAGCTGTTCCACCAGGCCGCCGATCTGGGGAGCGCAGACGCCATGTGTAACATTGGCTACTACTATGAGAAGGGCTGGGGGGTCAAACAGAGCTGGAACGAGGCGGCCTCCTGGTACCGGCAGGCAGCAGAGGGGGGCAACGACACCAGTATGTGCAACCTGGCCTGGTGCTATGAGATGGGCCGGGGCGTAAAGCAGGATGACACCCAGGCGGCCGCGTGGTATCGTAGGGCGGCAGAGCGGGGCAACCTGCGGGGGATGAACAACCTGAGCAAGCTCTATCGCCTGGGCCGGTGTACGCAGCCGGACTACGCCAAAGTGCTGCGGCGCTATCAGAAGGCCACCCATGAGCATGAGGATGTGGTGCTCTACCACCTGGGGGAGTGCTATGAGCTGGGCCAGGGGGTGGAGCCGGATTTGAAAAAGGCCCTCTCCTACTATAAGCGCTCGGCCAAGCTGGGATACGGCGGCGCGCTGTGCGCCCTGGGCCGCTTTTACGAGGAGGGGCTGCAAATGCCCTCCAACCTGAGCAAGGCGCTGGAGTACTACCAGGCGTCGGCGGACAAAAAGGATGCCAAGGGGACGTACCACCTGGCGCTGTGCTATGCCGATGGCAAGGCGGTGGAGGCGGACCGAAAAAAGGCGCTCCGCCTGTGCCGCAGCGCTATGGCCCGACAGGAGCCGGAGGACCGGGAGGACTCGGTTTTTCAGACCAAGCTGCAAGCACTGTTGGAGCGGCTGGAAAAGTGAGCTACTCCACCAGCTCCGGCAGCAAATCGGAGATCTGAGGATAGGAGAGCACCGCCTGCCGGATGTGCATCTGGCGGGCCAGCTCCAGCTTTTTTCGCAGGGAGCCCACGTCGTCAAAGAGGACGAAGTGGGCTCCGTTTGCGCCGCTCATATAGGTGAAGTAGCGGGCGCACAGCTCGTGGGAGAAAAAGACGGCGGGCTGCTCCGTCTCCAGAAGGCGCTGTAATCCCTCCCGTCCCAGGGGCACCCCCTCGCCGGTGGGAGAGGGGAGGGGGAAGTCCTGGGCCACCCGCTCCAAACGCAGCACCAGGCGCTCCGGGCCGTACCGCTCCGCAGCCTCCTCCAGACGGGCCTGAAGGGACCCGCCGGACAGGGCGGAGGAGAGGAGAATGCGGGCTTTGCCAACCTCCGCGCAGCTCTCCGGCACATAGAGGGGCCAGCCCTGCCGGGCCAGCAGGGGCTCCAGCTCCCGCAGCACAGCGCTCATCAGGGCGCTGGGCCGGGCCCCCAGGGCCAGCACCCCCCGAAAGCCCCGGGCGGAGCACTCCCGCACAATCTCCCGGCATACCGGTTCCGGGTTGCCGGCGATGGGGGCCTCCCGGCAGTCCATGGCCAACAGCCCACCCCGGGGGGCCATAGGCGCGCCGGCGCGGTAGAGGTGGGGGCCGCCGCCCATCCGATAGGCCAAGTGTGCGGCGGTGTATCCCGCCGACTGGACGGCGCGCATGTACTCCGGCGGTGTGAGAAAGATGAGTTCCGGCGATGTGGGCATAGACAATCCCCCTTGTTCCTGTGGGCGTGCAATGCTATAATCAGGCGTGCGGGGCGGCGCATTCGTCCGCCCCGCCTGGACCATGCAAAACCCGCGGTGTGCGTAGGAGAGTATATGCGCCCGCCGGGCACAACAGAAGTACGAGGTGATGATTCTGAACAGTCCCCTGACGGCGGACTACACCTTCCGCACCATTTACGACATCCGACCCCAGACCTTGGCGTCGGCGGGCATCCGTCTGCTGCTGGCCGATTTGGACAATACCCTGGTGCCCTACGGCGTGCCGGAACCGGACGAGGCCGTCCGGGCCTGGAAGGGGGAGCTGACGGCGGCGGGTGTGACCCTCTTCCTCCTCTCCAACAGCCGCAAGAGCGGCCGGGCCCAACGCTTCGCCGAATCGCTGGGCATTCCCTATATCAGCCATGCGGGTAAGCCCAAGACCCCCTCCTTTGTCCGGGCGATGGAGGAGATGGGCTGCACTCCCCAGCAGACCGCCATTGTGGGGGACCAGATTTTTACCGACATTCTGGGCGGCAACCGGGCGGGCGTGACCACCCTGCTGGTGGAGCCCATCCGCCTGGCGGGCAATCCCGGGCGCTACCTGCGCTACGCGGTGGAGTGGCCCTTCCGCGCCCGGAGCAAAAGGAGAACGTTATGAGCGCCACCTTTGGACCGGCGGGCAACGCTGACGCATTCCCCTACAAATCCTCGACGGACGCCCCCCGGTGGCTGGCCCAGCTGGGTTTGGAGCGATACGAGTACCAGTGCGGCAAGGGGGTGCGCATCCGGGAGGAGCTGGCCCGCACTTTGGGGGAGAATGCCCGAAACGCGGGGATTGCCCTCTCACTCCACGCCCCCTACTTTATCAATCTGGCCAACCCCGATGCGGAGAGCCTCCAAAAGACCATCGGCTACATCACCGCCGCCTGTCAGGCCGCGGACTGGATGGGGGCCGGGCGGGTGGTCATCCACTCCGGGGCGCTGATGAAGCGCACCCGGCAAGAGGCGCTGGACATTGCCCTAAACAGTCTGGCGGAGGTGGTGGCCGCCTGCGATAAAGCCGGATTTGGACACATCACCCTCTGTCCCGAGACTATGGGGAAAATCAACCAGCTGGGGGATTTGGAAGAGGTGCTGGAGCTGTGCCAGGTGGACCATCGCCTGCTCCCCTGTGTGGACTTCGGGCACCTGTACGCCCGCTCTCTGGGGGCGCTGGAGGGGCGGGCGGCGTTTGAGGGGATGCTGGACCGTATGGCCGCCGCGCTGGGGGAGGAGCGGGCTTCCCACTTCCACAGCCACTTTTCCAAAATCCAGTTCACCCCAAACGGGGGCGAGAAACAGCACCTGACCTTTGACCAGTGTGACTTCGGTCCCGAGCCCGCCCCGCTGATGGAGGCGGTGGCCGGGCGGGGGTGGAGCCCAGCCTTTATCTGCGAGTCGGCGGGCACCCAGGCCCAGGACGCGCAGACCATGAAACGACTGTATCAGGCGGCTTTGTAGGCCGCAATTCTGACAAAGGAAGTGTTTTCGATGAATCATCTCAAGGAAATTACCGCCAAGCTGGAGGAATACGGCCTGGACGCCATGCTGCTCACCAGTGAGCCGGGGGAGTTTTACGCCGTTGGCTTCCACGGAGAGGGCGCCGTGGTGGTGGGGAAAAAGGAGTGCCGCTACTTCACCGACTCCCGCTACATTGAGGCCGCCGGAGAGACCGTCACCGGCGCGGCCATCACCATGACCGACCGGGAGCTGAGCCAGCGCGCCCTGGTGACCCGCGCGGTGGAGGAGATGGGGATTCAGCGCCTGGGCATTGAGGAACACTACCTCACGCTGGAGGCGTTCCGGGCCTATGAGGCTGCCCTCTCCTGTACCCTGGTCCCCGCCCAGAAGCTGGTGGGGGAGCTGCGGGCCGTCAAGGACGCGGAGGAGCTGGAGCGGATGAAGGAGGCCCAGGCCATCACCGACGGAGCCTTTGAGGCCATTGTGCGCTTCATCAAGCCGGGCATGACCGAGCTGGAGATTGCCGCCCGCCTCCAGTATGAGATGCTTCTGCGGGGCGCGGAGAAGATGTCCTTTGACCCCATTGTGGCCTCCGGCCCCAACGGCAGCAAGCCCCACGCCGTGCCCACCAGCCGCAAAGTGCAGGCGGGGGACTTCATCACCATGGACTTTGGCTGCAAGGTGGCGGGGTACTGCTCCGACATGACCCGCACCGTGGCCGTCGGAGAGCCCAGCGAGGAGATGCGCAAGGTGTACGACATTGTGCTCTCCGCCCAGAAGGCGGGCATCCAGGCCGCCCGCGCCGGAGTGCCCGGCCGGGACATCCACAACGCCGCCGCCCAGGTCATTGAGGAGGCGGGGTACGGGGCCTATTTTGGACACGGCTTTGGCCACAGTCTGGGCATTGAAATCCACGAGTCCCCCAACGCCGCCCCCAGCAACGAGGCGCCCATGCCGGTGGGCGCGGTCATCTCCGCCGAGCCCGGCATCTACCTGCCCGGGCGCTTCGGCGTGCGCATTGAGGACGTGCTGGTCCTCAACGCGGAGGGCTGTCTGGACCTGACCCACTCCCCCAAAGAGCTGATGATTCTGTAAAAAGAGGGACACCCCCTTGCAAACAGCGAAAAAATGGGGTAAAATAGCATAGCTAAATTCTTGTAGAATTGAAATACCGTATTTGGAGGATGAGCACCCATGCCTACTATTACTGCCAGTGATTTCCGCAACGGCGTGACCTTTGAGATGGATGGTCAGGTCATGCAGGTGGTGGAGTTCCAGCACGTCAAGCCCGGTAAGGGCGCCGCGTTTGTGCGTACCAAGATGAAGAACGTCATCACCGGCGGCGTGACCGAGACTTCCTTTAACCCCACCGCCAAGTTCGAGCAGGCCTATGTGGAGCGCAAGGATATGGAGTACAGCTACAACGACGGCGATCTGTACTACTTCATGGACCCCGAGACCTACGATCTGGTGCCCATCGGCGCTGAGATGCTGGGGGACAACTTCCGCTTTGTGAAGGAGAACATGGTCTGCAAGATCAACTCCTACAAGGGCAAGATCTTCGCCGTGGAGCCCCCCACCTTTGTGGAGCTGGAGGTCACTGAGACCGATCCCGGCTTCCGGGGCGACACCGCCACCAACGTCACCAAGCCCGCCACCCTGGAGACCGGCACGGAGATCAAGGTGCCCCTCTTCATCAACCCCGGCGACAAGATCAAGATCGACACCCGCACCGGCGAGTACCTGGAGCGCTGCAAGGCTTAAGCGCCTGAGCGCCCAAGAGCAGGCGCACAGTGAACCGCGCAGACCGGAAAACAGGCTGGGCGAAGCCCAGCGGCATTTCCGGCGGAGCGGTGAACAGTGTGCCGTTGCGGAGGGTGCGAAGCGTGATATCAATGTCCAGGGGGGTATCCATACCCCCTAGATACAAAGGGGCCGCGCCGCAGGCGGCACAGCCCCTTTGATACCCCCGGTTTCGCGCCCTGTGGCGCGGGTCGAGGTGTTTTTGGGTGAAGTGAATTCCCCCAAAAACCGATGGAAACGCCTGGCCCTTCGAGGCCGCAAGCATGAAAAGGAGATTCAATCCATGACGATTTCGGAAAAGGTTGCATATCTGAAGGGCCTGGCCGAGGGCCTGGACATCGACACCAGCAAGTCCAAGGAGGGCAAGCTCATCTCCGTGATGATCGGCATTCTGGAGGAGATCGGCCTGTCTCTGGAGGACCTGGAGGAGAACAATGTGGCGCTGGGCGAGGAGATTGACGCCATCTCCGACGATCTGGCCGACGTGGAAAAGGTCGTCTATGAGGACGACGAGGACGACGACGAGTGCTGCTGCTGCGAGGATGAGGACGATGAGGACGACTTCTTCGAGGTAGAGTGCCCCAGCTGCGGTGAGGACCTGGTCATTGACGACGAGGTGCTGGAGTCCGGTGTGGTGGAGTGCCCCAACTGCAAGGGCAAGTTTGCCCTGGAGCTGTCCGACGACTGCTGCTGCGGCGAGGACCATGGCGACGAGGGCTGCTGCTGCGGCTGCCACGAGGACGAGGAATAATCCATCAAGCAATACGCGAGGGCGCGCTTTAGGGGGACCTGAGCGCGCCCTTTTGCCGCCAAAATCTGGAGAGATGAGAAGATGGAAACAACAAAAAGCCAAACTGAACACAAAGAGGGAACCCTGGAGGCCCTGAAGCCGGGAGAAAAAGGGGTCATTCTCCGGGTGGGCAACGAGCGGGGCGCGGTGAAGCGCCGCCTGGTGGACATGGGTCTCACCCCCGGCACCGAGGTGCTGGTGCGCAAAATTGCCCCCTTTGGAGACCCCATTGAGGTGAACCTCCGGGGATATGAGCTGTCCCTCCGGCGGGAGGACGCCCGGCAGATTGCCATGGCCACCGGGGAGGAGGCCAAGGCCGCCAGCCTCATCCGGCGCAAGCGCTCTGGCATGGTGCAGCATATCCCCGACGAGGAGACCCTCCGGCGCATGAGCGCCGACCACGCCCATGAGGCCGCCGAGCACGGCGGGGAGCCGGACTATGCCAGCCACGACACCCGGGAGATGAAGCTGGCCCTGGTGGGCAACCCCAACTGCGGCAAGACCACCCTCTTTAATGCCCTCACCGGGTCCAACCAGTATGTAGGCAACTGGCCCGGCGTGACGGTGGAGAAGAAAGAGGGCAAGGCCACGGTGGACGGAAAGCCCGTCACGGTGGTGGATTTGCCAGGAATTTACTCCCTGTCCCCCTACTCCATGGAGGAGATTGTGGCCCGGGATTTTATCGTGGGGGAGCACCCCGACGCCATCATTGACATCATTGACGCCACCAACATTGAGCGCAACCTCTACCTCACGGCCCAGCTGCTGGAGCTGGAGCGGCCCATGGTCATCGCCCTCAACTTTATGGACGAGGTGGAGAAGCACGGGGACAAGATTGACGTGGACGCCCTCTCCCGGGCGCTGGGGGTGCCGGTCATCCCCATTACCGCCCGGACGGGGCAGAATATCCAAAAGCTGCTGGAGGTGGCCCACCATCAGATGCATGTGGGGGTGACGGTGGAGCCGGACGACCTCTACGACGACTTCACCCACCAGATTCACCACCAGATGGGGGAACTCATCCACGACAAGGCCTACGCCGTGTCCATCCCCGCCCACTGGGCCTCCATCAAGCTCATTGAGGGAGACGCCCTGGTGGAGAAGGCCCTGGGGCTCACCGAGGAGGAGAAGCAGAAGGTGGAGTCCATCTGCCAGAGCTATGAGGGGGCCTATGTGCTGGGCGACCGGGAGACCCTCATCGCGGACAGCCGCTACCGCTACATACAGAGCGTGGTGAGCTGCTCGGTGAAGAAGGGGCAGGCCCACGGGGGCCTCACCCTGTCCGACCGGATTGACAGCATTGTCACCAACCGCTTTTTGGCGGTGCCGGTGTTTTTGCTGATGATGCTGGCCATGTTCGCCATCACCTTTGGGCCGGGCCAGATTCTGGCCGACGGGGTGGACACCCTCATCAGTGATGTTTTTGCCGGCTGGGTGCGCTCGGTGCTCCAGGCCACCCATGTGGCCCCTTGGATGGAGTCGCTGCTGGTGGACGGCATCATTGCCGGTGTGGGCGGTGTGCTCACCTTCCTGCCGCAGATTGCGATTTTGTTCTTCTTCCTCTCCTTCCTGGAGGACTCCGGCTATATGGCCCGGGCCGCTTTCATCATGGACCGGCTGCTCCGGCGCTTCGGCCTCTCCGGCAAGGCGTTTATCCCCATGCTGATGGGCTTTGGCTGTACGGTGCCTGCCGTCATGGGCGCCCGCACCATGGAGAATGAGAAGGACCGGCGGATGACCATTATGCTGGTGCCCTTTATGTCCTGTTCCGCCCGGCTGCCGGTGTACGGCCTGATGACCGCCGCTTTCTTCCCCCACAGCGGGGGTCTGGTGGTGTTTTCCCTCTATCTCCTGGGGCTGATTTTCGCCATTCTCTCGGGCATTATCCTCAAAAAGCTGGTCTTTCGGGGAGAGCCCGCCGCTTTTGTGCTGGAGCTGCCCCCTTACCGCCTGCCCACTCTGAAGAACATGGCCCTCCATGTGTGGGAGAAGGTACGGGGCTTCCTGGTGAAGGCGGGTACCCTCATTTTGGCCATGAGTGTGCTGCTCTGGTTCCTCAAGTCCTTTGGCTGGAACGGAGGGCTTGCCATGGTGGAGGACGCCTCCCACTCCTTCCTGGGCGCGGTGGGAAGCGCCATCGCCCCCGTGTTCACCCCCATGGGCTTTGGCACCTGGCAGGCCGCTGTGGCTCTGCTCACCGGCCTGGTGGCCAAGGAGATGGTGGTCTCTTCCATCAGCCTTTTCTATGGCATTTCTGTCACCGCCAGCGGCGCTACCATTGCCGCCGCTCTGTCGGGCACGTTTGCCTCTCCCGCAGCGGCCTATGCCTTCCTGGTGTTTGTGCTGCTGTATGTGCCCTGTGTAGCCGCTGTGTCCACCATCTATCGGGAGATGAACAGCCTCAAGTGGACGCTGGCCTCCATTGCCTGGCAGCTGTGCGCCGCCTATCTGGGCTCTTTCCTGGCCTATCAGGTGGTGTCGCTGTTGTTCCACTAAGGGGGCGTTCTGCCCGGTCAAACCGGGGGTTTTTGCGCTCGCCGCGCGGGCACCCTACGCGGGTGGCGCCCGATTTCTTTTCGCGGAAAAGAAACCGGGGAAAGAAAAGGCGGAGAGGGGAACTTCTCGTTCCCCTCTCCACTCCCCTCCAAAAGGGCGGCC
>DXDX01000116.1 GCA_019115265.1 Candidatus Flavonifractor merdigallinarum | reverse complement strand
GTGTAAATGTTCGAGAACTGGATTACACTCCATAAAACTGCTTTTTAAAGTGCTCTAATATAGAGTATATTGGGTCTGCTGAATAACATCCAGCAGACCCAGTTTTATCAAAAATACAATGCTACAAAAGGAGGTTCTTATGCGGTGGAAAACAGCGTTTCTTGCCCTTTTGCTCCTGCTCCTTCTGCCGGGCTGTGGAGAGCAGGAGGTCTGGACCGATCAAACTCCCACCGAAATTCTGGAGGCCATTCTCTCCTCCTATTCCGAGACGGAACAACAGGAGTTATCCCTCTATCTGACGGAGCTGTTCCCCGGTCTCTCTGGTTTTGAGGAATACCTCTCTCAAATCTACCAAATCGATCCCCAGACTGTGGTTGATGCCTGTATCCTCTACCCCCAGGGTGTCCATGCCGAGGAGTTTGTGGTGCTCTTCCTAGACTCGACCGAGAGCGGACAGGCTGCCCGTGAGGCCCTCTCCACCTATCTGGAAAACCGGAAAGCGGATTTTTACGGCTACGCCCCAGACGCCTATGCCATGCTGGAAAAAGGGGAGGTACTGGGCCAAGGCACTTACGCCGCTCTCATGGTCTGTGACCGGACGCAGGAGGCGGCAGAGACCTTCGCCAGCTGTTTCCAAGCTGGGACGCCGCCCACCCCCAAGGTGCTCCCCACCCCTCAGGTGAAAAACGAGGATGGCTCTTATTCCTTTGTTCCCCCCAATCTGGACGATATGACCCTCTTTGACATTGGGCCTCTGCTGGAAGCCTACCGCTCCGGCGACCGCTCCGCCCTCTCCCGGAAGGATCAGGAGACTTTGGAGGTTGTGGACATATTGCTGGAGCAGGTCATCCATACCGATATGAGCGACTATGAAAAGGAGCTGGCTATCCACGACTACATTGTGGATAACGCCGGTTACGACATGGGTCTCTATGATGAGGGCAACCCCGATCCCGACAGCGAGAGCCCCTACGGCGTTCTGGTGAAAGGGATCGGCACCTGCCGGAGCTACGCCGTCACCTTCCAGCTCCTGATGGAGCTGCTTGGTATTGAGTGTCAAACTGTGGTGGGCGCCACCTATCAGTCCACACGGGACCATGCCTGGAACATCGTGCAGCTGGATGGGGCGTGGTACTGTGTGGATGTGATGTGGGACGACCCCTCCCCCGACCAGGAGAACGACGGTTCTTCCCGCTATGCCGACGACCACCACCGCTTTTTCAACGTTACCAGCCGCTGGCTGGCAACCGCTGGCGATCATCAATGGGACTACGAAAACGTCCCTGAGGCCACCGGCACCCAATACGCCTGGAAGTGGGATACCATCAACCCAACTCCGGACACCCCCTAGCGGCAGCAGCCAGCGGCATGTCTCCATCATCAGCACTTCCAAACCCGCTTGTTTGGGAGAAATATAAGAAACAGCCCCCATCCGCACTGCGGATGGGGGCTGTTCTGTTTCTTGTTACTTAGTGGCCCAGTTGCCGGTGGCGCTGGCCTTCAGATAGGCGTTGATAAAACAGTCAATCTCGCCGTCCATGACGGCGTTGATGTTGCTGGTCTCATAGCCGGTGCGGTTATCCTTCACCAGCTGATAGGGCATAAAGACATAGGAGCGGATCTGGCTGCCCCACTCAATCTTGAGCTGCACGCCCTTGATGTCGGAGATTTTCTCCAGATGGGCCTCCATCTTCAGCTGCACCAGGCGGGAGCGGAGCATCCGCATACAGTTATCCCGGTTCTGGAACTGGCTGCGCTCGGTCTGGCAGGAGACCACCACCCCGGTGGGCTTATGGATGAGGCGGACGGCGGAGGAGGTCTTGTTGACGTGCTGGCCGCCGGCGCCGGAGGAGCGGTACACCTGCATCTCGATGTCCTCGGGCCGGATGTCCACCTCCACATCGTCGGGCAGCTCCGGCATGACCTCCACTGCGGAGAAGGAGGTCTGACGGCGGGCCTGGGCGTCAAAGGGGGACACCCGCACCAGACGGTGCACGCCGTGCTCGCTCTTCAAGTGGCCATAGGCGTTCTCGCCGGAGATGGTGATGGTGGCGCTCTTAATGCCGCCCTCCTCACAGTCCTGGTAGTCCATGGTCTTGCAGGCGTAGCCGTGGCGCTCGGCCCAGCGGGTATACATACGGTAGAGCATCTGGGCCCAGTCCTGGGCCTCGGTGCCGCCGGCGCCGGCGTGAATGGTTAAAATGGCGTTGGAGTTATCATACTCGCCGGTGAGCAGAGAGGACAGCCGCGCCTCCTCAATCTCGCTCTCCAGCTTGGCAAAGCCCTCTTCCAGCTCGGGCAGAAGGGATTCATCCTCCTCCTCGTTGCCCATCTCGCACAGGGTCATCAGATCGGACCAGGCGTCCATACGGCTCTTCTGGCCGTCCAGCTTGCCCCGGAGCTGGGAAATGCGCTGCTGGACCTTCTGCGCCTTCTCCAGATTGTTCCAGAAGCCTTCGGACGCGCTCTCCGACTCCAGCATATCCACTTCCCGGGCGGCGGACTCCAGACCCAGGGACTGGTTCAGCTCCTCCAAATCGGGCAGGATGTTGTTCAGTTTCACCTTATACTCGTCAAATTGAAGCATACCATACACTCTCACTTTGATTGTTTCGTCGTTCCATTATATACAATCGACGGTGAGATGTAAAGCAAAACGTGCAAAAAAACCGTCTCACCGCTGGCTGACACGCCACTCCGGCTCTGTATGGAAAATCAGATCATCCACATCTTCCCGCCGCCCAGTCTCAGTTCCAGGCTCCAGGCGTTTCTCCTCCGGCATGGCTCTCCCCCCTTCCTGTCACGCGGTCAAATGCGTCCACAGGCCAGTCTATGCGGCAAGGGGGGTGTGTATGACTCAGGATTCCTCGGGCGGCATTAAGTCGCGCAGGGTCTTGCTGTCCAGAAACTGATTGATAGTCTGGTAAAACTCCGTCCAAAAGCCCCGGGCTGGGCAGCCATCCTGCCGCTCACACAGCTCAGGGCCCAGCTCCAGGCAGATAGTGGGGGCCAGCTTGCCCTCCGTGGCCCGCAGAATCTCTCCCACGGTGTACTTCTCCGGCTCCCGCACCAGACGATAGCCGCCGCTCTTTCCCCGAACGCTCTGCAAAAAGCCCGCACGCCCCAGGAGGGAAATAATCTGCTCCAGATATTTGACCGTGATTCCCTGGCGCTGGGCAATCTCGTGGAGGGGAATGAGACCCTCTTCCCGGTGCTGGGCCAGGTCGATCATCACGCGCAGGGCGTAGCGCCCCTTGGTGGAAATTTTCAACTCTATCACCTCGTTGTCTATCATTATACGATAGAAATACTAGGATTTCAAGAGTGAGCAAAATAGGGGCTCTGTTGTCGCCAAACCGGCGGGGGTGTTTGTCCTCGCCGGACGGGCCGCTTATCCAGCGGGGACCCGATTTCTTTTCGCAGAAAAGAAACCGGAGAAAGAAAAGGCGGAGAGGGGAACTTCTCGTTCCCCTCTCCACTCCCCTCCAAAAGGGCGGCCTTTTTCGGGGGCCGCCCCATTTTTTGGCGGTGACTTTCAGTCTTTGCGGTTACCTGTCTTGCATGGCAGTACAACGCTTCCCTCATAGGCGGAAAGCTCCCGCCCAAATGGCACTGCACCGGCGCAATCCCACAG
>DXDX01000115.1 GCA_019115265.1 Candidatus Flavonifractor merdigallinarum | reverse complement strand
ATTAGTTGATATTCGTTGTCGCTATTATCGCGAATTCCTGCAAATACTTCGCCTGCCCATGCTTCAATCATAGGACCTGCAATCTTATTGATATTTTCTAATGGCAGCCCCATTTTGAGATTGGTATTTATAATAATTTTATTATCCCCAACTGACCTACGCGCATCCAAAATAGCAGTCATCTGTCGAATAACAAACTCAGAATCATCTTTATATGTAGGAGATTCCTGCGGAATTTTAAAAATTAAATCTTCATATCTCATGTTATAATCCCTTTCATTTTATCATCTTAAAATGCCGCAGCGCATCAACAATCGCGTCTTTCTTTCTCTTAGGACACTGGGGAACAACGGCATTTTCCTTCTTAGACTTGTTATAGTTTTCCCGTTCTATAATACCGTATTTTTCCTTAACCTGAGCAATATACAGGCTGGAAACCTTTAATCCAAACTTTTCAAGCACGTATTTCTTGATTTCAGAATAGGTTGCTTTTGCTTCGGGCGCAGTCAAATTTAGGTCATCAAGGTCCAGTTTCACGTGGATATAGTCATCAGGCGTTTTTCTAACCAAACTAACAACCGTCTCAACGTGCGCGGTCCGCGGGAAGAGGTCCACCGCAGTTACCTTCTGGGCGGTATACCCCCGCTCTGCAAAACGCGCCAAATCCCGGGCCAGCGTAGCTGGGTCGCAGGAGACATACACCACCCGCCGGGGTGCCATAGCGGCCACTGTGTCCACCACATCCTCACTCAGTCCCTTTCTCGGCGGGTCCACGCACACCACATCGGGCCGAATGCCCTCCTCCGCCAGCTGTCGGGCGGCCTGTCCCGCGTCGCCGCAGAGGAAGCGGGCATTTGAAACCCCGTTGCGTCTGGCGTTCTGCCAGGCGTCCTCCACCGCCTCGGGGACCACCTCGGCGCCGATGACCATTCCCGCCTTCCCGGCCAGGGTTAGCCCAATGGTGCCAATGCCGCAGTAGAGGTCCAGCACGGTCTCCCCGCCGGTAAGGGCGGCAAACTCCGCCGCTTTCCCGTAGAGCACCTCGGTCTGCTCGGGGTTGACCTGATAAAAGGAGGGCACCGACAGGCGGAAGGTGAGGCCGCACAGAGTGTCGTCCAGATAGTCCTGTCCCCAGAGGGTGCGGTAGCGGTCCCCCAGGATGACATTGTTTCGCTTTTCATTGATGCCCAGCACCACGCCCACCAGACCCGGCTCCGCGGCGCGCAGCGCACCCACCAGCTCGTTCAGATGGGGGACCTTCTCCCCGTTGACCAGCAGACAGTAGAGGGACTGGCCCTTCCGGTTGGTGCGGACATAGACATGGCGGACCAGCCCCTTGCCGCTGCGCTCCTGGTAGGCCGGAATGTGAAACTGCGCCATCCAGTTGCGGGTGGTGGTGCGCAGCCGCCCGGCCGCCTCGCTCTGGAGGAGGCAGTCCTCCACATCGGTGACGGCGTGAGTGCGCTTCTGATAAAAGCCAATCCGCGGGCCGGGGGCCACGGGGAACTGGGCCTTGTTGCGGTAGCGCTCCGGGTGGACAGCCCCCAGGACTGGCGGCACCGGCAAATCCACCCCGCCAATGCGGTGCAGGGCGTCCTCCACCCGCTGGCGCTTGGCCTCCAACTCCTCGGCATAGGTCATATGGCGGTAACAGCAGCCGCCACAGCGCTCATAATAGGGGCAGTCCGGCTCCAGGCGGCTGCTGGAGGCCACCTCCACCGCGGTCACATGGCCCCACACGGCGCTGCGCCCCACCTTGTCCAGGTAGACCTGACAGGTCTCCCCCCGCACCGCGCCTTTCACAAAGACCACCGCGCCGTCCAGACGGGCCACACCGGCTCCATCGCTGGAATAGCCCTCAATGGTCATGCGCTGGGTGGTGTGTTCCATCATACGATCCATGGCTGCAACAGCTCCTCTAAGGCAGAATAGGGCACCACCGTCTCAATGGGCGAGTTGCCGGGCACGCCGGACAGTTCCCCCGGCTGGAACCAAAAGACAAAGCCCTCGTCGGTGAGATAAAAGTGGTCGGGCTGGAAGGCGGCCTCTACCCCGGCGGCGGAGAGTGCCCCCGACGCCACCAGCTCCCCCACGGTGCCATGGGCGGTCAGATAGTCGCAGGCCTGGGAGGCGGCGGTCAGCCCGTCGGTGACGCACTCGGAAAAGGTGAGCTTATGTCCATCGGTGCGGGAAAACTGCTCACTCATACACAGCACGGTGGGGTGGGCCGCCCCCACGCTGCCGGCATAGAACTCCCGCCGAAAGCTGAGCACCCCCTCGCTCTGGTAAGTCATCTCACTGGTAATCTCCTCTAAAACCGGAGAAAAGGTATAGCCCTCGGATTTGGAGAGCTCATAGTCGCTCACCGACTCATCCGCCCGGGTGCGGGCATTCTCCAGCAGGCCCTCCCCCTCCGCTGTGTACCAGCTGGCAATCTCCCGCAGCACGGCGGAGCTCCCCTTATTGGAAAAGTCGGGCAGGGTATAGCTCACCGTCAGGACTACGGTGCCGTCGTCTGCGGTAAACGTCTCGGCAAAGCTCTGACTGCTGAGCACCGGGTCCACCAGCCCCTCCGGGGTGGCCGTAGGGGCGGCCAGGGCCGTGGGCTCCGGGGTGGCGGTGGGCTCCGGCGCCTGGTCACAGGCGGCCAGAGACAGCGCCAGCAGGGCGGAAAGAGCCGCAGACAGAATGTGTCGCTTCATGGGAAACCTCCTTGGCTGGGATGAAACAGCTTTGTTTGCCCTTTATTGTACCATCTCAGCCGGGGGCCGTAAATAAAAAATAGAGCAGCCGCCGGGAAATGGACGCTCTATCAAAAAGAGTATCTCCACCCCTCGCAATGCTGAAATGGTCGAATTTGAGTATGGAGCTTTGATTGGGGCGTGAATTTTTCTCCCCCCGCTCTTGTCAGCGGCGAAATCGGGTGCTATAATAGGCACAATAGATTGTTAAAAAATAAACGAACATATCAGAGAACGAGGTGGCTCAACATGAATTACGCGGCACAGTACGAGAGCAAACTCACCACAGCGGAAAAAGCGGTGGCGCTGGTGCAGTCGGGGGACTGGATTGACTACGGCTGGTGCACCGGCACCCCGGAGGCTCTGGACCAGGCTCTGGCGGCCCGGTACACCGAACTCACCGATGTCAAAGTCCGGGGCGGCATCATCTTCCATAAGCCGGCCATTATGTCCGTCCCCGATGTGGCGGAGCACTTCACCTGGAACTCCTGGCACATGTCCGGCGTGGAGCGCAAGATGATTGCCGACGGCTCCACCTACTACTGCCCCCTGCGCTACTCCGAGCTGCCCCGCTATTACCGGGAGAATGTGGAGCCCATCCATGTGGCCTTCTTCCAGGTCTCCCCCATGGACAGCCACGGCTTCTTCAGCTTCGGCCCCAACGCCTCCCATATGGCCGCCATGTGCCAGCGGGCGGAGGTGATTGTGGTGGAGGTCAACCCCAACATGCCCCGGTGCCTGGGCGGCAAGGAGCATGTTATCCACATTGACCAGGTGGATTTGATTGTGGAGGGTTCCGCCCCCGCTCTGGGCCAGCTCCCCGCCGGCGGTCCCGCCACGGAGGTGGACCAGGCAGTGGCCCGCCTCATTGTGGAGGAGATCCCCAACGGCGCCTGCCTCCAGCTGGGCATCGGCGGCATGCCCAACGCAGTGGGCTCCCTCATCGCCCAGTCGGACTTGACGGATCTGGGTGTCCATACCGAGATGTATGTGGACGCCTTTGTGGACATCGCCATGGCGGGCAAGATCACCGGCGCATGCAAGGCCATTGACCGTTACCGCCAGACCTACGCCTTCGGCGCTGGCACCCAGAAGCTCTACGACTACCTCAACGACAACCCCGCCTGCATGGCCGCGCCGGTGGACTACACCAACGACGCCCGCACCATCGCCCAGCTGGACAACTTCATCTCCATCAACAACGCGGTGGACGTGGACCTCTTCGGCCAGATCAACGCCGAGTCCGCCGGAATCCGGCAGATCAGCGGCGCGGGCGGACAGCTGGACTTTGTACTGGGTGCCTACCTCTCCAAGGGCGGCAAGAGCTTCATCTGCTGCTCCTCCACCTTTATGAACAAAAAGACCGGCCAGCTGGAAAGCCGCATCAAGCCCACCCTGGATGTGGGCTCGGTGGTCACCGACGCCCGGCCCAACCTCCACTGGCTGGTGACCGAGTACGGCAAGGTGAACCTGAAGGGTACCTCCTCCTGGGAGCGGGCGGAGAAGATTATCTCGGTAGCCCACCCCCAGTTCCGGGAGGAACTCATCCAGTCCGCCGAAAAAATGCACATCTGGCGCCGCTCCAACCGGCGCTGAGCCGCAGCCCCGCACACCAAATCCCGGTGTGCGGGGTCTTTTTTTGCCTCTTGACTTTTGTCCGAAATCGGACTATACTCCACATTGTCCGATTTCGGACAGTTTTGCTGTGTTGAGAGGAGTTGTCTTGATGTCTGACCCCATTCTTCGGGAATCACTCATTCGCTTTAACCGGATTTATCGGGAGACCAACGAGTTTTACCACACGCTGGCCCGGCGCTTTCAGCTCTCCGACTGCGCCTTTTGGATTTTGTACACCATGCGGGAGTTTGCCGCCCCCTGCACACAGGCTGAGCTGTGCACCAGTCTGTGTCTGAGCCGCCAGACCATCAACTCCGCCATTCAGCAGCTGCGCAAGGCGGGGTATCTGGACCTTTTATCCGCCCCGGACGGGCGGGCGGGTAAGCCCCTGGTGCTGACGCAGGTGGGGGAGGCGCTGGCCGCTCGGACCGCCGACCGGGTCTTTGCCCTGGAGGAGGACGCCCTGGGCCGCTTCTCGCCGGAGGAGCGGGAGCAGTTTCTAGCCCTCAACCAGCGCTATCTCCACAATCTGCGCCAGAGCACTGACACCCTGTTGGAGGATGTGCCCCTATGAGAATCCAGCTTTCGGAACACTTTACATATTCCAAGCTCTTGCGTTTTGTCCTGCCATCGGTGATTATGATGGTCTTTACCTCGGTGTACTCGGTGGTGGATGGGCTGTTTGTCTCCAACTTTGTGGGAAAAACCTCCTTTGCCGCGGTAAATCTCATCATGCCCTTTCTGATGGGGATTGCTGCTATGGGGTTTATGTTCGGCACCGGCGGCAGCGCCCTAGTGGCCATCACCTTGGGGGAGGGCCGCCGGGACCGGGCCAAGGGGTATTTTTCCCTCATCATCTACGCCACGGCGGCCGCTGGAGTTCTGCTGGGCGCGGCGGGCTTCTATGCCATCCAGCCCATTGCTTCTGCTATGGGCGCCACGGGGCAGATGCTGGAGGACAGCGTACTCTATGGCCGTATTCTGCTGGCCTTTCAGCCCACCTTTATGCTCCAGATTGCCTTTCAGAGCTTCTTTGTCACGGCAGAAAAGCCCCGCCTGGGGCTGTATGTGACCGTGGCGGCGGGGCTGACCAACATGGTGCTGGACGCCCTCTTTGTGGCGGTATTTCGCTGGGGCATCGCCGGAGCGGCTCTGGCCACAGTGCTCAGCCAGATGGTGGGCGGCTTCTTCCCCCTCCTCTACTTCGCCCGGCCCAACAACAGTCTGCTCCGCCTCACCCGCCCCAGCCGGTCGCTGAGCGTCCTGCTGCGCTCCTGCGCCAACGGCGCGTCGGAGCTGATGACCAATCTCTCCTCCTCGGTGGTCAATCTCCTCTACAACCTCCAGCTGATGGAGCTGGCGGGAGAGGACGGGGTGGCGGCCTATGGGGTGGTGATGTATGTCAATTTCATCTTCAACGCCATTTTCTTCGGCTATGCCATCGGCAGTTCCCCGGTCATTGGCTACCAATATGGTGCCGGGCAGACCAAAGAACTGCGCAGTCTCTTCCAGAAGAGCCTGCGCATCACGGCGGCGTGTGCCCTCTGCCTCACGGCGCTGGCTCAGATTCTGGCTGCCCCTCTCTCCACCCTCTTTGTGGGGTATGACCCGGTACTGGCCCAGATGACCTGCCACGGCTTCCGGCTGTATGCGCTGGCGTTTCTGCTGGCGGGCTTCAACATCTTTGGCTCGGCCTTCTTTACCGCGCTGGGCAATGGCGGAGTCTCCGCCGCCATCTCCTTTTTGCGCACGCTGGTGTTTCAGGTGGCTGCCATTCTGCTGCTGCCCGCTCTGCTGGGGCTGGACGGCGTCTGGCTGGCCATTGTGGTGGCGGAAGTGCTCTCTCTGGGTGTCACTACCCTCTTTTTCTTTGCCTACCGGCGGCGGTATCAATACGCCTGACACAAAAAACACCCCGCTCCCGAGCGCTTCAACGCTCAGGAGCGGGGTGTTTTGCAGTTGAACGGGACGATTAGCCGGGCAGGCGTTCCACCATCGCGCCGATGTAGTCGCTGTCAATGACTTTGAAGCGGTCCTCCGGGGGATAGAGGGCGCCGCCGTAGTAGATGGCCCGGTTGTTGGCCACCGAGGTGTCCATCTGGGTGCGGTGGGCGGCCAGATGGATCTGATCACAGCCGGTCTCCGCAATAATGCGGTCCATGTTGCGGGCGGTAATGCCGGCGCCGGGGAGAATCTGAATCCGTCCGGCGGCGTACTCGATCATATCCCGCACGGTCTGGGTGCCCTGGGACACGTCGGGCTCCTGGCCGCTGGTGAGGACGCGGGTGATCTTCAGCTCAATGAGGGCATCCAGCACCGCCTTCCAGTCGGGCACCACATCAATGGCCCGGTGGAACACCGTCTCCTTCCCCGCCATCTGGGCCAGCTCGGCCAGAATGCGGGTGCGCTCCACATCCAGGGTGCCGTCCTGATGGAGGAAGCCAAAGACCAGACCGTCGCTGCCGTTGCTCAGCAGCTGCTTGGCGTCCTCCATGGCGGTGGCAAACTCCGCATCCGTATAGCAGAAGCCGCCCTCCCGGGGCCGGACCATGGTCATAATCTTCATGCCGGTCTCCCGCTTGGCCACCACCAGCTCGCCGATGGTGGGGGTCAGACCGCCGTGAAAGAGGTTGCTGTTGAGCTCTACACGGTGGGCGCCGGCCTTGTGGGCCTGGATCACGTCGTCCGCGCTGCCGCAGCAGACTTCCAGAATTACGCTGCTCATTTTTATCATCACCTTAAAAATTTATTTTCTTAGGTAAGTATATTATATAATTTTTTGTGCTAATTGTCAATAAATACTTGCATTTTGAGGGAATGTTGAGTATAATATGGACAGACCTTCCGAAAATCCCCTCTCATTTATTTCCATCAATTAAAAAATAAACGGAGGAATGCCTGTGGTTTCGGGAAAAAAGGTGGATCGTACCCTGATGCACCAGAATAACACCCGACTGGTATTATCCGCCATCCGCCAGGCCGGGGAGATGTCCCGGGCTCAGGCGGCGGAGGCCACGGGCATGAGTATTGTCACCGTGGGGCGCATCGCCGACGAGCTGATGGCCCGCGGCATCCTGCGGGAGCAGGAGAAGGAGGGCGGCGTTCAGGTGGGGCGTCCACCCCGGGTCCTGTCTCTGGAGCACACGCGGCTTCTGTGCGTGAGCGCCTATCTGGGGCGGGGCGAGCTCTATCTGGGTCTGGTGGACCCCCGGGGGAGCCTGCTGGACCAGGAGCACCACACCTTCCCGGAGACAGAAGAATTTCTCTCCCAGCCGGTGCTCCAGTGGATGGCCCAGCATCTGGAGGGCTTCCTGGCCCGCCACGAAAAGGAGGGAATCCGCTCCACGGTGGGGGTTGTGGTCCCCGGCATTGTGGACATTCAGGAGGGCGTGCTCCAGTTCTCCGCCAACCTCCGCTGGCGGGATGTGCCGGTGGTACGCTATCTGGAAGAGCGCATGCCCCAGTACACCTTTTTGCTGGAGAATGACACCAAGGCCCTGGCGCTGGCCGAGCAGAACTTCGGCGCCTGCGCCGGGTGCCGGAACATGGTGGCTCTGAGCGTTGGCGACGGAATTGGCGCAGCCATGATTCTCAACGGGGAAATTTACCGGGGGGTAAACAATATGGCCGGCGAGATTGGCCATATCATTCTCAACCCGGCCGGGAAGATCTGCGAGTGCGGCAAAGTGGGCTGCCTCCAGACCCACCTCTCCCAGCGCACCATTCTGGCGGAGGCCCGCAGCGTCTACCCCGACATCACGCTGGCGGGGCTCTTTGACTATTTCCAGCAGGGGGACCCCTTCGCTGTGGCACTCATCGGACAGGTGGTGGAGTACACCTCCATTGCCATCAATCTGCTGGCTAACACCTATGCCCCGGAGGCGGTGCTCCTCTGCGGCAGTATGCTGCGCCAGCACCCGATTTTCTCCACCCTGGTGGAGCGAAACTACCGCAGCAAGATCAATGAATACATGCAAAATACCTTCCGGCTCTGCTTTGAGCGCTTCGGCGTATCCGGCCACCTGTTGGGCGGCGGCGCGCTGGCGCTGCGGCAGGTGCTGGAGCAATTGTGCAGCTAAGTGCACCGGCCCGCGCCGGCATCCGGCCTGGAGCGGCGCGGCTCTGGAGAGTTGAGGTGATGACCGCTTCTGATATCCGTTCCCATAGGACCACCGATGTATGAAAGTGAGGTAACTGAAATGATGAAGAAACGTGTTCCTGCTCTGATGCTGGCCTCTGCCATCGCCCTCTCCGCCGCTGGCTGCTCCGGCGGAAATCAGCCCTCTTCCGGCTCTGCCGCTCCCTCCACCTCCGGCACTCCCTCCTCCACCGCCACCGCGCCGGACAAGGACCTGGTTGTCGCCTTCAACACCGACATCCAGAGCATGGACCCCCACAACACCACTGATACCCTGTCCATCACCGTCAGCCGGACCATGTACGAGTCTCTGGTCACCTTTGACGAAAACCAGAAGGTTGTCCCCCTCCTGGCGGAGAGCTACACCGCTGAGTCCGACAACCTAACCTACACCTTCAAGCTGCGCCAGGGCGTCAAGTTCCACGACGGCACCGACTTCAACGCCGACGCGGTCATCGCCAACTACGAGCGCTGCCTGGCCGACACCACCCTGCGCCAGAACAGCCGTGTGGCCAAGTGGGAGTCCTGCACCAAGGTGGATGACTACACCGTGGCCATCAAGCTCAAGGAGCCCAACTCCTCCTTCATCAACCAGTTCACCCAGTTCCAGATTGTCAGCCCCAAGGCTCTGGAAGAGGGCACAGACCTGAACAAGGCTGAGGCCGGCACCGGCCAGTACACCTTTAAGGAGCACACCGAGGGCGACCATGTGACGGTGGTGCCCTACGCCGACTACTGGGGCACCAAGGCCACCGTGGACAGCCTGACCTTCCGCGCGGTCCCCGAGGACGGCAGCCGTGTGGCCATGCTCCAGACCGGTGAGGCCGACTACATCTACCCCATGCCCACCGTCCAGGCCGACCAGGTCAACGGCACCGACAACATCACCGTGGGCTCCGTGGCCTCCAACATCATGCGCTATGTGACCCTGAACACCAACCTGCCGGAGCTCTCCGACAAGCGGGTGCGCCAGGCCATGAACTACGCCATTGACAAGCAGGCCTATGCTCAGGTGGTCTTCAGCGGCTATTGTGAGGAAGTTCTGTCCTGCTACCCCTCCACCGTGTCCTACTACGCCCCCCAGACTCCCTACACCTATGACCTGGACAAGGCCAAGTCCCTCATGGAGGAGGCCGGCTACGGCGACGGCTTCTCCCTGACCCTGTGGGGCGATAACATCTCCGCCGAGCAGACCGGCATGCAGTTCATCATGCAGCAGCTGGCCCAGATCGGCATCACCGTGGAAGTGCTGCCCATGGAGCCCAGCACCCTGAGCGACATGATCTATGTGGACGAGGACCAGGCCGAGATCAACATGTGGTATGTGAACTGGTCCGCCAGCTCCTTTGACGCCGACGGCTCCATGCGCTCCATCCTCCACAGCGACATGGTGCCCCCCAAGAGCGCCAACACCGCCTACTTCCGCAACAGCGAGTTTGACTCCCTGCTGGACCAGGCCATCAAGACCAGCGACACCGACACTCTGACCGACCTGTACGCGCAGGCTCAGGCCATTGTGTGGGATGAGGCCCCCTGGCTCTTCCTGGGCAATGACGAGCTGGTCTACGGCGCCAAGACCTATGTCAGCGGCATCGTCCTCAACCCCGACGGTTCTGTGAACGTGACCAACGCCACTCTGGCCTAATCGTGTAACCTGTCTATTCCGCCCATGTAACCCGGCCAAGGCCGGAGAGGTGAGGTCTGGCAGCGGCAATGCTGCTGCCAGACCTCTCTCTATGTATCAACTGCAAAGGAGGCAACGCATTTGGGCCGCTACTTTGTCAAGCGGGTGCTCAGCACGATCCCCCTGCTGCTGGTCATCTCAATTTTGATCTTCGCCTTTATCCACCTGATCCCCGGCGACCCCGTCCGCAAAATGCTCCCCAAAGAGGCCACTCAGGAGGAGTACGAGCAGCTGAAGGAGGAGCTGGGCTTCAACGACCCCCTGCCCATCCAGTACATCAACTACATGAAGGATTTGTTCCGCGGCGACTTTGGTGAGTCCTACAAGAGCGGACTGCCCATCAGCGAGATCTTCCCCGCCCGCCTCCAGGCCACGCTGGCCCTCACCCTGTGGGGCATTGTCTGGTCGGTGATTTTGGGTACCCTGATCGGCATTGTCTCCGCTGTAAAACGGGGGAAGGTTCTGGACTACGTCGGCATGGTCATCGCCACGTCGGGCATCTCGGTGCCCTCCTTCTGGCTGGGCCTCATGCTCATTCAAATCTTCTCCGTGCAGCTGGGATGGCTGCCCACCGGACAGCTGGACAGCTGGAAGGGCTACATCCTCCCCTCCATCACCATGGGCTGCTCCATCATGGGCACTCTGGCCCGCTACTCCCGCTCCTCCATGCTGGAGACCATGCAGGAGGACTATGTCCGCACCGCCCGGGCCAAGGGCCAGCGGGAGTCCCTGGTGGTGCTGCGCCACGCCTTCCGCAACTCTCTGGTGCAGGTGGTCACGGTGGTGGGCCTCCAAATCGGCGGACTGCTGGCCGGCTCCGTGCTGGTGGAGACGGTGTTCTCCATCCCCGGCCTGGGCCGCCTGATGGTGGACTCCATCAACTTCCGCGACTACAAGGTCATTCAGGCCCTGCTCATGTTCTTTGCCCTGGAGTATATTGTCATCAACCTCATCGTGGATCTGCTCTATGGCGTCCTGAACCCCAAGATCCGCTACGACTAACGGAAAGGAGGCCGTCTGTATGTCTGAAACCAAACAACCTGTCAATCCCACTCCCAGCGAGTTCATGGACGACCCCGTGCTCCAGAATCGCAGCCGGACCCGGGAGTTCTTCAAAAAGTTTTTCCAACGCAAGACCGCCGTGGTGGCGGGCTGCTTCATCCTTTTTCTGGTGATCATTGCCATCATCGGTCCCTCCATCGCCCCCTATGACCCCGCGGCCTATGACTACTCCGCCATCCGCTCCGGCCCCACCGCCCAGCACCTGATGGGCACGGACGAGTTCGGACGGGACGTGTTCAGCCGCCTGCTGGCCGGCGCCCGCCTGTCTCTGGGCTCCGCCCTGGCCGCCGTCATCGTGGGCGCCGCCCTGGGCACCATCCTGGGCATTCTGGCCGGCTACTACGGCGGCATTCTGGAGGCGCTGGTCATGCGCAGCAGCGACGTGCTCTTCGCCATGCCGGACATCCTGCTGTGTATCGCCATCGTGGCCATCATCGGCCCGGGCCTCATCAACGTCATCATCGCCGTGACGGTCTTTACCATACCGTCCTTTGCCCGCATTATGCGCAGCGCCACCCTCTCGGTGAAGGGGAGCCTCTATGTGGAGGTGGCCCGCTCTCTGGGCTGCCCGGACAGCCGCATTCTCATCAAGCACATCTTCCCCGGCACGGTGCAGTCCATGATCGTCAACTTCACCATGCGCATCGGCTCGGCCATCCTGGCCGCCTCCTCCCTGAGCTTCCTGGGCTTTGGCGCCGATGTGTCCGCGCCGGAGTGGGGCGCTATGCTCTCCTCGGGGCGCAACTACATCGGGGTGGCGGACCACCTGATTCTCTTCCCCGGCCTGATTATTTTCCTCACCGTGCTGGCCTTCAACCTCTTCGGCGACGGCCTGCGCGACACCCTGGACCCCAAGGTCAAGTAAGGAGGTTGACGGAATGACTGAGCAAGTATTGCTGGATGTGCGCGATCTGCGCACGGAATTCAAAACCGGCAGGAAGCAGAGCGTCACCGCCGTCAACGGCGTCAGCTTTCAGGTCCGCTCCGGCGAGATTGTGGGCCTGGTGGGCGAGTCGGGCTGCGGCAAGTCGGTGACCAGCCTGTCCATCATGCAGCTCTTCCGCAACACCAACGGCAAGGTGACCGGCGGCGAGGTGTTCCTCAAGGGTAAAAACCTGCTGACCTGTTCGGAAAAAGAGATGCGCGCCATCCGGGGCAAGGAGATTTCGATGATCTTCCAGGAGCCCATGAGCTCCCTCAACCCCTCCATGCGCATTGACGCCCAGCTCATTGAGGCCATCCGCCTGCACACGGATTTGGACAAGAAGGCCGCCCGGGCCCACGCCCTGGATATGCTGGGCCGGGTGGGCATCGCCAACCCGGAAATGGTGCTGCGCAGCTTCCCCCATCAGCTCTCCGGCGGCATGAGCCAGCGCGTCATGATTGCCATGGCCATGTGCTGCGACCCTACTGTGCTCATCGCGGACGAGCCCACCACCGCCCTGGACGTGACCATCCAGGCCCAGATTCTCCAGCTGATGCGGAAAATCCGGGCGGAAAACGACACCGGCATCCTCCTCATCACACACGATTTGGGCGTGGTGGCGGAGATGTGTAGCCGAGTGATTGTCATGTACGCCGGGCGCATTGTGGAGGAGGCCCCGGTGGAGGAGCTCTTTGCCTGCCCCAAGCACCCCTACACACAGGGCCTGATCGCCTCGGTGCCCAAGCTGGGCTCCGGCGTGACCAGCCTGCCCTCCATCCCCGGCAGCGTGCCCGACCTCTCCATGATGCCCGAGGGGTGCAAGTTCGCCCCCCGCTGCTCCAAGGCCTGTGACCGCTGCCACAAGGAGGAGCCCGCCCTCTTTGATCTGGGCGGCGACCGCAAGAGCCGCTGCTGGCTCCACGAGTCCGAACAGGTCAAGTCTACAAAGAAGGAGGCGGCTGTATGACCCCCCTGCTGAGTGTAAAAAACGTGACCAAGACCTTCCCGGCCGGCAAGGGCATGAAGGCCTCCAAGGCCCGGGTCCACGCGGTCAACAACATCTCCTTTGACATCTACCCCGGCGAGACCTTCTCCGTGGTGGGCGAGTCCGGCTGCGGCAAGTCCACCACCGGGCGGCTGGTGGACCACCTGCTGGTCCCCGACTCGGGGGAGATCTGGTTCAACGGCCAGGACATCTCCAAGCTCTCCGAGAAGGAAATGCGCCCTCTGCGCAAGGACATCCAGATGATTTTCCAGGACCCCAACGGCTCCCTCAATCCCCGGATGCGGGTGGAGGATCTGGTGGCCGAGCCCCTGCTGGTCCACACCAATCTGAGCGCCGGGGAGCGTCTGAAAGTGGTCCATGAGCTGCTGCAAATTGTCGGCCTGGGCGCCAAGCACGCCCGCCGCTATCCCCATGAGTTCTCCGGCGGCCAGCGCCAGCGCATCGGCATCGCCCGGGCCCTCACGGTGCGGCCCAAGCTGATCATCGCGGACGAGCCGGTGTCCGCTCTGGACGTGTCCATCCAGGCCCAGGTGCTCAACCTGATGCAGAAGTTACAGCAGGACTACGACCTCACCTATCTCTTCATCTCCCACGACTTGAGTGTGGTGGAGATGATCTCCGACCGCATCGCGGTCATGTATCTGGGCTCCATTGTGGAGCTGGCCCCCAAAAAGGAGCTGTACGGCAACCCCAAGCACCCCTACACCAAGGCGCTGCTGTCCGCCGTCCCCATTCCCGACCCTACCGCCAACCGGGAGCATGAGCTTCTCCAGGGCGACATCCCCAGCACCATCAACTTGCCGGTGGGCTGCCCCTTCCAGACCCGCTGCCCCCGCTGCACCGAGGCGTGCAAGCAAAAGCCCATTGAACCCAGGGATTTGGGGAACGGACACATTGTGTCCTGCATCCATATCGACGACTAAGGAGCGTCTGTGCCATGGCTTTTACTTTTTCCCGTGAAGCATACCAGCGCCGCACTGCCTGGTACACCCAGGCCCGCTTCGGGCTCTTTCTCCACTGGGGGCTGTACGCCATCCCGGCCCGGGGGGAGTGGGTGCGCAGCTATGAGAACATCCCCGCTGATGTGTACGACCAGTACGCCAAGGAGTTCAACCCCCGGGACTGCGACATGCACGCCTGGATGGAGGCGGCCCGGGACGCAGGCATGAAGTACGCCGTCCTCACTGCCAAGCACCACGACGGCTTCTGCCTCTACGACAGCGCCTACACCGACTTCAAATCCACCAACACCCCCGCCGGGCGGGACTTCGTCCGGGAATTTCTGGACGCCGCCCGGGACTGCGGGCTGCGGGCGGGGCTGTATTTCTCCCTCATCGACTGGCGGCACCCCGATTTCCCCCACTACGGGGACCGGTACCACCCCATGCGGGACAACCCCGCCTACGGGAACGAGAACCGGAACTTTGATCGCTATCTGGAGTACCTCCACAACCAGGTCCGGGAGCTGTGCACCAACTATGGCAAGCTGGACCTTCTGTGGTTTGACTTCTCCTATGACCACCTGCGGGGGGAGGCGTGGAAGGCCACTGAGCTCATGGAGATGGTCCGCTCCCTCCAGCCGGACGTCATCATCGACAACCGCCTGGAGGTCAGCGGCGAGGGCTTCGGCTCTCTGGCCGCCTGCGAGCCCACCCCCTTCCACGGCGACTTTGTGAGCCCCGAGCAGATTATCCCGCCCCGGGGTCTGGTGGACGCCCACGGCGATCCGCTGGTGTGGGAGTGCAACTGCACCATGAACAACCACTGGGGCTACTGCGCCACCGACCACTTCTACAAGCCGGCTCCCATGCTCATCAAGAAGCTGGTGGAGTGTGTGTCCAAAGGCGGCAACCTCCTGCTGAATGTGGGCCCGGACGCCGAGGGGCGCTTCCCCAAAGAGTCTCAGGCCATTCTGAAAGAGATTGGCGCGTGGATGAAGGAAAACGGGGAGAGCATCTACGGCTGCGGCCCTGCCGGCATCGAAAAGCCCGACTATGGCCGGGTCACCCGGAAGGGCAACTCCCTCTTCTTCCACCTCTTTGAGAACACCATCGGCCCGGTGCCCCTCTTCGGTGTGGAGAAGGAGCACATTGACTGCATCCGCCGTCTGGCCGACGGCAGCGAGGTACCCCTCTCCACCAGCTGGGTCCACAGCGACTATCCCGATCTGGCCTTTGCGGATCTGGGCCCCGACCCGGTGCTCCCCGACGCCACCGACACGGTGCTGGAAGTGCGGCTCAAGCCGTAACCTCTTTATAAAACGGCCCCGCCGGGGGTGCGCTCGCCGCGCGGGCCGCCTACTCGGCGGGAGCACCGCTTTCTTTGCCAAAGAAAGCGGTGGGAAAGAAAG
>DXDX01000114.1 GCA_019115265.1 Candidatus Flavonifractor merdigallinarum | reverse complement strand
ACCTGGGCGTTGTTCAGAATACGGGCGGCCGCCTGGGCCGTCTTTAACCCCTTGTCTCGATAGGGATTGGGACTAAGTACGATCTTCACGGACGCTCTCCTCCAATGTGCGGTGGGATTCCTCCACCAGAGCCTTCAGATCCCCTGCCCAGGGCACACTCCGCCCCACGGCCAGGTATCCCAGGTACTCAATATTGCCCTCCGGGCCTTTTATAGGTGAAAAGGTCATATCCTTTACAGTAAAATCCGCCTCATCCGCGTGGGTCAAAAAGTGCTCCAAGACCTCCAAATGGACCTTTGGGTCCCGCACAACGCCCTTTTTGCCCACCTTTTCCCGGCCCGCCTCAAACTGGGGCTTGACCAGACAGACCACCTCGCCCTGCTCCGACAGCACTCCCCGCAGGGCGGGGAGAATGAGACGCAGAGAGATAAAGGACACATCCACCGAGGCAAAATCCAACTCCTCTGGAATCTGTTCGTGGGTGAGGTAGCGGGCGTTGGTCCGTTCCAGCGCCACCACACGGGGGTCGGTGCGGATTTTCCAGGCCAGCTCGCCGTAGCCGGTGTCCACTGCGTATACCTTAGCCGCACCATTTTGGAGCATGCAGTCGGAAAAGCCCCCGGTGGAGGCCCCAATGTCGGCGCACACCTTGCCCTCCAGATGGACGGGAAAGACCTGCATGGCCTTCTCCAGCTTCAAGCCTCCCCGGCTCACATAGGGGATGGCCTTGCCCCGCACCTCAATAACGGCGTCCTCCGCCACGGCAAAGCCGGACTTGTCCACCCGCTGGCCGTTGACAAAGACCAGACCGCTCATAATGGTGGCCTGGGCCCTCTGGCGGCTCTCAAAATATCCCTGCTCCGTCAGCAGCACGTCCAGCCGCTTTTTCGCCATGGCGCAGGACCTCCTCTACTCGTTTGATAAGATGCCCGGCATCCAGCCCCCGCAGGGACAGCAGTTCCTCCACCGAGCCGTGGGGGACATAGGTTTCCCCCAGATTACATAGTGTCAAGCTATTTAGCTTTACAGGATTTTCACAGGTGAGCAGACGCGCTGCCAGGCGCTCCCCCACGCAACCCGCCGCACCGCTCTCCTCTGCCACCAGCAGACGGCCCGTCTTGGAGACCGAACGGGCAACCTCTTGCCAGTCAAGAGGTGTAAGGCGTCCTAGCTTTACAACTTCAACCGAGATTCCGCGCTCTTCCAAGCCCCGGGCGGCCTCCAGAACCTGGTTAATCAGCACACCATAGCTCACCATAGTCAAATCCGTTCCGGGGCGGAGCACTGCGGCGGAAAGTCCGGCATCTCCCTGGTACTCCCCTTCCCCACCCCGGGGATAGCGCACCGCCACCGGACCGGTACAGGAGATGACCGCATGGCGCAGCATGGTGCGCAGCTCGGCAAAGCTGGCGGGGCTGTATACGGTGATGCCGGGAATGGTGTTGAGGAATGCCACATCAAAGGCGCCATGGTGGGTCTCTCCGTCCGCCCCCACCAGCCCCGCCCGGTCCACCCCCAGCACCACATGGAGCCCCTGAATCCCCACATCGTGGAGGAGCATATCATAGCTGCGCTGGAGGAAGGTAGAATAGACCGCAAACACTGGCGTCATCCCCTGCTTGGCCATCCCAGCCGCCAGAGAGGCGGCGTGCCCCTCGGCAATGCCCACATCAAAGGCGCGGTCGGGGAAGCGCTCAAAAAAGCCGCTCAGGCCGGTACCCGGCACCATGGCCGCCGTAATGGCGCACACATTCGGGTTCTCATCGGCCAGAGTACACAGTGTCTCGCCAAAAACCTTGGAAAAGTCGGGCTCGGAGGACCGCACCGGCGCGCCGCTCTCCACACAGAAGCGGCTCACCCCATGGAACTTATCCGGGTTGCGCTCCGCAGGCGGATAGCCTTTCCCCTTTACCGTGCGGATGTGGAGCAACACAGGGCGCTGCAACTCCTTGGCATAGCGGAGCAGTTTGGTCAGGCGCTTTACATCGTGGCCGTCCACCGGCCCCAGGTAGGTAAAGCCCATATCCTCAAACATGCTGCACGGCAGCAGAGTGCCCTTAATGACGCTTTTCAGCTTGTGGGTTACCCGGTAGATTTTCTTTCCACCCGGTACCACCCCCATCACCTTCCGATAGCCCGCCTTGAAACGCAGATACTGGGGCTTGAGGCGCTGGCGGGCCAGATGCTCCGCCACTCCGCCCACATTCTTGGTGATGGACATGCCGTTGTCGTTGAGGATGACAATGAGGGGCTCTCCGCTGCCGCCCGCGTCGGAAAGGCCCTCATAGGCCAGGCCGCCGGTAAGGGCGCCGTCCCCAATGAGGGCCAGCACATGATAGTGTTCCCCCATCCGGGTGCGGGCCCTTGCCATTCCCACCGCCACCGAAACAGAGTCGGAGGCGTGGCCTGCAATAAAGGCGTCATGGATACTCTCTGACGGCTTGGGAAAGCCCGCCAGACCGCCGAAGGTCCGCAGAGTGCCCATCTTCTCCTTGCGCCCGGTGAGCATCTTGTGGATATAGCACTGGTGCCCCACATCAAACACCAGACGGTCCCGGCTGGTGTCAAAGACCCGGTGAATGGCCACCGTGATCTCCACCGCCCCCAGATTGGAGGCCAGATGCCCTCCAGTGCGGGAGACCGACTGGATAAGCTCCGCCCGCAGGCGGGCACACAGGGCCTCCGCCTCCTGGTCCGTAATGGAACTCAGGTTGGGATTTTGTTCCTCCATGCTAATGATACTACCGCCTCCAAATGGGTCTGAAGCTCAGCCCCAGACGAACATACCAGCTGTACCTACCACGACGCCCAGCAGTCCGCCCATCAGCACCTGAAAGGGGGTGTGTCCCAGGAGCTCTTTCAGCTCCTTGCTGAAAAAGGCGGGGCGCATCTCCTGCCAGTGGTCCATCATGTAGTTGAGAATTTTGGCCATCTCCCCCGCCGCCCGGCGGACGTTGGACGCGTCATACATGACCACAATGGCCACCACCGCCGCAATGGCAAAGCTCACCGATCCAAAACCCTGCATGATGCCCACCGATGTGGCACAGGCGCAGACAAAAGCG
This sequence comes from Candidatus Flavonifractor merdigallinarum, assembly GCA_019115265.1. Taxonomy (GTDB): domain Bacteria; phylum Bacillota; class Clostridia; order Oscillospirales; family Oscillospiraceae; genus Pseudoflavonifractor_A; species Pseudoflavonifractor_A merdigallinarum. The sequence continues at coordinate 23,508 of DXDX01000114.1, read as the reverse complement.
GAGTGAGAGCTAGGCATTCCGCCGCTGGAGAGGATGTGCCGCCAGTCCCAGCGGTGCTTGGTGATGAGGACCAGCAGCACCTTCAGCACCTGAGCCGCGGCCCAGGCCAGAATGGACAGGTTTAAAATCAGGTTTCCTGTCAAAACCTCGCTGACATTCTTCATGGCCGCCTCCCTAATTGCTGCGGCCCACCAGCTCCCCTGCCAACCAGCAGAGGAACCCGGCAGCCTCACCAAAGGGGGACAGGGCCTGCTGGGCCTCCCCCGTCAGCTCCTCCACCAGCTCCTGGCAGCGCTCCAGGCCCTTGAGGGTGACAAAGGTGGTCTTTTCGTTCTCCGCATCCGAGCCGATGGGCTTGCCCAGCGTCTGCTCGTCCCCGGCCACATCCAGCATGTCGTCCCGGATTTGGAAGGCCAGCCCCAGCTTCTGGGCGTACCGCACCACCGCGGCCCGGTCGTCTGCGCTGCCCCCGGCCAGAATGCAGCCCATTTCCACGGCTGCGGCGATGAGTGCCCCGGTCTTGAGGCGCTGGAGTTCCTCCACATCAGAGAGGGAGAGCGCGTGGCCCTCTCCGGCCATATCCAGGGCCTGTCCGCCCACCATGCCCCGGGCGCCCGCCGCCCGGCCCAGACAGGCCGCAGCCGCCAGCACCCGCTCCGGGGGCAAGTCACCTCCCTGCTCCAGCATGGTCTCAAACGCGGCGGTGAGGAGGGCGTCTCCCGCCAGAATAGCGGTGGCCTCTCCATAGACCTTATGGTTGGTGGGCCGGCCCCGGCGCAAATCATCATTGTCCATGGCGGGCAGGTCGTCGTGGATGAGAGAATAGGTATGGAGCATCTCAATGGCGCAGGCAAAGGGCAGCACCTTATCTGCCTCCCCGCCGCACATGCGGCAGGTCTCCAGCAGCAGCACCGGCCGAAGCCGCTTGCCCCCCGCCAACAGGCTGTACTGCATGGCGTCATAGAGATCGGCATGGGGGTCCCGGCCGCGGAAGCAGTTCCGCAGCCAATCCTCCACCTGCTGGCAGTCCTGGCGCAGCTGTTCCTTGTAGTTCATTCCGCTCCCTCCCCCTCAAACTCCTGCTCCACCGGCGTGCCGTCGGGGGCGGCGGTGAGCTTGCGCACCTTCTGCTCCGCCCGATCCAACAGGGTGGTACAGGTTTTCATGAGGCCGGTTCCCTCCTCAAAGAGGGCCATGGCCTCCTCCAAAGGCACGTCTCCCCGCTCCAGAAGGCGCACAATCTCCTCCAGTCGCTGGGCAGACTCCTCAAAGCTGCGTTTCTTCATGGTTGACTCCTTTGTTTCTGATGTGCGCTCCCCTCAACCCGGCAGCGCAGCGTCCCATCCCACAGGCGCAAATCCAGCTCCATGCCCGTCTCCGCCTGGGAGATGGAGCGCACCATAGTACCGTCTTTCTCATAGGGAATGGCATAGCCCCGGGCCAGTACTTTGAGAGGGCTCAGCGCGTCCAGTGCGGCGGATAGCCGCCCCAGCCGCTCCCGCTCCCCGGACAGCGCCCCCTGAAGCCCACGGGCCAGGCGCTCCCGCTGGTAGTCCAGCAGCACCCGCCGGTCCTGAATGGGGGCCATGGGGTCGGAGAGGGCCCGGCGCTCCCCCATCTGCTCCACCCAGGTGCGCGCCCGCTCCAGACGGCGGGACATAGCGCCGGTGAGACGAGCTTCCAGCCCATTCAGGGCGCTTTTCAGCTCGGAGCGGTCGGGCACCGCCAGCTCGGCGGCGTTGGAGGGGGTCGCGGCCCGCAAATCGGCCACGAAGTCCGCGATGGTCACATCGGGCTCATGCCCCACCGCCGAGATGACCGGCGTGGTACAGGCAAAAATAGCCCGCGCCACCCGCTCGTCGTTAAAGGCCCACAGATCTTCCATGGAGCCGCCGCCCCGGCCGGTGATAATGAGGTCGGCTACCCGATTCCGGTTGGCCCATTCCAGCGCGGCGGCCAGCTCGCCGGGGGCCTCCGCCCCTTGCACCCGCACCGGGACCACATAGACCTCCGCCAGCGGCCACCGGGCCTTCAAAATGCGCAGCATGTCCCGCACCGCCGCCCCCGCCGGGGAGGTGATGAGGGCAATTTTTGTGGGAAAGCGGGGGATGGGCTTTTTGTGGGCCGGGTCAAAGAGGCCCTCCTGATAGAGCTTGGCCTTGAGCTGCTCAAAGGCCACATGGAGGTCCCCCACTCCGTCCGGGGTGAGGCGGCTGCAATAGAGCTGATACTGCCCGTCTCGGGGAAAGACGGTGAGCCGCCCAAAGGCGATAACCGTCATACCGTTTTCCGGCTGAAAGCGCAGCAGCTCCGCCTCCCGGCGGAACAGCACACAGCGCAGCGCCCCCTCCCCGTCTTTGAGGGAAAAATAGTGGTGGCCGGAGGGGTAGCGCTTATAGTTGGAAATCTCCCCCCGAACAAAGAGCCCGGCCAGACGCCGGTCCCCGTCCAGAAGGCTCTTCACATAGCGGTTCACCTGGCTGACGGTGTAAATGGGTTGCTGGCTCATCCCTTCCCCTCTCTCTCCAACAGGCGGTGGGCCAGAATGGCCACCCCCATGGCATTATCGGTGGAGTACTGCGGCTGGGCGAAGAGAGCGCCGCAGCTGGCGGTCAGCACCTGCCGCAGGCGGGAATTGGAGGCCACACCCCCGGAGCACAGCACCGGCAGGCCCGGCCACTGTTCCAGTGCGGCCAGCGTGGCCCGGTGCACTACATCGGAGATGGTGTTGAGCACAAAGGCTGCGATGTCCGCCGGTGTCTCTCCCCGCTCAGCCCGGGCCTTGACCTGGTTCTCCACTCCGGAGAGGGAGAAGGTCTCCTCCCGGAGCTTGACGGAGAAACGCTCCCCCTTGGGCTGCTCCGCCGCCAGGGCGTCCAGCGCCTTTCCCGCAGGAAAGGCCAGACCCAGCAGCACCCCAGTGCGGTCAATGAGCTGTCCGGCGGAGATGTCGCTGGTCCCACCTATTTTTTCACAGTGGAGATTGTGTCCCTCTGATGTCACCTTCAAAAGCTCAGTGGTGCCCCCGGAGAGGTGCCAGGCCAAAAAAGGCCGCTCCAGCAGCTCCAGCGCACCGGCGGACCAGGCAGCGGCGGCCAAATGGCCCTGCTGATGGGAGACGGCGTAAAAGGGCACTCCCAGCACGTCGGCGATGGCGCGTCCCTGCCCCTCTCCCGCCAGAAAACAGGGCATATAGGAGCCCTCTACCGCCCGGGGGCGGGTGGAGGCCGCCACAGCCTGGATACCGCTCAGCATCCCCGCCTCCCGCAGCTGGGACACCAGCCCCGGAAGGCGCTTGACATGCTGGAAGAGGGCATCGCTCTGCCGCAGACCCAGCGTCCCGGCGGGCACATCCAGAAGGCAGGAGCAGTTCAGCCCCCCCTCCCCGTCAAAGACGGCCGCCGAGGTGGTGTAATTGCTGGTGTCCAGCCCCAGACAGAGGGTGCTCATGCCTGTCCATCCCCCTCCGCGGCGCGGTCCGGGATATGCTCCTGGCGCACAAAGGTCCCCAGAATGCCGTTGAGGAAGGAGACCACCTGGGGGTCCTCATAGTGCTTGGCCATCTGCACCGCCTCATTGATGGCCGCAGCGTTGGGGATGTCCTGCATGTACAAAATCTCATACATGGCCACACGCAGAATGGAGATGGCCACACGGGGAATCCGGGAAAATTTCCACCCGATGGCATACTTGGAGATGTACTCGTCCAGCTCGGGGCAGTGGTCATACACCCCCTTCACCAGGGTGCGGATATACGTCTGTTGCTTCTCGTCGGGGAATTCCGCATACAGCGGCTCCTCGCTCCCAATCTGGGCAAACACAGCGGGGGTCAGCATGGCGTCCAGAAGGGCGTCGGCGCTTTCGTTGGAAAAACCCAGCTCAAAGGCGAAATGTACGGCGATTTCCCGGGCATTGGTTCGTGTCATTGGTATTCCTCCCATCCGGGCGGCGGCCCGGTCTCTATACTGCTCTAATATCCATATTATACACAGGAGTATACAAAAAAGAAACCCCCAGTTTGAAAAGTTGCGTGACAAAAAAACGGGGGCGGAGCCTCTGCTCCGTCCCCGCGTTTCGCTGGAACCAGTGACCTCAGTTGGCCTTGTTCTCCCGGTCGAAGGTCACACCGGCCACATTGACGTTGACGCACTCCACATCCAGGCCGCTGGTGTTGTTGATGGCGTTAAACACCGCATCCTGCACCGCGCTGGCCACCTCGGGAATGGTAAAGCCGTACTTGATGAGGATAGAGACCTCCACATGGACGCTCTGCTCCACCACATGGATGTGCACCCCTTTGGACAGATTCTTCTTCCCCAGAAGCTCCGCCAAATCTGAGCCCAGGTTGGGGGCCAGGCTGCCCACCCCCTCCACCTCCAGCGCGGCGGCGGCGGCGATGACGGCCAGGACGTCCTCAGATATATGGATCGTCCCCAGCTCGTCGGGACGGGAAACGTACTCTCTCGCATCGGGCATTGCGCTTCACGCTCCTTTTTCTCAAACAATCCAAATTGGATAGCTGCTTTTTATTGTACCACACCGGCGTGGAAATACCAACAGCTTTTTTTACGGAGCGTGTATTTTCCTTATGGCTCCGCCTCGATGATGCGAATCTGGCTGGCGGAGAGGCCGGTTTCGCCGGTGACAATCTCGGTAATGCGGGCGATATCGGCGTCGGAGAGCCCCTCAGCGGTGGCGGCCACCACAATACTGGCGCTGTCCTCCCCCAGGAAGGCGACACAGTCGGCATAGCCCTTGGCGGTGACCATGTTTTCAATCTGGGCCTCCGAGACGGTGGTGTCCGCCATAGTCTCAATGGCCTGTGTCATCTCGGCCTGCATGGTCTCATCCGCCGCCGACTCCTGCAAGATGCGCAGGGCGCTGTCCCGGGCCTCCTGCCGGTTGAGGCGGGCAGAGGCGAAATAGCCCGTCCCGCCGGACTCCCCTTCCCCGGCGGTCTGTTCCGCCTGGCCGGAGGGCGCGGGGCTGGACACACTCCCGGACGGGGCCGGTGTAGCGGACGAGGCGGTGCCCGCCAGCAGGGGGTCGGTGCTCTCCGCCCCCACCAGAGCCGCCTGGCCCAGCACCTTCCCCGCGTCCGCCGACTCCTGGTTGTACGACCAGTTGAGGTACACCGCCACACAGACGAACAGGACAATGACAGCTACCACCGCGTTGCGTTTCCACAGTTTCATGTTCTGAATCCTCACTTTCCTTTACAGATAGCGATCCGGTCGGTCCCCAGTCCGGTGACGGCGGAAACCGCCTGTGCCAGCGAGAGGCGTACCTGGGGATCGTCTCCCCCCGAGCATACCACCAGCGCGCCGCGAAATTGAGCCGAAAGCTGCCCCACCATCACCGCCTCCTGGACGCCGGAGCCACGGGAGAGAACGACCGTGTTCTCCTCCTCCCGTACACTCTCCCCGTCCGACTCGGAGGTGCGGTCCTCCGCCAGAATCTGGCGGGGGGAGCTGCCTACGGTGAGGACCACCTGAACCTCCCCCGCTCCCTCAATCTGGGACAGGGTCCGCTCCAGCCGCTCCTCCAGCTCCGCCGGGTCCCACTCCACCGAGCTGGCAGCGCCGCTCTGGGCGGCGGTGGTCCCCCCTTTCCCGGTGGGCAGCAGCAGAAGCGCCGCCCCGGCCAGCGCCACCAGCAGCACATAGCGGTAGCGCCCCAGAAGCTGTTTTACCCGCTCCAGAAGCTGCTCCGCGCCCTCGATCCCCTTCATGTTCCCTCCTCCGTTCGATAGGTCTGCCGGGAAGCTGGTATAGCCAGCTCCGTCTCAATGCGCCGGGTGAGCTGTGCCTGAGTCTCCCCATCCAGCGCGCCGGTCACCGTCACCGCCCAGGGCACCGGGTAGCCGTCCTCCTGAGGGCGGGTTTCCACCACAACCGTACACACCGCGCCCAGCTCGGCCGCCTGCTCCGAAATATATGCCCCGGACTCCTCTTCTATGAGCGTGCGGAAGAGGGCCTCGTCGGCCTCCTCCAACTCCTCCGCTCGGCTCTGGGGGAAGTGGTACTCGCTCATGGCCCGGGCCAATGCTTCCCCGTCCACCGACACCAGTGGCGAGAGCAGCGCCAGCAGCAGCACCAGCGAGCCGGTGAGCTGCCCCAGACGCCGCACCGGTCCGGTAGGCATCAAACTCCCCGCCGCCGCAGTGAGCATGGCGGCGCACACCACCCGATAGACCCAGCTCTGCATTCCGTCCAGCAAATTCCTCACCCCCCCGCCGTCATGGAGATAGCCGACACCACACTCACCAGCAGCAGCAGCGCGCCGCTGCCCGTCATCCCCAGCACCAGGCCAAAGGCCCCGCCGATGCTGTCAATAAGGGAGCTGGCCGATCCCCCGGACACGGTGGCCGCCAGCGCCGCCGCCAGTTTATAGACCAGATAGTGAATCCCCAGCTCCAGAAACGGCCCCAGACAGATGGCCAGCACCGCCAACAGCCCAAATACGCCCACCGTCCCCCGCAGAATGCCCGCCCCCGCCAGAATGGTCCCCGCCGCGTCGGAGAGGATGCCCCCCACCACCGGCACCATGCCGGAGATGGTCATTTTGGCCGCCCGCAGCGCCATGGCGTCCGCCGTGCCTGCGATAGCCCCGCTCACCGTAAGATAGCCCACAAAGACCAGCAAAATGGCGGTGAGAGCGGTGGTCACCCCCCATTTGAGAAGGGCGGCCAGGCGCTTGAGGCCGTCGTTGCCCAGCGCGGCGTGGGCGGCGCTGGCCGCCACATAGGCGTACACCATGGGAAGAAGCGCCTTGTCAATGGCGGTGAGCAGCAAGTCGGAAAAGAGCACCGTGGCCAGCTGCCGGGCTGCCGCTGTCCCCGGAGCACCCCCCGCCGCCGCGGCCGCCGCCATGGTGGGGAGCAGCACTTGGGAAAACTGGTCCATTCCAGACAGGGCCTGACGGCCCAGCCCCACCATGGAGCGCACATCACTCACCGCCACCGCCGTTATCGCCAGCGCCGCCGTCAGCGCCGCCGCATCCAGCCCGCCGGACTGCCCCATGCTCTCCTGCACCTCCCGGGTGAGGCCGCACAGGGCGGCAGTCACCAGCAGCAGCACCCCGCTGCGCACCGCCCGGCCCAGGCTGCCGCCCAATAAGTGTCCGCCCTTCTCCAACAACGTCTGAAGCCCCTCCTCCAGCCCGGTCCCCATAGGCAAATCCACCGCCTGCTCCTGGGCGGAGCGCTCCAGCCCCTCCAAATCCAGCGCCTCCGCCTGGGCCTGCTGCACCGTGTCCGGGGAGGCGGCCACAGCCTGTCCCCCCAGGAGAAGGAGCAGCACCAGCGCGGTGAGCAGCCTTACAGCAGCGCGGACAGGGTGTCCAGCACCGCCTGCAAGAGCGGCGCGGTCACCGTGAGGGCCAGAGCGGACCCCGCCACCTCCACAAAGGAGGCCACACCCCCCTCCCCCGCGTCCCGGCACAGGGCGGCGGTGATGCGGGTGAGGATGGAGATGCCCACCGTCTTGAGCACCGGCGCCAGCACCGCCGGAGCCAGACCCGCCGCATCGGCCAGCGCCGTAAAGAGCGCCCGCACCTCCCCCGCGGCCTGGAGCACGCCGGTGAGAATCACCGCACCGGCGCACAGCGACACGGCAAGGGCGATCTCCTTGGCGCGGGGCTTGACCACCCCGGCACACAGGACCGCCGCAATGGCCACCACGGCCACCTGCTCCATGCCAATCACAGCGTCTCACAGCCCAAAGAGGTCTTTGACCATGGTGAACAGGGCGCTGATCTCCTGCACCACCATCATCAGCACCACCACCAGCCCCGTCAGGGTAACCATGGTGGCCTGCTCGTCCCGGCCGGAGCGGGAGAGCACCTGATTGAGTACTGACACCAGAATGCCAATGGCCGCAATTTTGAAGATGAGATCCACATCCATCCCTGTTTTCCCCCTTTCCCGGCCTCACAGCAACAGCACGGCGCAGAACGCCCCCGCCGTCAGGCCCAGCGCGGTGTACATCCGGCCCCGGGTGTCCCGGTCGGCCTCCGCGCCCTCCAGTGCCCGGGTAAGCTCGGTGCGGGTGAGGGCCACCGCCTCCCGCTGCCCCTCCCCGTCATAGCGGCCCAATACCTCCCCCAGCTGCACCAGACTCTCCCGGTCCCGGGGGGCGAGGTCGAACAGCGTCTCCTCCACCGCCTCCCGCCACAGAGTGCCCAGACTCTCCTCCCCCAGCCGGTCCAGCCCCGCCAGACACCGCCCAAAGTACACCGACGCCGGGGACAGCGCCCGCCGCTCCAGCATGGCGAAGAGCTCGGGAATGGGGGTGAGGCGGAAGGAGAGCTCCCGCTCGGCCAGCTCCAGTGCCCCGATGACCGCCCGCAGGGCCTGGACCCGGCGCTGGAGCTTCCCCGCCGCCAGAAGGCCCAGCGCCCCCGCGCCCCCCACCAGCAGCAGCACACCCAATATCTTCAGCATGGCCTGTCCTCCAGAGGGGTGACGGTATAAGTACGCCCGTTCCCCCGCCCCGAGATGGTGACCAGGCACTGAAAGATTCCCGCCTCCAACATCTGCCGGTACAGGGGACGGCGGTGCAAATCCTCCAGAGAGCTGCCGTGGGCGGTGGCCAGCAGGGACACCCCGCAGTTGGCCGCCGTCTCCAGGGCGGCAAGGTCTGCAGGGGCGGTGATCTCGTCGGCACAGAGCACCTGGGGGTTCATCCCCCGCAGCAGCATCATCAGCCCCTCCGCCTTGGGGCAGCCCTCCAGCACGTCGGTACAGGGGCCCACATCCAGCTGGGGCAACCCCTCCCACAGTGCGGCTACCTCTCCCCGCTCGTCGGCCACCGCCATTCGCAGGGCTGGTCCACCCTCCCCCGTGGAACAGGCCCGGATGAGGTCCCGCAGCAGGGTGGTTTTTCCACCCCCGGGCGGCGAGAGGATGAGGGTGCTTTGCAGACCACCCCCCTGGCGCAGCTTGTCCAGCACCGGCGCGCACACCCCCCGGCGCTGGCGGGCAATGCGCAGTGCCAGAGAGGAGAGCTGGCGCAGGTTGCGAATCTCCCCGCGCTCCACCACCGCGCTGCCGCACAGCCCCATGCGGTGGCCCCCCTCCAGAGTAAAATAACCGCTGCACACCCGGCTCAGCGCCGTGTGGGCGGAGGCCCGTGTGGCTACCTCCAGCACCAGGGACAAATCCCCCGGCAGCAGTGCCTCCTCCGCCCCCGGCACCGGGCGCTCTCCCCAGGGGCCCAACACTGTCATGGATTGGCCCGCCCGCAGACGCACCTCCTCGATCTGGCCCTGCACCGCCCCGTCCAGCTCCTCCAGCGGTCCCCGCAGCCGCCGGGGCAGCAGTGCCGCCGCCTGGAGAAAGGCCTCACTCCGTCCGCGCTCCTCTTTTGTCATATGGCTCACGCTCCCTGTCATTTGGAAATCACTGGCACATCCTATGAGGGCCCGTCCCCAGTTATGCCACCCCCATCTTGACTTTTTCATCGGAGGGGCTTACCATACATACCGTGACACCACACCACCCATCGCACCAGGAGGTTCTGACTTATGGAATTACAGGAAGCCATCCGCACCCGCCGCAGCATCCGCCAGTTTACCGACACCCCCGTCCCCCACGACCTGCTGGAACAGGTGGTGGCGCTGGCGGCCTGGGCCCCGTCGTGGAAAAATACCCAGATCAGCCGCTACATCGCCGTGGAGACCCCCCGAACTGCTGGCCGGCATCTGTGAGCACTATGTTCCCGAGTTCAACGCCCGCATCATCCGCGGCTGCAAAACGCTGGTGGTGCAGACCTTCATCAAGGACCGCTCCGGCTTTGAGCGGGACGGCACATACACCACCGACCGGGAGGGCGGCTGGCAGTACTACGACTGCGGCATCGCCGCCCAGACCTTCGCCCTCACCGCCCATGAGATGGGCCTGGGCAGCGTCATTATGGGTGTCTTTGACCGAAAGGGCCTGGAAACCTACCTCCAGATTCCCCCGGAACAGGAGATTATGGCCCTCATCGCTGTGGGCTACCCCGCCGAAACCCCCGCCTCCGCCCCCAAGCGGAAAGAGGTGGCGGACCTGCTCTCCTACCGCTGATCCCATTCCCCGGCGGCCTGTGCCGCCGGGGCTTTTTCCGCCCTTGACTTTAGCACTTAAAAGTGATAGAGTGTTTCTCAAGATTCGGCACACGCCGCAAAGGAGCTGTCACTATGGTCATCACGGAACTTCTGGAGCGCAACGCCCGCCTCTACCGGGATGAAATCGCTCTGGTGGAAATCAACCCCTCCCGGGAGCGGGACGAGGCCAAAACCTGGCGGGATTTCAGCCTCATTGAGCGCAGCCGCCCCGACGCCCCCTACCGCCGGGAGATGAGCTGGGGACATTTTGACAAAAAGGCCAACCGCTTTGCCAACCTCCTCCTCAGCCGGGGCGTCAAGCGAGGAACCAAGGTGGGAATTCTCCTGATGAACTGCCTGGAGTGGCTTCCCATCTATTTCGGGATTTTGAAGGCCGGGTGTCTGGCGGTACCCCTCAATTTCCGCTATTCCTCCGAGGAAATCCGCTACTGTCTGGATTTGGCCGATGTGGAGGTGCTGGTCTTTGGCCCGGAATTCACCGAGCGGGTGGAACCCATTCTGCCGGAGCTGAGCGGGGTGCGGATGTTCTTCTTTGTGGGAAAACCCCGCCCCGCCTTTGCCGAGGACTACCGGGAACTGGTGAGCTACTGTTCCTTTGAGGCGCCCCCCATCCTCCTGGCCCCCCATGACCAGGCCGCCATCTACTTCTCCTCCGGCACCACCGGCTTTCCCAAGGCCATTTTACACAGCCACCAGGCCCTCTTCTGTGCCTGCCTTACCGAGCAGCACCACCACGGCCAGACCCGGGACGATGTATTCCTCTGCATCCCGCCCCTCTATCACACCGGCGCCAAGATGCACTGGTTTGGCTCCCTCCTCAGCGGCAGCCGGGCGGTGCTCCTGCGGGGGGTGTCTCCCCACTGGATTCTGCGCACCGTCACTGAGGAGAAGTGTACCATTGTCTGGCTGCTGGTCCCCTGGGCACAGGACATTCTGGATGCCATTGAGAGCGGAGAGGTCAACCTGGAGGACTACTACCTGGACCAGTGGCGGCTCATGCACATCGGCGCACAGCCGGTACCCCCCAGCCTGATTCACCGCTGGCAGAACATCTTCCCCCACCACGCCTACGACACCAACTACGGCCTCAGCGAGTCCATCGGGCCGGGGTGCGTCCATCTGGGGGTGGAGAACATCCAGAAAGTGGGGGCCATCGGCAAGCCGGGCTATCTGTGGGAGGCCAAGGTGGTGGACGAGCAGGGCCGGGAGGTCCCCCAGGGCCAGGTGGGTGAGCTGGCGGTCCGAGGCCCCGGCGTCATGCTCTGCTACTACAAAAACCAGGAGGCCACCGACGAGGTTTTGAAGGGAGACTGGCTCTACACCGGCGACATGGCTCAGGTGGACGAGGATGGTTTCTTCTATCTGGTGGACCGGAAAAAGGACGTCATCATCTCCGGCGGTGAGAATTTGTACCCCGTCCAGATTGAGGACTTCCTCCGCCGGCACGAGAAAATCAAGGATGTGGCGGTGATCGGTCTGCCCGACCACCGTCTGGGCGAGATTGCCGCAGCCATTGTGGAGCTGAAAGAGGGCGTCACCTGTACCGCCGCTGAACTGGACGCCTTCTGTCAGGAGCTGCCCCGCTACAAACGCCCCCGGCGCATTATTTTCAGCGAAGTACCCCGCAACCCCACCGGCAAAATCGAAAAGCCCGCCCTGCGGGAGAAATACTGCCGGGGCCGTCTGGTGGAGGTTCAGACCTCCAACTAAACTCCCCTTCCAGATTTCACAAATTTTCATTGACTTTAGCCTATGACAGTGGTAGAGTGAAACAAAACCATAGCGCAACGCGATGACGGAGCCAAGTAGAGACGTCCCTCCTGTTCCAGAGACCTGCCGGCGGGTGCGAGGCAGGCGGGAGCGCGTTTTGAATTCCCTCCCGAGCGGCCTGCCCAACGGGGACCACCCCCAGTAAGCAGCGACGGGTGCGCCCGATACCGCGCCTGGGGTATGTCCGTACCCCATAAGGCCGCTTTTGCGGTAAATTGAGGTGGTACCACGGGAAGTTCTCGTCCTCTGCGGAAACAACATGTTTCCGCAGAGGATTTTTTACTACCCACCAAGGAGGAAATGGTATGAAAACCCTGATGCTTGGCAACGAGGCAGTCGCCCGCGGCCTCTATGAGGCGGGCTGCGCGGTTGTCTCCAGTTACCCCGGCACTCCCAGCACCGAAATCACGGAATATGCCGCCAAATACCCCGAAATCTACGCCGAGTGGGCCCCCAATGAGAAGGTGGCCATGGAGACCGCTTTCGGGGCCTCTCTGGCCGGCCGGCGCAGCTTCTGCGGCATGAAGCATGTGGGCCTCAATGTGGCGGCGGACCCCCTCTTCACCCTCTCCTACACCGGCGTCAACGCCGGAATGGTCATTGCGGTGGCGGACGACGCGGGGATGCACTCCTCTCAGAATGAGCAGGATTCCCGCCATTACGCCCGCGCCGCCAAGCTGCCCATGCTGGAGCCCGCCGACTCTGCGGAGGCCCTCCAGTTCACCAAGCTGGCCTATGAACTCTCCGAGCAGTTTGACACCCCGGTTCTGCTGAAGATGTGTACCCGCATCGCCCACTCTCAGAGTGTGGTGGAGCCGGGTGAGCGGGTAGCCCCCGCCCCCAAGCCCTATGAGAAAAACGGGGCCAAGTACATCATGATGCCCGGCAACGCCAAGCGCCGCCACCCGGTGGTGGAGGAGCGCACTGCCAAACTCATCGCCTGGGCAGAGACTGCCCCCATCAACCGCATCGAAGAGGGCTCCGACCACAAAATCGGCATCATCACTTCCTCGACCAGCTACCAGTATGTGAAGGAGGTCTGCGGGGATCGCTTCCCTGTGCTCAAGCTGGGGATGATCTGGCCTATGCCGGAGCAGCTCATCCGGGACTTCGCCGCCAAGGTAGATCTGCTGGTTGTGGTAGAGGAACTGGATGGTTTTATTGAGGCCCACTGCCGCACTTTGGGACTCCCGCTCGCTGGCAAGGACTATTTCTCCTGTCTGGATGAGCTGAGCCAGAACCAGGTAGCCGAAAAGCTGGGGCTCCCCCACGGGGTTGGCATCCAAGTCGATCAGGAAATTCCCGCCCGCCCGCCGGTGATGTGCGCCGGTTGCCCCCACCGGGGTCTCTTCTATACCCTGCATAAGCTGGGCCTCACGGTGCTGGGGGACATTGGGTGCTATACCCTGGGCGCGGTGCCTCCCCTCTCCGCCATCGACTCCACCATCTGTATGGGCGCGTCGGTCTCCGGTCTCCACGGCTTTTTGAAGGCCACTGGTGGGGAATGGGACCACAAGACTGTGGCAGTTATCGGGGACTCCACCTTCATGCACTCGGGCATCACCGGGCTGGTAAACATCGCCTACAACGAGTCCAACGCCACCGTCATCATCCTGGACAACTCCATCACCGGCATGACCGGCCATCAGCAGAACCCCACCACTGGCTTCAATCTGAAAGGCGACCCCTGTACCAAAATTGACTTGGAGAGCCTGTGCCGTGCCGTTGGCATCCGCCGGGTGGCGGTGGTAGACCCCTACGATTTGGCCGCCTGCCGCCGGGTCATTGAGGAAGAACTGGCGGCGGATGAGCCGTCGGTGGTTATCTCCCGCCGCCCCTGCGCCCTTTTGAAGTATGTCAAGCACAATCCGCCTCTGACCGTCAACCAGGACAAGTGCGTGGGGTGCAAGGCCTGTATGCAGATTGGCTGCCCCGCCATCTCGGTGACCGGTGGCAAGGCCCAGGTGGACGACACCCTGTGTGTGGGCTGCGGTGTGTGTGAGCAGCTGTGCAAATTCGACGCCCTGCGGGGCCATGGGGAGGTCTGAGCATGGAGACGAAAAACATTATGATTGTGGGCGTGGGCGGCCAGGGTTCTCTGCTGGCCAGCAAGCTTCTGGGCCGCCTGCTGCTGAACAAGGGCTATGACACCAAGGTGTCCGAGGTCCACGGCATGAGCCAGCGGGGCGGCAGCGTGGTCACCTATGTCCGCTTTGGGGACAAGGTGTACTCCCCCGTTATCGACCAGGGACAGGCCGACTTCATCGTCTCCTTTGAGCTGATGGAGGCCGCCCGCTATACCGCCTTCCTCAAGCCGGGCGGGCGCATCATCGTCAACACCCAGCAGATCAATCCCATGCCGGTCATCACCGGCGCCGCCGACTACCCCGACCACCTGGACCAGGTGATGGAGCGCCTGGGGCTGAACGTGGACGCCATGGACGCCCTCTCTCTGGCCGAGGAGGCGGGGAGCAGCAAGGCGGTAAATCTGGTGCTGATGGGGCGGCTGTCCCGCTATTTTGAGGACCTCTCCGAGGAGGACTGGCAGGAAGCCATCACCCACACTGTCCCGGAGAAATTCCTGGAGCTGAACCGGAAGGCCTTCCACCTGGGGCGCAGCGTGTAACGGGAGTATCGGACATGTTTGACTGTAAACTTCGCATCAAAGCGCCGCTGGACGAGGTAAAAGCCCGGTTGGCGGACATAGAGAGTCTGGAATATACCCGGCAGGGGGATTGGACGCTGGTGGAGGCCCCCTCCGGCACTCAGCTCTTCGGCTGGGAGGTAGACGCCTGGATGGAGCTGGCCGGGAGCCGGGAACTATGTTACGCCTACTATGACGAGGAGCAAAACGCCGAATTTGTCCACATCCGGGACGGGGTGTGCCTGCGGGTGTACCAAGAGTACGGCGGTGAGGTGGACACCGACGAGGGCTCCGATTCCGAGTGCGCCATCTCCGATGGGGCAGACGTGGCAGACTATCTGGACGAACGCATGTAGAAATCCCCTGTGACGCTGACCGACTGCCCACAGGGAGGAATGGAAACAACAGGGAGAGGGATATGACCGATGGAACGCTATTATCAGCCGGAAATTGAAACCGCCAGCCGGGAACAGATCCGCGCCTGGCAGAATGAGCGCCTGGTCAAGCAGGTGCGCAACGTGTGGGACAACGTGCCCTACTACCGCAAAAAGATGGAGGAAAAGGGCCTCACCCCCGAGGACATTCAGGGTGTGGACGATCTGCACAAGCTGCCCTTTGTCACCAAGGCGGATTTGCGGGAGGCCTACCCCTATGGCCTGGTGGCCCGGCCCTTGAAGGACTGTGTGCGCATCCAGTCCACCTCCGGCACCACCGGCAAGCGGGTGGTGGCCTTCTACACCCAGCACGACATCGACTTGTGGGAGGACTGCTGCGCCCGGGCCATTGTGGCCGCCGGCGGCACGGATGAGGATGTGTGTCAGGTCTCCTACGGCTATGGTCTCTTCACCGGCGGCCCCGGCCTCAACGGCGGCAGCCACAAGGTGGGCTGTCTCACCATCCCCACCTCCTCCGGCAATACCGAGCGTCAGATTATGCTTATCCGGGATTTGAGCGCCACCATTTTGTGCTGTACCCCCTCCTATGCCGCCTACCTGGGGGAGACGATGAAGGAGATGGGCCTCACCCCCGAGCAGATTCCCCTGAAAGCGGGTATCTTCGGCGCGGAGGCCTGGAGCGAAAAAATGCGCCAGGATATTCAGAATGTGCTGGGCATCAAGGCCTATGACATCTACGGCCTCACCGAGCTCTCCGGCCCCGGCGTGGCCTTTGAGTGCTCCGCCCAGACCGGGATGCACATCAACGAGGACCACTTTATCGCGGAGATTATCGACCCGGAGACTGGCGAGGTGCTCCCCGAGGGGAGCAAGGGCGAGCTGGTGTTCACCTCCATCACCAAGGAGGCTTTCCCCCTGCTGCGCTACCGCACACGGGACATCTGCATTCTCCACCATGAGGACTGCCCCTGTGGGCGCACCCACATCAAGATGAGCAAGCCCATGGGCCGCAGCGACGACATGCTCATCATCAAGGGCGTCAATGTGTTCCCGTCTCAGATTGAGACGGTGCTGCTGGAGCAGGGTTACTCGGCCAACTACCAGATTATTGTGGACCGGGTCAACAACTCCGACACCCTGGAGGTCCAGGTGGAGATGACCCCGGAGATGTTCTCCGACCAGCTCAGCCAGGTGGCCCAGCGGGAAAAGCAGGTGGTCTCCGCCCTCAAGGCCATGTTGGGCATCTATGCCAAGGTGCGCCTGGTGGCCCCCAAGTCCATCCAGCGCAGCGAGGGCAAGGCGGTGCGCGTCATCGACAAGCGCAAAATCTGAGAGAGGAGCGGAATTATGGCCATTCAGCAGATTTCTGTCTTTTTGGAGAACCGGGCCGGACAGCTGGCCGAGATTACCGCCGTACTGGCGGCGGAGTACATCGACATGCGGGCTATCCACATCGCGGAGACCAGCGACTACGGCGTGCTGCGCATCATTGTGGACCAGCCCCAGCGGGCGGCCACGGTGCTGCTGGAGCACGGGTTTGTCCTGTCCATGACGCCGGTGCTGGCGGTAGTGGTCCCCGATGAGCCGGGGGCGCTGGCCAAGGTGCTGGCGGTGCTGGCGAAGGAGCAGATGGATGTGGAGTACATGTACTCCGTCTTTGGACAGGTGAACAGCCGGGCCTGTATGATTTTCCGGGTGGGCGATATTGAGAAGCTCTCCGCCATCCTCACCGCCGCCGGAATGGCCCCCGCCTCCGGCGCCGAGCTGGGCATTCAATCTTAACAACTGCGAGGTGCGTCATGCAGCAACTGAGTCAAATCACACAGTATTTCACCGATTCGGTCATCCGCCGGATGACCCGGATCGCCATTGCCAACAACGCCATCAATCTGGCCCAGGGCTTCCCCGACTTTGACCCGCCCAAAGAAATGCTGGACCGGCTGGCCCAGGTGGCCGCTGAGGGTCCCCACCAGTACCCCATCACCATGGGCGCTCCCAACTTCCGCCAGGCGCTGTCCCGCAAGTGCGAGCACTTTATGGGCTACGCCCCTGACCCGGAGACCGAGATGGTGGTGACCATCGGATCCACTGAGGCCATGGTGGATACCCTCTTTGCCGTCACCAATCCCGGCGACAAGGTGATTCTCTTCTCCCCCTACTTTGAAAACTACCAGGCCCAGATTCTCTTTGCCGGGTGTGAGCCCATCTTTGTCCCCCTCACCCCCCCGGACTTCCACTTTGACGGGGCGGTGCTGGAGGACGCCTTCAAGCAGAGGGTCAAGGCCATCCTCATCTGCAACCCCTCCAACCCCAGCGGCAAGGTGTTTACCCGTCAGGAGCTGGAGTTTATCGCCTCCCTGTGCGTGAAGTACGACGTGTACGCCATCATGGACGAGGTGTACGAGCACATTGTCTACGCCCCCCACCAACACGTCTACATGAGCACCCTCCCCAACATGCGGGAGCGCACCATCTCCTGCTCCTCCCTGTCCAAGACCTACTCCGTCACCGGCTGGCGTCTGGGCTACGCCATTGCCCCCCAGCCCATCATGGACAAAATCAAGCAGTTCCACGATTTCAACACCGTGGGCGCCCCCTCTCCCCTGATGGAGGCCACCATTGTGGGTCTGGAAATGCCCGACTCCTACTATGAGGAGTTCGGCGCCCACTACGCCCACATGAAAGCCCTCTTCACCAAGGGCCTGGACGACATCGGCATCCCCTACACCGACCCCCAGGGCACCTATTTTGTGCTGGCGGACATCGGGCCCTATCTGAAGAAGGGGCAGACCGATGTGGAGTTCTGCGAGGAGATGACCCGGAAGGTGGGGGTGGCCGCGGTGCCCGGCACCTCCTTCTTCAAGGAGAACGTACAGAACATTGTGCGCCTCCACTTTGCCAAGAAGGACGAGACGCTCTATGAGGCGCTCAACCGTCTGGCCGACCTCAAGACCAAAATGGGCTAAGCACAGGGGCGGAGCGATGAAAACCATCGCTCCGCCCTTTTTCTGTGGGGAAATCTGGTCCGCCCCCTTGTAAAAGCACAAAAAAACCTCTATAATGTGTGGTTGAAATCACGCCGCATGGCGGCTTAAAGGAGTTTTGGAAATGCTGGATCAAAACTGGTTTGACGAGATGGAGGCGCGCATTCCCACCGGCGAGGTGCGCACCCGTTTCGCCCCCTCCCCCACCGGGTATATGCATGTGGGCAATCTGCGCACCGCTCTGTACACCTGGCTCATCGCCCGCCACGCCGGCGGCAAGTTCCTCCTGCGCATTGAGGACACGGACCAGGGCCGTCTGGTGGAGGACGCGGTGGAGGTCATTTACAACACCATGCGCAAGTGCGGCCTCACCTGGGATGAGGGCCCCGATGTGGGCGGCCCGGTGGGCCCCTACATCCAGACCGAGCGTCGGGACCTCTATGGAAAGTATGCCGAGCTGCTGGTGGAGAAGGGGTACGCCTACTACTGCTTCTGTGAAAAGACCGAGTCGGAGGAGGACTCCGGTCAGTTTGACCGCGCCGCCGACCCCTGCCGCTCCTTGAGCCTGGAGGAGGCCAAAGCCCGTGTGGCCGCCGGTGAGCCCCACGTCATCCGCCAGAAAATCCCCACCGAGGGCTCCACTACCTTCTCCGATGCGGTATTCGGGGACATCACCGTGGAGAACTCCACTCTGGACGACCAGGTGCTCATCAAGTCGGACGGCCTGCCCACCTACAACTTCGCCAACGTCATTGATGACCACCTGATGGGTATTACCCATGTGGTGCGGGGCAGTGAGTACCTCTCCTCCGCGCCCAAGTACAATCTGCTGTACCAGTCCTTTGGCTGGACAGTGCCCACCTATATCCACTGCTCCCCTGTCATGCGGGACCAGCACAACAAGATGAGTAAGCGCAAGGGCGACCCCTCCTATGAGGATTTGCTGGCTATGGGCTTCCTCTCGGAGGCGGTGGTGAACTATGTCACCCTGCTGGGCTGGTCGCCCCGGGGTGAGTACGCCGAGCGGGAGTTCTTCACCCTCTCTGAGCTGGCGGAGGTGTTTGACATCGGCGGCATCTCCAAGTCCCCTGCCATCTTTGACATCGAGAAACTGAAATATTTCAACGCCAACTATCTGCGCGCCCTCTCTCCCGAAGCTTTCTATGAGGGGGCGGAGCCCTATCTGAAAGAGGCGGTGAAAACCCCCGGCATTGACCTCAAGCTCATTGCACCCCTGGTACAGCCCCGGTGCGACACCTGGCTGGACATTGCGCCCCAGGTGGACTTCTTTGACGCCCTGCCGGAGTACTCCAACGAACTCTACTGCCACAAGAAAATGAAAACCAATGTGGAGAACTCCAAGGAGGCGCTGGAGCTGGTGCTCCCCGTTCTGGAGGGGATCACCGACTGGACCTATGACGCCATCCACGACGCCCTCATCAATCTGGCCGCCGCCCATGAGCTGAAAAATGGCCGCATTATGTGGCCGGTACGCACCGCCCTGTCCGGTAAGGCGGTCACCCCCGGCGGCGCGGTAGAGCTCTGCCATATCCTGGGCAAGGAGGAAGCGCTGCGCCGCATCCGTCTGGGGATTGCTCAGCTCTCCGCGGAATAAATTGCTTGCCCGTCCAAGACGGGGGGTTTTGCGCTCGCCGCGCAGGCCGCCTACTCGGCGGGAGCACCGCTTTCTTTGCCAAAGAAAGCGGTGGGAAAGAAAGCGCAGCGGGGGCGCTGCCCCCTCTGCACTCCCCCCAATGCGCAACCGGGCTAAAGGTCCGCTGCGGAGAAATTGCGCAAGCTCGGTGCCATTTGAGCCGAGTTTTCCGCCTATAAAGAAAGTGTTGTACTGCCTTGCAAGACAGGTGACCGCAAAAACTGTTAGTTACCGCCAAAAAATGGGGCGGCCCCCGAAAAAGGCCGCCCTTTTGGAGGGGAGTGGAGAGGGGAACGAGAAGTTCCCCTCTCCGCCTTTTCTTTCCCCGGTTTCTTTTCTGCGAAAAGAAATCGGGCGCCACCCGTGCAGGGTGCCCGCCCGGCGAGGACAAAGCTCCCCCGGCGTTGAGAACGCCGCCTGTTAAAAGAAGTCGGAAAATTCCTCCAGATATGCCTCCGGCACCAGAAGATAGTCCTGATACTCCCGCCGCAGCGCTTCATACTGCTCCGGCTGTGCGGTCAAAGCGGTTCTCATTCCCTGGAGCACCTGGGCCACCACCTGACGAAACAGGGGCGTCTCATAAGCCTGGTTGATGGCGGATATATAGTCCTTCGCCCGGTTGGAGGCCATGGGAATGTCCAACGCATCAATACAGAAGTCCGCCAGACCATTCAAAAGCTCCTCCACATCGGTAAAGAAAATCTGCCGATAGGCCGGAAGCTGGGATTCGGCATCCAGCGGAAAATCCAGCCGCCCGCCCTCGCTGGCGGTCAGCGTGATAAGAAGGTCGGAAATCCAGCCCAGCGCACTCCACTCCAGACCGTTTCCCTCCAGCGCTTGCAGGTGCTCCTCATAGAACTCCCGCTGTGCCTCGGTCAGTTCCTCGCCGGTGTTATAGTGGATGGTGGCGCTGAAGAGGTTGTTGGCAAAGTCCTCAAAATCCGCCAAACCTGCCTTTCCCTCCAGATAGCCCCAGAGAAGCTCCATCCCCCGCTCCAGCACCTTAGAGGGCTGCTCATCCTGCTCCGCAAGGGCCAGACGCAGGGTGTGGACATAGGGCTCCAGAATCAACAAATGGGCCAGCAGCTTGGTGCGGTTGTCCCTTCCATCAAAGGCGCTCTTGGTCATCTCAGGAAAGCCTTCCATCCACCGCTCTGTCTCCGCTCCCCGCAGGGTGGAAAAATCCGTGTCCAATGTATATTTCATTCCAATTTCTCCTTCTGTCGATGTAGATTCACTGTTCCAAAATACTGGGATTTCGCTCTTTGAGCCAGGCCAGCACCACGGGAAGCTCTTTTTGATGTGTCCCGAAAAACTCCAACTGATACTTACGGCCATTTTTCATGTGAAGGATCAGACTTCGAGCCAGTCCATAGCTCTTGCTGGCCTGAAACTTCTGGGCAGAGGTAATCTTTTCGATCAAAATCAGGGAGAGACGCCCGCCATGCCGGCTAATGAGGCAATTGGAGAGCAGATGGACCTCCCCCAGAAACAGCGGAAAGATGGGGTGTTCCCTGGAAAATTCCGCCTGAATTTGCTCCTGCCGCCGCATAGGCAGGGCATCAAACACCTGGTGAAATCTTCGGCTTCCCACGATGGCGGAGAACCCCAGCATCAGAATACACAGGCTCGGCGGAAGGAACAGCACAAAGGCAGGCAGACCACCAATCCAGACCAAATACCCCAACAGCAGCGCCATCATACCGCCGGTACACAGCAGACGCTGCACTTCCCGCAGGTAAAAGTTCCCCAGGATGGTGGACCCCACCGGCTTTTTCTGTGTATACTGGTAGGAATTTGGTTTGTGCTCCTCGGAGACCTGGAAATGAAGCTCCTTGCCCTTCAAGAGAATCAGCTCGATCTGCCCTTGGGGCTGGAGCTGCGCCCGGTAGACGCCCTTTTCCTCCGCGCGGAAGGAGATCTGGCCGCTGACACGGCTGCCCCCTTCCTCCCCTCTTTTCCGGTGAAAGAGAAGAGTCACGGTTGTCACACCGGGGACGGCATAAAAGGCAAGCCCTTTAGCTCCAGCGGGGTGTTGCCCGGCTGGAAGGGAGCAAACGGGAGACACCGTACCCCGCTGACAGGTCATCCGACACCACAACGCCGGCTGGTCCCCCACATACAAATAGACAAGCGCCGCATCCGGGTGTTTTTTTTGAAACGCCTGAAATTTCCGCCTGGTGCGCCAGTGATCCCATCCAATCACCAACACCTCAAACAGGAACACAACGCCAACAAACAGGGCAAACTCTTTGGGTCCCACAGGTTGCTCCCCAAATGCCCGGACAGACGCAAAAAACTCCTCCATCCACACACCTCCCCAGACAAAACAAGCAGCAAGCGGCACAGTCAATCTGACGATGCCGCTTGCTGCAATTTGTTAGTCCCTTTTACAGCATACGCCTTGGGTGGGAGCTCAGCTGATCTGAATCTCCTTGGCCTGCTCCGGGAAGAAGGAGTTGTCCAGATCATACTTGTTGTGGGCGGTGGAGTCCCGCAGCACGCGGCCCTCCAGCGAGTAGCAGCGGATAAACCGGCGTCCGTCCACAGTGCTCCAGTGCTCCACATCCCAGGTGAGGTAGCCGTCCTCGTCGGTCTTTTTCTCCTTGAGAATCAGATCCACCTGGCGGTTGTTGAGCATCAGGTCCACCAGACCGTTCCGGTCTACCTCCAGCGTTTCCTTATGGATGGTATCATAGGCTTTCATTACCGTTTTCCTCCCCATTTTCGGAGCCCAGCTCCAGTGCTTCCCCCATTATAGACGCAGCACCGGCGGATTGCAAGTCCCTTTTAGCGCCCCAGGTCCCAGTTTTGCAGCGTGCGGAGCTGATAGTATTCGGGGTGGAAATAGTTGGTACTGTACACCAGCTCCTGATCGGAGATGTCGTAGAACACCTGATGGTTGCTCAGAATCGGCGTCTCCTCCGCCAGTGCCAGGCGCTGGGCATAGGTCCCCTGCGCCGCAATGGGCTGGTAGTCGTTGAGGGCGTGGGCCAGCTCCCGCCCCATGTAGTCCCGGATCAGAATGTGGATCTGGGCAAAGGGCATCTGGGCCACATCCTCCCGAATCAGCAGCCGGGCCGGAATGCGGTGAATGGTGTAAATGGCCGGGTGCTCATCCGCCAAGTAGACCAGCCGGTTGACCAACAGGCGCTCCCCCTCCTGAACCCCCAACATCTCCGCCTCCCGCTGATTGGCGGGGGTCCACTCCTGCGCAAACAGCTGGATTCCGGCGTGGTATCCCTTCTTATGCAGGTATTCTGTATAACAGTAGATTCGATTTTCATAGTCCAGGGTACTGGGATGGACATAGTTGCCCGAACCGTGCCGCTTGGTGATGTAGCCCTCCAATGCCAGCATCATCAGCGACTCCCGCAGCGTCACCAAACTGATCCCCAGACGGTTGGCCAGAGCGGCCTCTGAGGGCAGTTTATTCTTTTCAAAGGTCTCGGAACGAAAGATCTCCATGATCTTGTTCTTGATGGCCATATAGGCACTGTAGTTTGTTCTGGACATGTCAGCTTCCTCTCTCCGCCCTTCACAGGGAAGGGATGGCATTACTGGTAACGTCCCAGTTTCTTTTCCATTCCTACCTATAATACATCAGATTCTTCCAAATTTCAATCATGATGGATGAATTATTTTCCTGTTCCATTCAGAATGAAAGGTCCCCGCCGAACGGGAGGATTCAGCGGGGACTATGGCCCAGATCGCTCTGGTTATTGTGTGGTCAGACGCCTACTGTAATGCGTTGGGTCCGGGAGAACGACGCGCCGGGGGCCAGCTCCATGGCGCCCGGACGGCCCATCAGGTCATGCCCGGGGCCGGGGTAGCCCATCCAGGGCTCGATGCAGACAAAGTCGGGAATACCCGGCTTGCTCCAGAGCAGCACAAAGGGAAATCCTTTGGTGTCCACCCGCAGATAGCGGCCGGTCCCCTTCTCCTCCACCTGCA
>DXDX01000113.1 GCA_019115265.1 Candidatus Flavonifractor merdigallinarum | reverse complement strand
TAGCCCGGTTGCGCATTGGGGGGAGTGCAGAGGGGGCAGCGCCCCCTCTGCGCTTTCTTTCCCACCGCTTTCTTTGGCAAAGAAAGCGGTGCTCCCGCCGAGTAGGCGGCCCGCGCGGCGAGCGCAAAAACTCCCCCGACTTGGGCGGGGTAGTCGGAATACGTTTCAAAATAAAAGGGCCATTGCAGAATCTTTCATCTGCAACGGCCCGAAACGATCAAGTATCGTCGCTGAGGTAATAGGGTTTCATCAGGCTGGCGGAGAGCTCGGTGGAGTCCTTCACGCCGTCGGTGCGCAGCTCCACCTCCCGCGGGCTGCCCCCGCCGGAGCGGCGCTTGCGCTTTTTATTGCCGCCCAGCACCTCCAGCGGGGAGAGAGGGCGCTTGCCCTTCCCCTTGCGGGACGGTTCCTTCTGGGACTGCTCCTGAGCGGACTTGGGGGCGCTCTGAGACGCCTTGCTTCCCTTTCCGTTCCGGCGGCGGGGAGACTTCTCCCCCTCCTGCACCGTCCGGGAGCGGGGGGCCAAAAGGCGGGCAGTGGCGTCCATAATGGTGTCGCCCGACAGCGGGTCGGGGTGGCGGAAGTCGCTTTCTTTGGTATTGCGCCCCGGCTTTGAGGTCTTGGGTGCGGTGGCAACCAATGCCTCCTCCAAGGTGGCGCTGGCCCGGTGGGCCTTGGGGCGCTTTTTGGGGGCGGGGGCACTCGCCTCCACCGGAGCGGGCTGCGCCTTGGGCTGCTTCTTGGACGCTTTGCCCTCCTTGGACTCCTGGGCCTTGCGGGCAGCCCGGCGCTCCCGAGCGGCGGCCCACGCCTCCGCATCCTCCGGGTTCACCACCCGCCCCTTCTTGTCCCGGGGCAGAGGCTCCAGCACCTCCATGGGGAACAGGTGGTCCTCCACCACCGGAATGGGACGGCCCAGCAGCTTTTCAATCCCCTTCAGCTCCTCCTTCTCGTTCACATCGCAGAAGGAGATGGCGGTGCCGCCGTGGCCCGCCCGGCCGGTGCGGCCAATGCGGTGGACATACGTCTCCGGCACGTCGGGGAGGTTGTAGTTAAAAACGTAGGACAGCTCCTCAATATCCAGGCCCCGGGCAGCAATATCGGTGGCCACCAGCACCCGGATCGCCCCGCTCTTGAAGTCGGACAGCGCCTGCTGCCGGGCGGTCTGGCTCTTGTTGCCGTGAATGGCGGCGGCGGGGATGCCCGCTTTCATGAGGTCGCCAGCCACCTTGTTGGCCCCGTGCTTGGTGCAGGTAAAGACCAGTGCGCTCTGGGCCTGCTCCGCGTCCAGAAGATAGGCCAGAAGGCGGGTCTTGTTCCCCCGGTCCACATAGTAGAGCTGCTGCCGGATCACCTCCACCGGGGAGGACACCGGATTCACCGCCACCTTCACCGGGTCGCGGAGGAGGGAGTTGACCAAATCCGTGATCTCCGGGGGCATGGTGGCGGAGAAGAAGAGGGTCTGCTTCTCTTTGGGCAGCCACTGGAGAATTTTCTTCACATCGTGGATAAAGCCCATATCCAGCATCCGGTCCGCCTCGTCCAGCACCAGAATCTCCAGACCGCCGAAGTCCAGGAGCTTTTGCTGATAGAGGTCAATGAGCCGACCGGGGGTGGCCACCAGAATGTCCACCCCTTTTTTCAGCCGCTCCACCTGGGGCGCCTGCCCCACCCCGCCAAAGATGACGGCGGAGCGCAGCTTGAGCCCCTTGCCGTAGGCCTGGAAGCTCTCCTGAATCTGGAGGGCCAGCTCCCGGGTGGGGGTGAGAATGAGGGCGCGGATAGGATGCCCCTTGACGGTCTTGGCCTGGAGGCGCTGGAGAATGGGTGTGGCAAACGCGCAGGTCTTGCCGGTGCCGGTCTGGGCACAGCCCAGCACATCCCGCCCGGCCAGTGCGGGGGGAATGGCCTTTTCCTGAATGGGAGAGGGGCGCTCATAGCCCAGGTCAGCCAGAGCACCCAGGATGGGCGCAATGAGGCCCAGGTCTTGGAATGTCATGTATCTCGAATCCTTTGCATCAAAAATTGGGACAAAGTCCGCAGGACGCACCATACGCCCGCGGAGTGGCCCGCGGGCGTATGGTGGGAACATCTTTTATTTAGTATATCACAATTCAGGGAAAATACAAGTGCATTTCCCCGAAAGCCCCAAAAGGGGAAACCTTTTTCGCCCGCTCTTTACACTCCAATGAGGGCCTGGAGCACGGCGGCCAGCGTCTCTTCCAGCGTGCCCTTGTCTCCGTCCACCACAATATCGGCGTACTTCTCATAGAGGGGGGTGCGGTAATCATAGATGTCCTGCAAAGTCTCTCCCGGGCGGAAGGCAATGCCCCGGGAGCCCATGTTGTGGATACGCGCCTCCAGCACATCGCAGGGAATGCGCAGGTAGACCACCGGTCCCAGCGCCCGCAGGTGCTCAATGCCCCGCTCGCGGCAGATAACGCTGCCGCCGGGGGCAATGACGGTGCGGTCACACTCCACGGAGCAGATGGCGTCGGCCTCCAGGTCCAGAAACGCCTCAGTGCCCACTTTGTCCAGAATGTTTTGCAGAAGGTCTCCCTCCCGCTGCTGAATCACCAGGTCGGTGTCCAAAAAGCCAAAGCCCAGTGTCTTGGCCAGCAGTACGCCCAGGGTGCTCTTCCCCGAGCCGGGCATTCCGATAAGGGTGATATTTTTCATAGACAAGCCTCCTGATCCATGTTTGTCTTTCATCGCGCAAATCGTCTGGTCTGCGTTCAGGGGTCAATAGCACTGGAGGATGAGCCACACTCGGTCAAAGCGGCGCTCCCGCAGGTCCTCTCGGGTGATGTAGAAATAGATCCGCCCGCTGTCGCCGAACATCAGCTCGAAGTCGTCGTCCTCCACCATGTCCAGCTGGAAGAGCAGCAGCCAGCGCTCCAAAGCGGTGTCCTCCGCGCGCTGGCGGATCTCCTCGGGAACCTCTTCCCATTTGCCGCCCAGATAGTAGCCCTGACTGACCAGATCACATTCCACCGCCATGCTGTTCTGGATGATATCCGGCCAGCCCAGCAGTTTGGAGGAGACCATAGGCTCTTCCGGCACCAGCAGCTGACGCGCTTTTTCAAACGGCTCGCTCTGCGCCAGGTACTGCTTGGGATCTCTGCGCAGCAAATGCTCCCGTTCGGAGAAGTCCTCCCATTCAGGATAGGACCACTCCGGTTTCATCTCGATCGCGATGGTGGGAAACCGGAAGCACTCTTCCATATCCGGCGGGAAATCGGCGGCGGACAAGATGGAGGTATCCTCAAACCAGAATACGCGGGCACAGCCCTTATCTGACGGGTCATACCCCCAGCACTGGGTATCGGTCTCATAGAAGAAGGACAGCAACCCGTGGTCGGGCAGCTGATGCTCGGTGTCATACTTGGCCAAATCCGCACAGTTGAACTGCGCCAAAAAGGTGAGGGGACGGTCTTTCACCACGCCGTCATACCCCTCCCCCCGGAAGGTCGGCCACACAAAATCGGGCGGCACATCCGGCTGTCCGCCGAAGCGCGTTCCACACCGCTGCTGGGTCCCTTTTCCGGCAATGTTGAGGAAAATGCTGTTTCGGCGCATTGCATTCAGTGTTTCTTGGAGGTCCATGGCATTCCATTCTCCTTTCCGAACGAGATGTGGGGGACAGAAGGTCCTTGCGCTCCGATGAGCGGGCATTCAGGGGGTTTCCTTCTCATGCAGATGGGCCACCTCCACCGCCCGGCGGCGGAGAATCCGGGGAAAGCGCCAGAAGAACATCAGCCCAGTGGTGATGGACGCGATGATGTCCGCCGTCGGCTCGGCCAGAAAGACCGCCATCACCTTGTTTTCAAAGAAGGGCGGCAGGATGTAAATGAGAGGGATGAGCAGGATGATTTTGCGGAGCAGAGCCAGAAAGAGGGAAATTTTCGCCTGACCCAGGGCCACAAAGGTCTGCTGGCAGGCGGTCTGGATGCCCAGGATAAACATACCCGCCGCGTAAATGCGCAGCGTCCACACGGCCAGAGACACCAGAGCGGGCTCGTCGTTGAAGAGCGCCACAAAGGCCCCCGGGAACAGCTCCAGCCCCAGCCACACCGTACAGGTGAAGCACAGCGCGCTGATCACCAGCAGGCGGAAGGTCTTTTTCACGCGCTCCAGATTTCCCGAGCCGTAGTTGAATCCAATAATGGGCTGCGCCCCCTGGGCGATGCCCTGGAGCAGCAGGAAAAAGACCTGCATCACGCTGGAGCAGATGGTCATGGCCCCCACGGCGCTGTCCCCGCCGTAGGTCTTGAGGGAGGAGTTGAACGCGATGTTCACCAAACTCTCGGTGGCGTTCATAATAAACGGGGACACCCCCAGTGCCAGCACAGGGGCCAGCACCTTGGGCTGGATCCGAAAATGGCGCCGCTGGAGGCGCAGCTTGGTCCGCTTGCCGGTGAGGAAGCGCAGCACCCACACCGCCGACACCGCCTGGGCGGTAATGGTGGCCAGAGCGGCACCCTTCACCCCCATCTGGAATCCGAAGATAAAGACGGGGTCCAGAATGATATTGATGATGGCCCCAATGAGCACAGTGGCCATGGAGATGGTGGAAAAGCCCTGAGAGGTGATAAAGAAGTTCAATCCCAGGGAGACTTCCACAAAGATGGTGCCCCACAGATAGATGGTCAGATAGTCCACCGCATAGCCGATGGTGTTTTCCGTAGCGCCAAACAGCAGGAGCATGGGCTCCTTCACCAACTGAAAGACCACTGTCACCAGAATGGACAGCAGGAGGAGCAGCGCCGAGCAGCTGCCCAAAATGGCGTTGGCCTCCTCATTGCGGCCCTCCCCCATACGCACCACCGCTCGAGAACCGCCGCCCATACCCACCAGGGCCGAGATGGCGGAGACAAACATGATGACCGGGAAGCAGACGCCCAGCCCTGTGAGAGCCAGGTCGCCCACTCCCTCAATGTGGCCGATGTACATCCGGTCCACAATGTTATAGAGGGCGTTGACCAGCTGGGCCGTCACTGTGGGCACCGCCAGACGGAGCAGCAGCTTTCCAATGGGGTCCCGCCCCAGATCATTTTCCCGCTTGGCCATGGCTTATCCCTCCTCCCCTTCCAGGAAGTAGGTGGATTCCATGTCGGCCAGGCTCAGGG
The DNA here is from genome assembly GCA_019115265.1 of Candidatus Flavonifractor merdigallinarum. Lineage (GTDB taxonomy): Bacteria > Bacillota > Clostridia > Oscillospirales > Oscillospiraceae > Pseudoflavonifractor_A > Pseudoflavonifractor_A merdigallinarum. Next base: position 7,281 of record DXDX01000113.1, on the reverse strand, counting down.
CAAATGCCAGCGGGTACTGCTGGAATGCCTGCCCCACCAGGCGCTTATCCTCGTCGCCGGAAAAGCCCATATGCCAGCGGATGGCCATCGCCTCTTCCCGGGTGAGGCGGAGAAAACCGGAGAGGATGTACACACTCTTCTCTCCGTGTCCGTAGGGCAGATTGTCCTCATAGAAGTAGGTGGGCACACTCTGCCACTTGCCGTCAGGGCCCTTCACATTGCGGGTGCTCTGCTTGTAGCAGCCGATTTTGCACACATCGTGGAGGAGGGACACCAGGGCCACCGACTCATCGCTGTACTCCAGACCATAGAGCTCTTTCACACGCTCCCGCTCCAGATAGTCCCGCAGGCAGTGGTAGACATTGACGCTGTGGTCACACAGCCCGCCGGCATAGGAGCCGTGAAAGCGGGCGGAGGCGGGGGCGGTAAAGAAATCGCTCTTGTTGCTCAGATAGTCCAGCAGGGCGTCGGCCCCCTCCCGCCGGATATAGGTCTGATAGAGCTCCAGAAATTCCCCTTGGGCGCTCATAGGGTAGTTCCTCCTTCGGATGGCGGTTACAATGTTTCGGATACGACACTATTTTTGGATTATACCATAATTCGCGGGTAATTACCACCCCGAGCGTCGAACACACCCGAAGGCGGAACCATTTTCCTCCGTTATGCCACAATCTGTCTCTGCTTCTCTTCTCCCCCGGGAAACCGTTGCCAGCCCGGCGGCGCAATGGTATGATAAAATCACATCACACAGAGAGAGGAGCGGGTCAATGTTGAGCCCTGATGTGACAGTTCGCTTTGCCCAGCGGGAGGATACTCCGCTGATTCTGCGCTTTATCCGGGAGCTGGCCGACTATGAACATCTGTTGGACAAAGTGGTGGCGGATGAGGCCACGCTGGAGGAGTGGCTGTTTGACCGGCAGAAGGCCGAGGTGATCTTTGCTATGGCTGATAGCTGTGAGATAGGCTTTGCCCTCTTTTTCCACAACTTTTCCACCTTCCTGGGTCGGGCGGGACTCTATCTGGAAGATCTGTATGTGCTCCCCGCCTACCGGGGCCGGGGCTATGGCAAGGCGCTTTTGAAACAGCTGGCCGCCATCGCCGTGGAGCGGGGCTGCGGGCGGTTGGAGTGGTGGTGCCTGGACTGGAACCAGAGCAGCATTGACTTCTACCGCGCCATGGGGCCCAGCCCATGTCCGACTGGACCGTCTACCGCCTGACGGGAGACACCCTGCGCCGTCTGGCCACAGATTAAATTAAAAAGGGACCCGTTGCAGAGATAAAACATTCTGCAACAGGTCCCTCTTTTGTTTGGATGGGTTAGCCGCCCAGATAGGCTTTCTTGACCGCCTCATCTTCCAGCAGCTCCTCGCCGGTGCCGGTGGCCACAATTTTGCCGGTCTCCAGCACATAGCCCCGGTGGGCGATGGACAGGGCCATTTGGGCGTTCTGCTCCACCAGCAGAATGGTGACGCCCGCCCGGTTCAGCTCCTGGATGATGTCAAAAATCTGCTCCACCAGAATGGGCGCCAAGCCCATGGAGGGCTCATCCAGCATGAGGAGCTTGGGCTTGGACATGAGGGCGCGGCCCATGGCCAGCATCTGCTGCTCGCCACCGGAGAGGGTGCCCGCAATCTGCTTGCGCCGCTCTTTCAGGCGGGGAAAGCGCTGGTACACGTCGGCAATCCCCGGCTCAATCTCGCTGTTGGGGCGGGTGAACGCCCCCATCTGGAGGTTCTCCTCCACCGTCATCTGGAGAAAAACTCGGCGTCCCTCGGGCACCTGCGCGAGACCGTGGAGCACTACCTTGTGGGGGGGCACGCCCACGATGTTCTTGTCCATAAACTCAATGGAGCCGGTGCGAGTGTGCAGCAGACCGGAGATGGTCTGCAAGGTGGTGGTCTTACCCGCGCCGTTGGCCCCGATGAGGGTGACAATCTCCCCGTCGTTGACCTCAAAGGAGATGTCCTTGATGGCGTGGATGGCGCCGTAGTACACATTGATGTCGTTGACTTTCAGCATGGCGTCATCCCTCCTTTTTCTTCTGGCTGCCCAGATAGGCCTCAATTACCTTGGGGTTGGCCTGAATCTCGGCGGGGGTGCCCTTGGCAATGACCTGCCCGAAGTTGAGCACACAGATACCCTCACAGATGCCCATAACCAGGTTCATATCGTGCTCAATGAGCATAATGGCAATCTGGAAGGTGTCCCGGATTTTCAGGATATTCTCCATCAAATCCGCCGTCTCCGAGGGGTTCATGCCCGCCGCCGGCTCATCCAGTAGCAGCAGGGACGGATTGGTGGCCAGAGCCCGCACAATCTCCAGGCGGCGCTGGGCGCCATAAGGCAGGCTGCCCGCCTGGTGGTTGGCCAAATCCTCCATGTCGAAGATGTGGAGCAGCTCCATGGCGCTCTCATGGGCCAGCTTCTCCTTCCTCCAGTAGCTGGGCAGACGGAGTATCCCGCTCCACATGGGGTAGCGGATCTGGTTGTGAAGGCCAATCTTCACATTGTCCTCCACGGTGAGCTTGTCAAAGAGGCGGATATTCTGGAAAGTACGGGCGATGCCGGAGCGGTTCACTTGGACCGTGTTCATGCCGTGGGTGTCCTTGCCATCCAGAAGGATGGTGCCCCGGGTGGGCTGGTACACCTTGGTCAGCAGGTTAAAGACGGTGGTCTTGCCCGCGCCGTTGGGGCCAATGAGGCCGGCAATCTCAGTGCGGCCCACGGTGAGGTTGAACTCGTTGACGGCGGTGAGGCCGCCGAAGTCAATGCCCAGGTGCTGGCACTCCAGAATGGGTGCCTTGTCAATGTCCCGCTCGGGGATGATGGAGTGGCTGGGGACGGGCACCATCTTGGTGGGCTGCTTATTCTTCACTCGGCTGCTCATTCCTGTGCGCCTCCTTTTTGGGCGTTCCCCCGGCCCAGACGGGCGAAGAGGCCGCCAAAGAACTGCTTGAGGGTGGGGTTGTTGGTGGCCAGCATCACCAGAATGAGGACGATGGCATAGATCAGCATACGGAAGTCATAGAAGTCCCGCAGCAGCTCCGGCAGGACATACAGCAGAGCGGCGGCGATGATGGAGCCGCGGATGTTGCCCAGACCGCCCAGCACCACAAACACCAGAATCAGGATGGAGGCATTGAAGTCAAACTGCTTGGCGGCCACCGAGGAGTAATTCATGGCGTACAGCACACCGGCGGCTCCGGCCAGCACGGCGGAGGTAACAAAGGCGATGAGCTTATACTTGGTAGCCCCGATACCCACACTCTCGGCGGCGATGCGGTTATCCCGCAGGGCCATAACGGCACGGCCGGTGCGGCTGTTGACCAGATTGAGCACAATGGTCAGCGCCACCAGCACCAGAATGAATCCAGCGGTGAAGGTAGAGAGCTTGGCGTTGGTGGTCACGCCCAGAGGTCCTTTCAGAATGGCCTTGCCGCCCTCCGCCAGATTCAGAGCCATCTCATTCTTGGCGGAGAAGTGGAGGCCGTTTTCATCCACACCGATGTACAAAATGTTAATAATGTTCTTGATAATCTCGCCAAAGGCCAGCGTGACAATGGCCAGATAGTCGCCCCGCAGACGCAGCACCGGCACGCCCACAATTACGCCGGCGATGCCGGCGAACACTGCTCCCACCATCATAGCGCAGAAGAGGCGCAGGGGGGCGGAGGGGATGGCGCTCTGCATGGAGATGCTGAACACCATGCCGGAAAAAGCGCCCACGCTCATAAAGCCGGCGTGGCCCAGGCTCAGCTCGCCCGAGATACCCACCACCAGATTGAGGGCGATGGCCATGGTCACATAGGCGCAGATGGGCACCAGCAGCCCCTGGAGAGAGGAGGAAAGCATTCCGCCCGCCTTGAGGATCTGAATGATCACAAAGGCGGCAATCACCATACCATAGGTGATGGAGTTGTTCAAAAGCCGTTTCCGGCCGGGAGTGAGTTTTTTCATATCCGCCACCTCAAACTTTCTCGCGGACCGTCTTGCCCAGAAGGCCGGCGGGCTTGACCAGCAGGACAATGATGAGCACCGCAAAGACCACCGCGTCGGAGATCTGGGTATTGAAGGCCTTGGCGAAGATCTCAATGACACCCAGCAGGATGCCGCCCAGCATGGCCCCGGGGATGGAGCCGATGCCGCCGAACACGGCGGCGGTGAAGGCCTTGATGCCGGGGAGGGAGCCGGTGGTGGGCATGAGGGTGGGATAGGTGGAGCAGTAGAGCGCTCCGGCCACCGCCGCCAGGGCGGAGCCGATGGCAAAGGTCATGGAGATGGTGCGGTTGACATCAATGCCCATCAGGAGGGCCGCACCCTTGTCCTCAGAGCAGGCACGCATGGCCTTGCCCATCTTGGTGTTGCCGGTAAACCAGGTGAGGGCCAGCATAATGACAATACAGGCCACCACGGTGACCAGGGCCACATGGGTAATGGTCAGCTGTCCGTCAAAAAGCTTGATGGAGCCCTTGCCCACCACGGAGGTAAAGCTCTTGGGGTCGGACTTCCACAGCAGCAGGGCGGAATTCTGAAGGAAATAGCTCACGCCGATGGCGGTAATGAGCACCGCCAGGGAGGGCGCCTGCCGCAGGGGCTTGTAGGCCAGGCGCTCAATGACGACACCCAGCACGGTACACACCACCATGGCCAGAAGGACGCCCACCACCGGGGGCAGGTTATACTGTCCGGTGGCAAAAAAGCAGATGTACGCGCCCACCATGATGACGTCGCCGTGGGCGAAGTTGAGCATCTTGGCAATGCCGTAGACCATGGTATAGCCCAGGGCGATGATGGCGTAGACGCTGCCCAGGCTGATGCCATTGATGAGGTTATTGAGAAGGCTCAAAGCCGGTCACCTCTTTCTCTGTTCTCTCATTTCGCAAACCCCCGGTGAGGGGGCTGTATGGCGAAAACCTCCGCGGCGTGCGCACCGCGGACGTTTCCGCCATACAGATTCAGGAAGGAAAGAGAGGGCTGCCGTGGTTCCGGCAACCCTCTCCTGGGTTCCCTCCGAAAAATTCTGGGGGATATTACTGCGTGACGTACACGCCATTCTCAACCTTGACCACCACGGGGGCCTTGGAGACCTCGCCGTTGGTGCCCCAGGTCATGCCGGTGCCGGTCAGGCCGTCCACGCTGAAGCTGCTGTCGGTGAAGGTGGCGATGAGCTTCTCACAGATGTCCTGAGCGCTCATATCGGCGGTGATGCCGGCCTTCTGGCAGGCCTCGTAGATGGCGTACATGCAGTCATAGCCGTCGGCGGCGAACTGGTTGGGGATGGCGTCCTCATAGGCCGCGGCGTACTCGCTGACAAAGTTCTTGGTGCGCTCGTCCTCGCCCCAGGCGTTGAAGGGGGTCATGAGCATCAGGCCCTCGGCCAGGCTGGTGTCGAAGCCGTCCAGGTCCAGAATGCCGTCCATACCGTCGCAGCCGAAGAAGGTGGGCTCATAGCCCATGGTCTTGGCCTGATTCAGAATCAGGGAAGCGGGGGTGTAGTAGATGGGCATAAACACCAGGTCGGCGCCGGCGTCCTTGGCGGCGGTCAGCTGCACGGTGAAGTCGGCGTTGGTGTCATCGGGGAAGGTCTGGACTGCCACAACCTCCAGCCCGATGCTGTCCGCCTCGCTCTGGAAAGCGGTGTAGATGCCGGTGGAGTAGGCGTCGCCGTTGTTGTAGATGACAGCGATCTTGCTGCCCAGGTTGTTCTCCTTGATGTAGTCCGCGGCAGTCTTGCCCTGGTTGGGGTCGGTGAAGCAGACCTGGAACACATTATCCCGGCCAGCGGTGACATCGGTGGAGGAGGCGGAGGGGGTCAGCTGGAAGTAGCGGTCATTGTAGGTCTCAGCGGCCACGGACACACAGGGGTTGGTGGTGGTGCAGCCGTAGATGATCTGAGCGCCGTCGTCCTTCAGCTTGCCGTAGGCGTTGACCGCCTTCTCGTTGACACCCTCATCGTCCTGGAAGTTCAGCTCAAACTGGAGGCCGCCCAGAGCGTTGATCTCCTCAATGGCGATCTCGGCGCCCTGCTTGGTGGCGATGCCGTACACGGCGGCGGAACCAGTCAGGGGGCCGATGCCGCCAATCTTGATGACGCTGGCGTCAGTGGAGCCGCTGCCGCCGTTGTCGGGGTTGCTGGAGGGCTGGCTGCTGGTGCCGCCGCAGCCGGCCAGCAGCGACACGCTCATCGCGGTCGCCATCGCCAGAGACAAAACACGCTTGTTCTTCATTTCATTGTACCTCCCTTACAGGTTGTTGACATTATACGCTTCCCTTCCAAAATTGTCAACTTATGAAAATAGCCAACACCCCTCTTTTTATATACTCGATTTCTGTGAGTTCCCTACAAATTTAAATAAGAATTCCGCCATTGGGTGACAAGACCTGGCCAGTGAGGAAGGAAGCGCCCTCTCCGGCCAGGAAAAAGACGCTCTCCGCCACATCTTCCGGCTGCCCCAGCCGCTCCAGCGGGGTCTCCTCCCGCAGAAGTTCCAGGTCCTCCGGGGTGAGATTGCCGTTCATTTCGGTGTCGATGACGCCGGGAGCCACGCAGTTGACCGTAATCCCGGAGGGGCCCACTTCTTTGGCCAGCGCCTTGGTGAGGCCGATTATAGCCGCTTTTGTGGCGGAATAGGCCACCTCACAGGAGCCGCCCGTCACCCCCCACATGGAGGAGACGGTGATGATGCGCCCCGCCTTGCGGTGGATGAAGTGGGGCAGAACCGCCCGGCAGCAGCGGAAGGTGCCGTCCACGTTGATATTGAAGAGCTCCCGCCAGTCTCCATCGGTAATATCGGTAAAGAGCTGCTGCCGGGCAATGCCAGCGTTGCACACCAAAATGTCAAGTTGACAAAATTTATCCAACACATTGTCAACCATGCGCTCCACTTGTCCGGTGTCCCCCACGTCGGCCTGGAAGAGCTCCACCCACGCACCTCCGGTCCGCAGTTCCTCCGCCAGAGCCAGGGCCGCCTCCTCGGAGCGGTTGTAATTCAGTGCCACCGGGTACCCCGCCCGGGCAAAGCGCCGGGCGCAGGCCGCCCCAATCCCCCGGCTGGCTCCGGTGACAAGGACGGCGCCTCGTCTCACCATCGTATCTCCCTCCCATTCCGCCCGGACAGGCCGCCGGGCGCTATACCCCTCAGTATAGCAGTTCCCCACCCCCCTGCCAACCCCCTCTCCCAACCCAAGACACCGGGTACGGAAAAATATTTGAAAAAAGAGTTGACATTCGCTGTCCCATTCGCTATAATAGACCATGCTGTTCGGACGATTAGCTCAGCT
>DXDX01000112.1 GCA_019115265.1 Candidatus Flavonifractor merdigallinarum | reverse complement strand
ATCCATGAAACGCTACTCCTGGCCCCTGACACTGCTGCTGACACTGGCCCTTTTGGGCGGCGGCGGATTCTTTTTGTGGAAAACCGGCTTTTTCGCCATCACCTCCCCGGAGGGGATGCGCGCCTATATCCAGACCTTCACCCCCTATTCCCACCTCATCTACTTTCTGATTCAATTTGCCTCGGTGGTGCTGGCCCCCATCCCCAGCAACCTCACGGCTCTGGCCGGCGGGCTGCTCTTCGGGGTATGGCTCTCCTTCTTCCTCACCGCAGGGGCGGTGATTCTGGGCTCGATGGTGGTGTTTCTCCTGGCCCGGGCGCTGGGGCGCTCCTTTGCCGACCGCTTTGTGAGCCGGCGGGTCTCGGAGCGCTATCTGGAGCTTATCCGCCGCAAGCGGGATATTTTCCTGGCGCTGGTCTTTCTCTTCCCCTTCTTCCCCGACGACCTCATCTGCATTCTGGCGGGGCTCACCGACATCCGGCCCCTGCGCTTTCTGGTGCTGGTGACCCTCACACGGCCCTGGGGGCTTTTGGTGGCCTGCGCCCTGGGCGGGTCTGCCATCTCCATTCCGCTGTGGGGGATGGTGCTCATCGGCCTGGTAGGACTGGCCCTCTTCCTCATCGCCCTCAAGTATGGCGACCAGTGGGAGTCCGCTCTGTTGGAGCGGTTTCGGAAATGAGCATGTTCTCTTGCCGGACAGGCGCGCGGTGTCTGAATGCCTCTCCCCGCAAAAAATTGAAAAAAGTGGAGAGAGGAACCTCTCGCTCCCCTCTCCACTCCCCTCCAACCGGGCGGCCTTTTTATAGGGCCGCCCCATTTTTTGGGTGGTACATGTTCCCTTTCCGCATAGGCGGGAAGCACATTCAGATTAGCTTTCCCGCGCCAGAATGACACGGATGCAGCTGCCCTGCTGCTCGCTGTCATAATAGCCGCTGAGGCTGTATCCGCCGCTGGTGACCCGCTCCAGGCTGGAGAGATAGTAATTGCCGTTTCGCACCTCGTAGACGGCCGCCTGGTCCCAGATATGGTACTTCTGGTTGCTCTCGGTCAGGCCGGTATTGCCGGTGATGGTCTCCAGACGCACGCCGGTGAGGTTGTAGATACGGTCCGGATTCTGGAGGGAACCGATGACCATACAGGGGCCGGGGGCAATGTGGTAGATCGAGTTGGGGGTCTGAATGGTGGTGGAGGTGCCGCCCACATCCACCACATAGGTGCCGGAGGTCATCATCCCCTCATTGATTTCGTTGACGCTGGTGAGGATGCCGTAGCTGTGCATGTCGCCGGTGGCGTCCTTCAGAATGAGGTGGTCAATCTCCCCCTGCTCATTGGTGGAGTAGAAGCGTACCATGCTCTTGGTGAGCTTCATACCCGCCAGACGGCTGGGGTAGAGGCGCACCACAGACGAGCCGCTGGTGTCCAGGATGCCCACATTGTCAGCCAACGTGTAGCTGCCCAGCCGCTTACCGTCGGCGGTGATGGTGCCCTCCAGAGTCGAGGTGGTGGAGAGGCGGCGGACCTGAATCTGGCCGTTGGTGATGGCCACACGCACCAGGTCGCCCGCCTCATAGGAGGAGGTGGTCACCGGATAGGTGACGGTGTTGCCGGTAGTGGTATAGAGGGTGATGGTGTTGCGGGTGTAGGCGTTGCCGTTTTCATCGGTGTAGCTCTGCTTGTCTGACTGGGTGACCATGCCGTAGACCAGATTGCTGTCCGCGGTATTCTCATCCAGGCCCAGCACCGCCGCCGCGCCGCCGCTGCGGCCCACCAGAACGGTCACCGTGTCGCCCACCCGGCAGGAGCCCAAATCAGAACAGGCGTACACCGCCTCCTGGGTCTCCAGGTTATAGGTCTCCCCGGCCACGGTGATGGAGGTGGGGGCGGCTACATTGGGGCTGATGGCCTCCAGAATGCCGGTGGAGCGCTTGGAGTAGGCCCACAGGGTGCGCATAGGCTCCGACCAGTAGAGGACATCCTGGAGCTGGATGGCGCTCACGGTGGAGCTGCGGCCATCCCGGTAGACCGTGGCCCCGGTGGTGGAGAAGGGCAGGTCGCTCTCCCAGCCCTGAGCCACCACTACCGGCCCGTCCATGGTGAAGTTTACCAGGGCGATGGGGTCCAGCTCCCCCTGGCTGTCCACCAAGTTGAGGGTGGGCTCCAGAGCATTGAGGTAGTAGTTGCCCTCCTTGCTGCGGGTGGTGAGGAGGTTATAGAAGAGGTACAGGGCGTGCTCCCGGGTCATGGGAGTGTCCGCGCTGGCGGAGATGTTCTCATCCAGGCCCAGGTTGTGATAGGCGGCCATCTGCCCTGCGGGCCAGGCCCCGGTGAAGTCGCTCTGCTGATAGCCCAGCAGGTTGAGCACCATCACCACGCCCTCGGCCAGGGTGATGGGGTTTTCCGGGCGGAAGGTGCCGTCCAGATAGCCGGAGACATACCCGGCGCGGACAGCCAGCTGGATGTAGGAGGCCGCCCAATGGGTGCGGGGCACATCGGGGTAGGGGGCCACGCTGGCGGCGTCACCGGCGGCCTCCCGGTAGGGGGAGGCGGAGATGACCATGCGGGTGAACTCCGCCCGGCTGATGGTGCGCCCCAGGTCCAAATTGCCGTTTTCATCCCCGGACATGATGTCCAGCGCGGACAGTACCAGGGCGGCCTCCTCCCGCTGGGACGAGGCGGCCAGGGCGCTGGGGACCAGCCCCGCCGTCAGCGCCAGGGCCAGAAGGCCGGAAAGAATGCGTTTTTTCATACTCAGTTCTCCTTCTGTTTCGGTCTGCCTTATTCGTATCGCAGCGCGTCAATGGGGTTGAGGGCCGCCGCCTTATTGGCGGGAAGGTAGCCAAAGAGGACGCCAATACCCACCGATACGCCAAAGGCCACCGCCACCGAGGTGGGAGTGGGGACAGCGGTAAAGGGCACGCCGCCGGTGTCCATGGTGCTGGAGACCAGGGTACCCACCACACTGGCCAGCCCCACGCCCACCAGAATGCCCAGTACGCCGCCGATGGCGGAGGTGGTGCCCGCCTCAATGATAAACTGGGTGCGGATGGCCTTGCGCTTGGCACCTAGGGACTTGCGGATGCCAATTTCCCGAGTGCGCTCGGTGACGGAGACCAGCATGATATTCATAATGCCGATGCCGCCCACCAGGAGGGAGATGGCGGCGATGGCCACCAGCACAATCATCAGGGTGTTGGTCATGGTGTTCATAATGTCCATCATTTCCGCCGAGGTCATGACATAGTAGGCGGTGTCGTCCTGGTAGGTCTGATAGAGCCGCTCTTCAATGAGGCCCTTGGCCACCGAGGCGGTGTCCCGGCTGGTGCTGGTGAACATATAGACACTGGCCTGGGCGGTGTTGTTCAGGCGCAGGGCGCTGGTATAGGGGAGGTAGAGAATGTCATCTCCGCTCCCCTCGGTGTTATCTCCCACCTGCCTCAGCACGCCGATGACGGTAAAGGGCACGCCGCCCACCGTGATGGTCTGCCCCATGGGATCTCCCTGAAAATCCTGGGCCAGATAGGCGCCGATGACACACACATTCTGATAGCGGTCCACATCCACAAACTTGAGAAAGCGGCCCTCGCCCAGCTCTTCCCCGCTCATGGTGCTCCCCTGGTCGTTGAGAAAGGCCTCCGAGACACCCATAATGCGGGTGCGCTTATACTCGTTGGCATTGTGGAATACGGTGGCCTGTACGCTGATGTAAGGGGTCATACCGGAGAGGTACTGAGGGTACTTCTCCACCAGCTCCTCCATGTCGCTGGGGGTGATGGTGCGGGAACTGCTATCCGTCTGCATCAGCTGCACCTGTACCAGATTGGCCCCCAGCTTTTCAAACTGGGCGTTCATCATCAGCTGCATTCCGTTGCCCAGGCTGGTGATGATGATGACGGCGGCCACGCCGATGATGATGCCCAGCATGGTGAGCAGCGCCCGCATTTTGCTGGTGGCCAGGGATTTGAGGGCCAGACGGAAGGACTGGGAGATATTCATGGGTGTACCTCCTCTCCAAAGCTGCCGTCTGACTCCAAATCCCCGGAGGCGGTGGGCTGCACCACCGCTTTCGGGTCGCTGGCGTCTCCGTCGTAGATAATCCGGCCGTCCTGGAGGCGGACAATCCGCTTGGCCTGGACGGCAATGGAGTTGTCGTGTGTGATGAGGACCACCGTGTCCCCCTCTTCGTTGAGCTTTTTGAGAAAGCCCAGCACCTCCCGCCCGGTGCGGGAGTCCAGAGCGCCGGTGGGCTCGTCGGCCAGAATCACCGACGGATTGCCCGCCAGCGCCCGGGCGATGGACACCCGCTGCTGCTGGCCGCCGGAGAGCTGGTTGGGGAGGTTTTTGCACTTCTCGCTCAGCCCCACACGGCCCAGGGCGTTCAAGGCCCGCCGACGCCGCTCGGAGGAGGAAAAGCCCGCGTACAGCAGGGGCAGCTCCACATTTTCCAGCACGTTGAGCTTGGGAATGAGGTTGTACTGCTGAAAGATGAAGCCCAGCATTTTGTTGCGGATTTCCGCCTGCTGGTCGTCGTCCATGGTGGACACATCCACCCCGCCCAGGTGGTAGGTGCCGCTGGTGGGCACATCCAGACAGCCGATGATGTTCATGGCGGTGGATTTGCCCGAGCCGGACTGGCCCACAATGGCCACGAATTCCCCCGGGTCAATGGTGAGGTTGATGCCGTCCAGGGCGTGAACCGTCTCCGTCCCCATCTGGTAGATTTTATAGAGATTTTTCAGCTCAATGAGATGTTTCAAGGGCTTAGCCTCCCATCGCCATTTCCATGAAGCTGCTGCCCACCGGGTTTTGGATGAGGACCTGCTCCCCTTCGCTCAGGCCGTCCAGAATCTCAATGTAGGTGTCGTTGTTGCGCCCCAGGGTGACGGTCCGCTTCTCAATGGTGCCGGGGCTGACCAGATTGCCGTCCTTGTCGTAGACAGCGTCCGCGCCGGGAAGGAGGATGGTGCCGCCGTTTTCCTGCTCCACCGCCTCAATGGGGACGCACAGGGCGGTGCTCTGCTCCTCCACAATGATGCGGGCGGACACGTTCATGCCGGGCAGCAGGCCATCCGACTCATCCAGAAGGATGGTCACCGGGTAGTTGGTGGTGCCGGAGGTGGTAACGCCGTTGATGTTCACCTTGTCCACATGACCGGTGAAGGTCTTGCCCTCCACGGCGCTGGAGGTGATCTCCACCTTCTGCCCCACCTGAATCTGGTTGATGTCCAGCTCGTGGATGCTCACATCAAAGGTGAGGGCGCTCAAATCGTAGATGACAGCCGGGTAGCTCACCCCCGCACTGCTGCCGGCGGTGGAGGTGCCGTCGATGTTGTCCCCCACGTCCAGATTCTTTTCAATGACAGTGCCGTCAATGGTGGAGGTGATGGTGTAGTTCTCCAGGCTGTCCTGCGCGTTTTTCAGGGTGAGCTGGGCGTTCTGCACCGCATTCTTTGCGTTTTCCACGGCGATGCGGGCGTTTTCAATCTGAGTGGCCATGTCGGTCTCCTCAAAGGAGCCCACCACTTGGTTCTTGGTCACCCAATCCCCCTCGTGGATGGTGAGCGTCTCCAGCTTGCCGCTGGTGAGGGCGGTAATCTGCCCGCTGGCCGCGTAAGCAAAGGTGCCGCCGCTGGCGCAGTCCACCCCGCCCACCGAGGCGGTGCCGGTGGAGGTGTCCGACAGGGCGCCGGGGTTGTCCACCACCAACGTGACATTGCGCACCAGCGTACCGCCGGGACCCACACTGTTGGTGGCTGCGATGGAGTCAATGGTGCCGTTGAGGCTCTCACCGGAGCCGTCCACCTTGATAACCGCGCTCTGTCCCACATAGAACGAGGTGGTGTTCACCGCGTGGAAGGCCACCGTGAGCTTCATGTGGTCCCGGTCCAGAATGTCGGCAATGGGCGCACCAGCGGCGAGGGTGTCCCCCACATCCACATAGAGCTTGTTGACCACGCCGGTCTCAGTGGATTTGATCTGGAGGTCAGTTTTCTGGTCCGCCTGGTTGTCCAGCAAATCCTGATAGCTGAGCTGGGCACTCTCCAGGGAGAGCTGGGCGTTGCGCACTGCAATCTGGGCCTGTTCAATGGAGTTTTCCACATCCTTGGAGTCAATGCGGAACAAAACATCTCCCTTGTGGACCACATCCCCCTCCTCAAAGGGTGCCTCCAGAATTTCGCCCTTGATGAGGGTGGTGACTTTGTAGGAGTGGATGGGCTCGATGGTGCCGGTGCCAGTCACCGAGACGGTGAGGTCCTGCATGGACGCCGGCTCCATCCGGTAGGTATTGGCCGATACGGTGCCACCGCCGCCGGTGCAGCTGCGCATCAGAAACACCACCAGAGCCGCCGCCACCGCCAGCGCAATTAGACGCTTGACCCATTTGAGCCATTTTGGCTTCTTCTTGGGCGGTTGGAAGGCGGGGGGCGCCGTTTCCGGTTCAGTTTGAGGGTCCAGTTCCGGGTTCACTTGCATCGTTTCCATAGAGCTACTCCTTACTGTTGCTGTTAAATTGTGGCCATAGGTGAGAGGGGGAATGTGGTATGCTCCGGTTCCTTCCAGTCTGACAGGGTATTTTAACTATATTAGAGGAGTGCCGGTACCCTGTCAATTGTCCGCGGAAAAGGTTTTAAGATTATTTACAATCACCAAAGGAAAGCATATACCTTGCACCGGGCAGAAGGTCAAGTCTTTTTTGGCCG
>DXDX01000111.1 GCA_019115265.1 Candidatus Flavonifractor merdigallinarum | reverse complement strand
TCTTTCCCACCGCTTTCTTTGGCAAAGAAAGCGGCGCTCCCGCCGAGTAGGCGGCCCGCGCGGCGAGCGCAAAAACCTCCCAGCTTGGCTGGTGACATTAGGAAACCTCTGTGCCGCCCCACTCCACCACGGTAAATCCAGTGCGCTCCGGGGCAGTAAGCGTCTGGGGCTCTACCTCCACCGGCTTTTCTAACCCCTTCCAGGCCAGAAACACCCGAATGAGGGTATCAGGGGCCGGGTCAATGGTCAGTTCCGCCCCGTCGGTGTAGGCGGTAGTCTGGAAGGACAGGAGGTTATAGGGGTTCTCCTCCAGCTTGGGCAGCCAGTAGATGATGAATTCGTTGGCCTCCCGCTCGGTAAGGCCCAGCCGGGCCAGCGCCCCCTCCAGGAAGGCGGCGGTGTCCTCCCCCGCCACGCAGAACCCCTGGGAGAAGTCATAGTCCCGGTGGGTAACCCCCTCCCAGAAGAGGCAGTAATAGCTCCGCCCCGTCTCCAAATCGGTGAGGGTGCCATCAGGAGCGGCATTTACTGTCTAGCCATCCCCATAGGCGGGATAGGTGGAGGTCAATTTGCCGTCATAGTCCAGCTTCACGCGAACTTGGGTCTCCTCCTCTGGGTAGAGGTAGAGCACCGGCTTGGCCGATTTGCTGCTGCCCACCCCACCCACGAGGATGAGTCCCACAATCAGGACCAGCAGGATAAGCGCGCCGATAATGGACAGATTTCGTTTCATACCGCAGCCTCCTTTTCTCGGGACGTCTCAGACTTTTAGACGAAGGCAGCGGTAAAAAGTTCCTTAAATCTGGGTAATATCCACAGGGCGCAGCTCCGAGCTGCGGCTCTGCTCCCGCACGGTGAGGATGGCGTGGGCGGTGTCGATGGCGGTCACGCAGGCCACCGAGTGCTCCACCGCCGCCCGGCGGATTTTGAAGCCGTCGGTGTCGTGCTTGCGGCCCTTGGTGGGGGTGTTGATGATGAGGTCCACCGAGCCGGAGGCGATCATATCCAGGATATTGGGGTGGGCCTCAGACACGCGGGCCACACGGCGGGCGGGCACACCGGCCTTCTCCAGGGCGTCGGCGGTGCCGGAGGTGGCCAGAATTTCAATGCCCATCTCCTCCAGGCCGCGGGCAATGCCCACAATTTCCCCCTTGTCCTCGTCCTTGACGGTGATGATGACACGGCCGCCCTTCTTGGGCACCTTCATGTTGGCCCCCTTGAAGGCCTTGCGCAGGGCGTGGGGGAAGGTCTTGGCAATGCCCAGCACCTCGCCGGTGGACTTCATCTCCGGGCCAAGGCCGGTGTCCACGTCGGTGAGCTTCTCAAAGGAGAACACCGGCATTTTCACCGCGTAATAGTCGGCCTCGGGGTAAATCCCAGTGCCGTAGCCCAAATCCTTCAGCTTCTGCCCCAGCATCACCTTGGTGGCCAAGTCAATGATGGGCACGCCAGTGACCTTGGAGATATAGGGGATGGTGCGGGAGGAGCGGGGGTTCACCTCAATGACGTACACCCGGTTATTGAAGAGGATGAACTGGATGTTCACCAGGCCGATGACTCCCAGGCTTCGGGCCAAATCCTTGGTATAGCGCAGGATGGTTTCCCGGTGCTCCGGCTCCAGATGGCGGGGCGGATAGACACTGATGGAGTCGCCGGAGTGGATGCCGGCCCGCTCCACATGCTCCATAATACCAGGGATGAGCACATCCTCCCCGTCAAAGACGCCGTCCACCTCGATCTCCCGGCCCATGAGGTACTTGTCCACCAGAATGGGGTGCTCCTGCTCGGTCATGTTGATGATGCGCATGAACTCGGTGATGTTCCGGTCGTTGTAGGCAATCTCCATGCCCTGGCCGCCCAGCACATAGGACGGGCGCACCAGCACCGGGTAGCCCACCTCGTGGGCGGCCTCCAGGGCCTCCTCGGTGGTAAAGACGGTGCGGCCCTCGGCGCGGGGAATCTGGCACTGCTGGAGAATCTCGTCAAAGCGCTCCCGGTCCTCGGCGGCGTCCACTCCGTCGGCGGGGGTGCCCAGAATGGGAACGCCCATGTCGGTGAGGGCCTGGGCCAGCTTGATGGCGGTCTGGCCGCCAAACTGCACCACCGCGCCCCAGGGCTTCTCCAGCTCCACCACGTTCTGCACGTCCTCGGGGGTGAGGGGCTCAAAGTACAGCTTGTCCGCCACGTCAAAGTCGGTGGACACCGTCTCGGGGTTGTTGTTGATGATGATGGTCTCGTAGCCCAGGCGCTTGAAGGCCCAGACGGAGTGCACCGAGCAGTAGTCAAACTCAATGCCCTGGCCGATGCGGATGGGCCCGGAGCCCAGCACCAGCACCTTCTTTTTCTCCCCGCTGGCCGGGCGGTGGGGCTCGGCGGTGGCGGCGGAGAGATAGGGGGCCTCCGGGATGTGGGGAGCCAACTCGCCCACTCGGGGCAGGTGCATCTCGTCCAGCGCCTCATTCTCCAAGTCATAGGTGGAGTAGTAATAGGGGGTCTGGGCCTCAAACTCGGCGGCGCAGGTGTCCACCATCTTAAAGGCGGGAATGATGTGGTAGCTCTCCCGCAGGGCCTTGATCTCCCCGGCCTTTTTGCCGGAGAGGGCGGCAATCCACGCATCGGAGAAGCCCATCTCCTTGGCGCTGCGCAGGGTGCCCGGGTCCAGATGGCCATGGTCCAGCGCGTCCTCCATATCCACAATGGCCTGGAGCCGGTCCAGGAACCAGATGTCCACCTTGGTAATACGGTTAATCTTCTCCGGCGAGAAGCCCCGGCGGAGGGCCTCCGCCATGACAAAGAGGCGCTGGTCGTCCACGTTCACCAGGCGCTCCTCAATCTCCTCGGTGTAGAGCTCCTCCAGCCCGTCCATCCGCAGGGACTTCACCGGCAGCTCCAGGGAGCGGATGGCCTTCATCAGCGCCCCCTCAAAGGAGTTGCCGATGGCCATCACCTCGCCGGTGGCCTTCATCTGGGTGCCCAGGGTGCGGCTGGCGGTAGTGAATTTATCGAAGGGCAGGCGGGGAATCTTCAACACGCAGTAATCCAGGGTAGGCTCAAAACAGGCGGTAGTCTTTCCGGTCACCGCGTTGGGAATCTCATCCAGCGTGTAGCCCAGGGCGATTTTGGCCGCCACCTTGGCAATGGGGTAGCCGGTGGCCTTGGAGGCCAGCGCGGAGGAGCGGGACACACGGGGGTTGACCTCAATGACGGCGTACTCGTAGCTGTCCGGGTGGAGGGCCAGCTGCACATTACACCCACCCTCAATCTCCAGCGCGGAGATGATGTCCAGAGAGGCCGAGCGGAGCATCTGGTACTCCTTGTTGGCCAGGGTCTGGGTGGGGGCCACCACGATGGAGTCGCCGGTGTGGACGCCCACCGGGTCGATGTTCTCCATGGAACAGATCTGGATGACGTTGCCGGCGCTGTCCCGCATGACCTCAAACTCAATTTCCTTCCAGCCGGCAATGCACCGCTCGATGAGCACCTGCCCCACACGGGAGAGGTGGATGCCCCGGTCGGCAATCTCCCGCAGGGAGGGCTCGTCGTAGGCAATGCCGCCGCCGGTGCCGCCCAGAGTGTAGGCGGGGCGGACAATCACCGGGTAGCCGATGCGCCCGGCGAAGGCCACCGCGTCCTCCACGCTCTCCACCACATCGCTGGTGACACAGGGCTGGCCGATGGCCTCCATGGCGTCCTTGAAGCCCTGGCGGTCCTCCGCCTTGCGGATGGAGGCGGGGCTGGTGCCCAGCAGGCGCACTCCGTACTGGTCCAGAATGCCCTGCTCATAGAGGTTCATGGCCAGATTGAGGCCGGTCTGCCCGCCCAGGGTGGGCAGGATGGAGTCGGGCCGCTCCTTCTGGATGATCTGCTCCACGCTGGCCATATTCAGCGGCTCAATATACACATGGTCCGCGATGTCCTTGTCGGTCATAATGGTGGCGGGGTTGGAGTTGACCAGCACCACCTCCACGCCCTCTTCCTTCAGGGCGCGGCAGGCCTGGGTGCCGGCGTAGTCGAACTCGGCGGCCTGTCCGATGACAATGGGCCCCGAGCCCAGCACCAATACCTTCTTGATTTCCGGATTCTTCGGCATTACCATTCCCCTCCTTCCATACGGCGGACAAAGCGGTCAAAGAGCGGTTCGGTATCCCGCGGGCCTGGGGAGGCCTCGGGGTGGAACTGCACCGTAAGGACGTTGCCGTTTGTGTACCGCAGGCCCTCCACGCTGCCCTCGTTGACGTTCACATGGGACACCTTGGCCACAGCGGGGTCCACCGTCTCCTCACAGACCACATAGCCGTGGTTCTGGCTGGTGATATACACCCGCCCCGCGTCCAAATCCTTCACCGGGTGGTTGCCGCCCCGGTGGCCAAAGCGCATTTTCCGGGTTTCGGCGCCGGTGGCCAGAGCCATGAGCTGGTGCCCTAGGCAGACGGCAAAGATGGGGATGTTGGAGTCGTAGAGCTTGCGCACTTCCCGGATGATGTCCACGTTGTCCGCCGGGTCGCCGGGGCCATTGGAGAGCATCACGCCGTCAAAGCCGCCGGAGAGCACCGTCTCGGCGGTGGTGTGGGCGGGGAACACCGTCACCTCACACCCCCGGTTCTGGAGGCAGCGGATCATATTCTCCTTTACGCCGTAGTCCATCATCGCCACACGGTGGCGCTTCTCCCCCACGGCGGGGCACACCTGGACCTCTTTGCGGGTGACCCGCTCCACCGTGCCCTCCACCCGATAGGCCTGAATCCGCTCCAGCACCTCCGGGATAGAAAAATGCTCCGCACAGGTGATCATGCCATTCATGGTCCCCTGATTGCGGAGTATTCTGGTAATGGCACGGGTGTCCACGCCCTGAATGCCAGTGATACCATATTTTTTTAAATACTGGTCCAGTGTGCCCTCACAGCGGAAATTGCTCCCCCGTGCGGAGAGGTGCCGCACCACGAAAGCCTCCCCCCAGGGACGGATGGACTCATTGTCCTCGTGGTTGACGCCGTAATTGCCAATGAGGGGATAGCACATTACAATCCCCTGTCCTGCGTAGGAGGGGTCCGTGAGGATCTCCTGGTACCCGGTCATGGAGGTGTTGAACACCATTTCACAGATGCGCTCAGTGGTGGCGCCAATGCTCTGTCCGGTAAAGACACTGCCGTTGGCCAAGATGAGCGTCGCCTTCATCTGCATTTTTGTCCCGCCTTTCCATACTTGTATTTGTTCAATTTTATTCCATCCCCGGCCGCTTTTCAATTTCTTTTTCCAACACCGGACAAAATGTGTAAAATTGAATAAAGAGCGTCCCTTCTCTTCCCTCATTTTACGTCGCTTTTCACACCTTTTCTCATCCTCCATCCGCGCATAAGGTCCGCCCGGGCGGGACACACTGGTGGAAAAGGAGGTGTTTTCCATGGCTGTGGCTCTGGCGCGCACGGTCATCCTCTATCTCATCATCATTGTGGGCATCCGCCTGATGGGCAAGCGGCAGGTGGGCGAGCTGGAGCCCTCGGAGCTGGTGCTGGACCTCATCATCGCGGACCTGGCGGCAGTGCCCATGCAGGACTACGGCATTCCCCTGCTGGCGGGCATCGGGCCCATTCTGGTGCTGCTCTCCTTAACCATGGCCCTCTCAGTGCTCACCATGAAGAGCCTGCGCTTCCGGGCGCTGCTGTGCGGGCGGCCCAGCATCATTGTACGGGACGGAACAGTGGACCAGCATGAGATGCGCCGCAACCGCTTTACTCTGGACGAGCTCCATGAGGAGCTGCGCTGTCAGGGCGTGAGTGATTTGGACACGGTAAAGTACGCCATTCTGGAGACCAATGGGCAGCTCTCTGTGCTGCTGAAAGCGGCGGAACAGCCGGTGACCGCTGGGCAGATGGGCCTCTCCCCCGCCGAGACCGGCCTGCCCACCGTCCTCATCAGCGATGGGCGGCTGCTGCGGCGCAACCTGCGCCGCCGGGGGTATGATGACACCTGGCTGCAAAAGCAGCTCACCCAGCACCACCTCCGCCGGGCGGACCAGGTCTTTCTTCTCACTGTGGACGAGCAGGGCACCGTGCGCTGTACCCCCCGAAAGGAGACGCCATGAAGCGGCTCTGGGGCGCGGTGGCGGGCATTCTCCTCCTTCTGGGCCTGGCCCTGTGGAACGCCGCGGTGCTGAAGGACTTCACCCAGTCCCTCACCGACTCTCTCCAGGAGGTGGAGGCCTGTGTGGAGGCGGGAGACTGGGCTGGGGCCGAGGCCCTCACCGAAGAGGCCCGGGATGCCTGGCACAGCCGGGATTTATGGCTCCACATCACCCTGCGCCACACCGACACCGACGAGGTCCAGATTGGTTTTGATGAGGTGCTGCGCCTCATCCGCTGCCAGGCCCGGGACGAGTACGCCTCCTCTGCCGCTCAGCTGGTGCAGCGTTTGGAGCTGATGGCCGCGGGAGAACAGCTCACTCTGGAAAATCTCTTCTGACCCGGTCCAATCGGGGGTTTTTGTGTGCTCGCCGCACGGGCCGCTTACCCAGCGGGGGCACCGCTTTCTTTGCAAAGAAAGCGGTGGGAAAGAAAGCGCAGAGGGGGCGCTGCCCCCTCTGCACTCCCCCCAATGCGCAACCGGGCTTAATTTCTCCTGCGGAGGGATTGCGCCAGTGCGGTGCCATTTGAGCGGAAGCTTTCCGCCTATGAGGACAGTGTTGTACTGCCATGCAAGACAGG
>DXDX01000110.1 GCA_019115265.1 Candidatus Flavonifractor merdigallinarum | reverse complement strand
AGCGCCGGCCTCACTGGATGCCCTTGTCTATGCGGGCCTTGACTGGAGGGTTGAACAGAAGGAAGTCTACACAGAGGATGGGACACCGATCCCCGGTTACAAGGTCAACGTGCGCAGCACCGACCACGCCGCCCTCGGTATTGTGTCAGACCGCTACAAGGTGGTGCAGAACGAGGACGCTTTCCAGTTCACCGATGATCTGCTGGGCGAGGGTATGACCTATGAAACTGCCGGCTCCTTGCAGGGTGGCAAAAAGGTGTGGATGCTGGCGAAGATGCCCGACCGATACATCATCGCCGGGGACGAGATTGCCCCCTATCTCGTGGTAATGAACTCCCATGATGGCAGCAGCGGGATCAAAGTGGCTATGACCCCGATCCGGGTGGTCTGCCAGAACACACTCAATCTGGCCCTGAACAGCGCCAAGCGTATTTGGACGACCAAGCACACCGAGAACGTCATGAGCCGTGTCCATGAGGCCAGAGAGACCCTGCTGTTGGCCGAGGCGTATATGGGTGAGCTGGGCCGGGGAATCGACGAGTTGTCCAGGATCAGGCTCTCCGACCGGAAGGCCATGGAGCTGATGCAGGAATTTTTCCCGGTGACCGAGGAAATGAACGGGGTGCAGAAAAAGAACAACCTGCGTCTGCTGGAAGATCTGAAACAGCGGTATTGGGATGCCCCGGATCTGTCCAACGTGGGGCGGAACGGCTACCGCTTCATCAATGCGGTCAGCGACTTCGCCACCCACGCAGACCCGCTCCGCAAGACCAGGAACTACAACGAAAACCTGTTCCTCCGCACCGTCGAGGGAAACCCCATGATCGACAAAGCCTACAAGATGGTGCTGGCGGCGGCATGAAAAAGATTGGGATATAAAGGGCGGGGAATGTGTTCCCTGCCCTTTTCCCATAGAAAAGCGAGGTTTTAATATGTCGGCAAAAATCGTAATATCCACAGAGAATTTACCGTATGAGGACTGGCTGGAATACCGCAAGCAGGGGATCGGCGGCTCAGACGCCGCTGTGGCCTGCGGCATCAGCCGGTACAAATCCCCGGTGGAGCTGTGGCTGGAAAAGACAGGCCAGCTTCCAAATCAGGAGGCCGGGGAAGCCGCCTATTGGGGGACGCAGTTGGAGCCCCTGGTCAGGGCGGAATTTACCAGGCGCACCGGGATTGAGGTCACCCACACCAAGCAGCTCCTTCAGAGTGCGGAGCACCCCTTCATGCTGGCGAACCTGGACGGCACCTGTGAGCACCCGGACTTCGGCCCCTGCATTTTTGAGGCAAAGACGGCCTCTGCCTACAAGGCAAAGGAGTGGGACAACTCCATCCCGGAGGAATACCTTCTGCAAATCCAGCACTACATGGCCGTCACCGGATACAGAGGGGCCTACATTGCGGCCCTGATCGGCGGCAATACCTTCCGCTGGAAGTTCGTGGAGCGGGACGAGGCGCTGATTGCCGTGATGATCCACCTGGAGGCAGAGTTCTGGGGCTATGTGCAGGACGGCACACCTCCGCCCCTGGACGGCTCGGAAGCCTCCGCCCGGCTCCTGTCAGAGCAGTTCCCGTCCAGCGTCCCTCAGTCCCAGATCACACTGCCGGACACCGCAACCGACCTGCTCCGCCAGTATGATGCCGCCTGTGAGCAGATGGAAGTGCTGGAAGGGAAAAAGCGGGAGGCCGAGAACCTGCTCAAACAGATGCTCGGGGCAAACGAAGCGGGCACCGCCAGGGGGAGGGTCATTACCTGGAAGAACGTGACACAGGAGCGGCTGGACAGCAAGACCTTAAAGGCCGAGCATCCTGCCCTTTATCAGAAATATGCCAATCAAACATCATACCGCCGCTTCTCTGTTCAGGCGGCAGAATAACCAGGAGGTTAGACCATGGATACCACGAAGCTGAAAGCACGGTTGGAGGACAAGGCAAAGGGGCTGGAGAAGCCGGCAGAGGCGGCTCCCGCACTGGAAGCAGCCCCGGCACCAGCAGATTCCAGCTATATCGCCCTTGCCACGGATACGCTCCCTATCATCCGGGCGAACTTGAAAAACCAGCCCCTCTCCCTGGATCTCTTTGACCTTGTGAAATCCCCCTCCGGCGGGGCCACGGTGTTCTCCGTGCCGGGACTGGCCGGGGATGAGGCGGAGAAGGAGCTGACGGGCATTATCCTGGACTACACCACCCCCCGGGCCTATTGGGATACCCTCGACCCGGTAGAGGGCACGCCGCCCGTCTGCATGAGCCAGGACAGCATTGTCTCCCACGACGGGAGGGCCTGCGCCCATTGCCCGTACAATGACTTCGGTTCCAAAGACGGGGAGAGCAACGCCAAGGCGTGCAAGGAATCGGTGCTGCTGTTCCTGCTGCGGCCTGACAGCATCCTCCCCCTGCTGGTGCGTGTCCCGGTGACCAGCAAATCCCGGTTCCTCAAATACTCCGCGCGGCTCCTGAGCACCCTGACGCCAATCAGCGGCGTGGTCACAAGGATCACCTTGGAGAAGGCCACCAGCAAGGCCGGGAAGCCCTACGCCCTGTTCAACTTCCAGGTGGTCAATACCCTTGACCCAGAGGAAGCAGAACGGGCACAGGTATTTGCGCATCAGTTCATGGAGATCGTGAACACCGACGAGCTGGTTCCCGAGTTGTCAGAGGCCAGCTAAAACCATGTCGCCCCGGTATCCCTGCCTACAGGCAGGGATACCGGGGCTTTTCTGATTTTACGAGAAAGGAAGTTTGGACAATGAAAGTTGAGGCATACATCCACAGCCTGGGGGACAGTGACCACCACCGGCACGTCCTGGGGGAGGCGGAGATCCTGGAGCGCATCGGCGACAACCTGTACCTGGCCGAGTACAACGGGGTTCGCTGTACGGCAATCTTTAACATCTTCGTCGGCAGGTACTTCGTAGATGATGTATACGGAGTGCAGGGAACAAAGTAATGCGGCAGGCAGTGTCGGTGGCAAAAATAGGTCAGGAAGGGTTGAGATCGATTTATGACACACGAAGAAAGCCTGAAAAGGAGAGGGAAGCTATGCTTGTACTGATGATAGAACCGGGGAAAGCCCCCCGGCGTCTGGAGTTGAGCCACAGTCTGGAGGAGATGCAGAAAGCCGTGGGTGGCTTTATCCAGATCCTCTATCCCTTTGGCGAACCGGTGGCCCTGGTGTGCAACGAGGAAGGGAAGCTGCTGGGCCTGCCAGCCAACCGGGCTCTTCGGGACGAGAGCGGCGCTGTCTATGATATTGTGTGCGGAACCTTCTTCCTGTGCGGCGCTCCGCCGGACAGCGATACACTGGGGAGCCTGACCGAGGAGCAGGTAAGCCGCTATGAACAGCGCTTTGCCCGGCCGGAGCTATTTCTCAACCTCGGCGGTCATATCATCTGCCTGGCGGATCAATAACCTTCGTTTATGAGACGGGGGTCGGGAGGGGCCAAAACCGCCCTTCCTGGCCCTTGTTTTGGTTTCAAAACCCGTATCAAAATCTATGTCGCAATACCCATACCTTATTGAAACAGGAGGAAGCAGTATGGAATCCATTTTGAAGTGGCTCTTTGAGAGTGAACTGAACATCCCCATGGAACAGGAAGAGGCGTACCAGTACGCCGAGGAGGGGGAGAAGGTGATCGACGCAAAGGAAGACGTGAACGTCCGCATCCCCCAGGAGCTC
>DXDX01000109.1 GCA_019115265.1 Candidatus Flavonifractor merdigallinarum | reverse complement strand
ACTCTGTCATTTCATCCATCTTAGAAATTGAGATGATGATTCACCCGGAGGAAACGAGAAAAGCCCTCCCCTTCCCACAAAAAGGGAAATCAGGGTTTCGACACGTTTCGACTTAATTCGAGCGAATTTGTACCGTATTTGCGTAAAATAAGGCTGTTATTGGTATTTACTCCATGTAAATCATACCACAATCACCCAAAAAGGGCAACCGGAAAGGAGGGAAACAGGTGAAACTCAAAGAACTGCGGAAGGCGCAGGAGATGACCTGGTTCCCACGCAGACCGGCGGCTCATGCGCATTGTGGAGGACAATGTGATTGACACCGCCGAGCAGGCCGAGTTTGACGCCATTCTGGAGGACTTGGAGGAGATTGTGGAGGCCGCGCTGGAGCTGCGCTGCGCCCAGCGCTCCTCATAGGACAATCTGGCAGGCGCATACAAGAGAGTGGAGGTGTGTGGAATGGATTTGAACATTGAGCCGGTGGAGGAGCTGGAGGTCACCGTCAAGACCATCCATGAGACCATCGGGAAGCAGGAGGTGGACACCATCATGACCCGGCGGAAGGGGCTGCACTGGCTCACCGAGCGGACGGGGAAGCGGGTGCTGGTGGACGAGAGCGCCACCATGGACGCCGGCCCCAAGTTTGGGACCACCCTGTGCTTCACCCCCCACCAGGACGTGGAGGTCAGTGAGGAGGAGCGGGCGGCCAACCGGGCCAACCTCAAGCGGATTGCCACCGAGGTGCTGGTGCGCATGGGCATCTGGTAGGGAGGGAACACATGCAGGAAGTAAAAAAAGGGCCCTCCTGTCTGTGGAGGCAGACAGGAAGGCCGGGTGGTGGTTTCGTGGATGAAAACCACCCTTATGATACCAGAAAAATCCGGCGGTTGCAAGGGGGGAGCGGGGCTTGACGGAGTACCATTTTAACGCCGATTTGGCCCGGAAGTATGGCGTGGACGGGGCGATCTTCCTCCACGCCATGGCCTTCTGGGTGGGGAAGAACCAGGCCAACGGCCGCCACTTCCACGAGGGGCGCACCTGGACATACAACACCCAGGAGGCCCTGACCAAGCTCTTTCCGTTCTGGTCCCGGCGGCAGATTGAGCGCATCACCGGGAAGCTGCGAGAACAGGGGGCGCTGCTCTCCGGCCGCTTTGGGGCGGACAAGACCGACCGCACCCTCTGGTACGCACTCTCGGATGCCGTCCTGGAGACGTATGGCCTCCTTGCGCCCTCCATTTCACCAAACGGTGAAATGGATTTCACCGAACGGGGACAGCCATTTCACCAAACGGTGAAATGTAATAAGGAAACAGTTACTGACCAGTTATATAATATACCCCCTATAGTCCCCCAAACGGGGGACGGCAAAAAGGGGCGAAAACGCAAGAGCGTCCCCACCTGGAAGCCGGAGCGCTTCGAGAAGTTCTGGGCCTACTACCCGCGGCATGAGGACCGGGTGGCCGCGGTGCGGGAGTGGGACAGGCTCAAACCGGATGACGCCACTCTGGCCGCCATGGGACAGGCCCTGGAGCGCCAGAAGGCCACTCCCGGCTGGCCCGCACCCTACGCCTGCCGGTACCTCTCCCACCGCCGCTGGGAGGACGAGGCCCCTGCCGCTCCGGCGGAGACCGCCCCCGCCCTCACCGCCCGGGAGGAGGTGCCCACATGGTAGCGCAGGACAAGCTCTCCGCCCAGGTGGCGGTGCTGGGCTCGCTGCTCATTGAGCCGGATTTGGTGGGGGAGGCCCTGGGCAAGGTCCGGGAGGAGGATTTTACCGACCCCCGCTGCCGCATGGTCTTTGCCGCCATCCGGGCCATCTTCACCGAGGGCGGCACCCCGGACCCCCAGCACGTCCGGGACCGCCTGGGGGGCGATGGGGAGTGGACCCAGTACCTGCTGGAGCTCATGGAGCTGACCCCCACGGCGGCCAACATCTGGGCCTACGCCGGCCTCATGCGGGAACAGGCCCGGATGGCGCGGGTGCAGGAACTGGCCGGGGCGCTGCTGGCCGCCGGGACCAGTGACGAGGTCCGCACCCTCACCGCCCAGCTTAACGGCCTGCTCACCCAGCGCCGGGGCATCCAGCGCATGAATATGCAGGAAATGCTGGAGAGCTTCTTCCACCGCCACAGCCACCCCCACCGGTATCTCACCTGGGGGATCGACAAGCTGGACCAGCGGCTCTATGCCGACCCCGGCGATCTGGTGGTGCTGGGCGGCTACCCCTCCGCGGGCAAGACCGCCTTAGCCGTGTCCTTCGCCTACCATCAGGCGGCGGAGCACCGGGTGGGGTTCTACTCCCTGGAGACCAACCGCTACAAGCTGGCCGACCGTCTCATCGCCAATCTGGCGGGGGTGGAGCTCTCCGCCATCAAGCACGGCGCCCTCTCGGAGAAACAGTGGGAGCAGGTGGCCCAGGAGAGTAAGCGCATTCTCCAGCGGGATTTGACCCTCATTGAGGCCTCCGGCATGTCCGCCCGGGACATCCAGGCGGACGCGCTGGCCCACCGCTACGAGATGGTGTACATCGACTATTTGCAGCTTTTAGAGCCGGAGAGCCGCCGGGTGAACCGCACCGAGCAGGTATCTGGCATCAGCCGGGACCTCCAGCGCCTGGCCCACGGGAACGGCATTCTGGTGGTGGCGCTGTCTCAGCTCTCCCGGCAGGAAAAGACCCGGGACGAGAGCAAGCTCATCGAGCCCACCATGTCCGATTTGCGGGAGTCCGGCCAGATTGAGCAGGACGCCGACGCCATTCTGCTGCTCTACCTGGAGGAGCCGGGCCGCCCCGACCGCAGTCGCCGGGTGCTGAAGGTGGCCAAGAACAAAGAGGGGGAGCGGGGGAAACTGCTGCTGGCCTTTGACGGGGCGCTCCAGCGCTTCCGGCCCTCTGTGATAGAGCAGAGCGCACAGCCACCCCCGAAACCGAAAAACCGACAGATGAGCTTTGCGGAGCGCTTCTGGGAGCCGCCGGAGGAGGACCCCTTCCCGGAGACACAGGAGGTATAAGGGTAAAAAAACACCACTCCAACTGGGGAGTGGTGTTGGAAGCAAATCAGGGATTGGGCGAACACAGTTGGTATTTCTCAGACAGATCAACCAGAGTATCCAGAGCGGGATACAGCAAAGGAGCCGCAAGAATCAGAGGATAGAGAAGTTTGGTATATATGCCCTGCATGCTACGGAGATTTAACGAAGGTGCGTAGTATGTTTTGTGGATA
>DXDX01000108.1 GCA_019115265.1 Candidatus Flavonifractor merdigallinarum | reverse complement strand
GCGGCGTCCAGCTCGGCCTGCACCGCGCTGCGGTAGGCCTGACGCAGGTGCTGGACCAACATCTCCTCACGGCCCGGGCACGTACACACAGCCATTCCTCCCTTCTCCATTCGTTAAGGTGTTAATCATTTTAGCACCCCATTGTCATCTGTCAAGCGCTCCCGCCCAGACTTCAAAATTTGTTCACAAAGGCAGTTTCTTTTCTTCATGTTCGGAACGTTTGTTTGACTTCCCCGGGGAGCTGTGGTACACTGTTGCCACAGAGAAAACGCCCGCCCCATGTATTGGGAAGGAGGCATAGAATATGAGTAAACTCACTGCCAAACAGCAGAAAATTTTTGACTTTATCCAGACATTTACCGCCGAACACGGGTATCCCCCCTCAGTGCGGGAGATTGGCGCCGCCGTGGGGCTGAAGAGCCCCTCCACCGTCCACTTTCACCTCAAGGGCCTGGAGGAGGCCGGTATGATCACCAAGGCCGAGGGCAAGACCCGGGCTATCACCGTAGTGGGACAGCCCGCCGCTCAGCCCGCCCCGCCCGCCAATCAGGTGCCGGTCTTGGGCAATGTGGCCGCCGGGTCCCCCATCCTGGCGGAGGAACATGTGGAGGAGTATCTCACCTTTGACACCGGCGCACGCAGCGGGGAGTATTTCGCCCTGCGGGTGCGGGGGGAGTCCATGCTGGGGGCCGGGATTCTCCCCGGCGACCTGGTGGTGGTCCATGCCCAGCCGGACTGCCACAACGGGGACATTGTGGTGGCCCTCTTTGAGGATGAGGCCACGGTGAAAACCCTCCGCCGCAAGGACGGCCACACCTGGCTCATGCCAGAAAACCCCGACTATGAGCCCATTGACGGCACCCGCGCCCAGCTGCTGGGCAAGGTGGTGGCAGTGGTTCGGCGGTACTGAGGATGGATCTTCTCCTGTTTGATACCCCCCTGGGCCAAATGACTCTGGCGGAGGAGGATGGCGCGCTCATCCGCCTCTATCTCCCCGGAACTGGTATTCCGCGTATCCTGCCCCGGGAGACACCGCTGCTTTTAAAGGCCCAGCGGCAGCTTTTGGAATATTTCCAAAAAGAGCGTCAAACCTTTGATTTGCCCCTTGCCCCCCAGGGCACCCCGTTCCAGCGCGCTGTGTGGGAGGAGCTCCGGCGCATTCCCTACGGCGCCACCTGCACCTATGGGGACATCGCCGCCCGGATAGGCCGCCCCAAAGCGGTGCGGGCGGTGGGACAGGCCAACCACCACAACCCCCTGCCCATTTTCATTCCCTGTCACCGTGTCATTGGCAAAAACGGCGCCCTCACCGGCTACGCCGGCGGTCTGGCGCTGAAACAAGCCCTGTTGGAACTGGAGGGAGTTCGATGAAAAAGCTGTTTACCGCCGCAGATACCTGCATTGCCGAGATGAATTGGCGGGATCTGGCCCTGGTAAAGTTCTGCCTGTGCTCCATGGGGATTCTGCTGGGCCTGGCCGCCCCCAAGCGGAGCCGCAAGTGGGTGGCTCTGGGGGCGGGCGTGCTCTTTATCGCCACTTATATCCCTCTGATGCTGAAATTCCTGCCCCACCTGGGCCGCGCCCGGTCGGGCGGAGAGGAGTAACGATTGAAACTCATATCCTGGAACGTCAATGGCCTGCGGGCCTGCCTGAACAAGGGCTTTCTGGACTTTTTCCACACCACCGCGCCAGACATCCTGTGCTTGCAGGAGACCAAACTCCAGCCCCATCAGATTGAGCTGGAGCTGCCCGGCTACCACCAGTATTGGAACAGCGCCGAGAAAAAGGGCTACTCCGGCACCGCCCTCTTCAGCCGGGTGGAGCCCCAGTCGGTAACCTACGGCCTGGGAATCCCCCAGCACGACACCGAGGGGCGGGTTATCACCGCCGAGTATGAGGACTTTTTCCTGGTTTGCTGCTACACCCCCAACACCCAGCAGGAGCTGGCCCGTCTGCCCTACCGCATGGAATGGGAGGACGCCTTCCGGGGCTATCTCCAGGAGCTGGACCGCCGCAAGCCGGTGATTTTGTGCGGGGACCTCAACGTGGCCCACCAAGAAATTGACCTCAAAAATCCCAAGACCAACCGGCGCAGCGCCGGATTCACCGACGAGGAGCGGGGAAAGCTGACCGCGCTTTTGGAGAGCGGCTTTGTGGACTCCTTCCGCTACCTGTACCCCGATGTCACCGGGGCCTATACCTGGTGGTCCTACTTCCGCCGGGCCCGGGCCACCAACGCGGGCTGGCGCATCGACTACTTTATTCTCTCGGACCGGCTGAAAGACCGTATTGCCGACAGTAAAATTCTCTCCGACGTGATGGGGAGCGACCACTGTCCGGTGGAGCTGGATTTGCGGGAGGCGCCATGACCAAGACAGAACAGCTGGACAAGCTGGCCCAGGACGGGGAGGAGCGTTTGCTGCTGGCCCGGGCGCTGGACAAGCTGGAGACTGCCCGGCGGAAGAATATCCCCGCCTGTACCGCCTTTCTCTCCCCGGCAGAGCGGGTGAAGGTGGAGGCCCTCATTGCCGCCAGCGGCCACCCCTCCCACCTTTTTTTCGGCGGGTATGAGGGGGCAGAGCGCACCGTGTGCGTCTTTCTCCCCGACTGGCAGGAACCGGAGGACTTTCTGGCTCTGGCCGAAGAGGGGCCGGTCACTGCTCTGCGGTGCACCTACCGCCCGGAAGAAAAGCTCAGCCACCGGGATTTTCTGGGCTCCATTCTGGGGCAGGGGATTACCCGGGAGAAGTTAGGAGATTTGCTGGTGGGGGAGGGGACCTGCGACCTGCTGGTGCTGCGGGAGCTCTCCGACTACCTCCTCCAGAACCTAAACAGCGCTGGACGGGTGCGCCTGAAGGTTTCGCCCCTTCCCCTCGCCCAGCTCACACCCCCGGTGGTGCAGGTCAAGCACATTCGAGACACCGTGGCCACCCCCCGCCTGGACGCGGTGCTGGCCGCAGCCTTCTCCACCTCCCGGAGCAAGGCCGCCGACCTTATCTCCGCCGGGCGGGTACAGCTCAACTACCGGGAGTGTACCAAGGCGGACAAGCTGGTGGAGGCGGGGGATATCCTCTCCTGCCGGGGACTGGGGAAAGCGTCGGTGAAAACCCTGGGCGGCCTCTCCAAAAAGGGCCGCGTGATGGTAGAGCTGGAGCGCTATCTGTAAATATGGACTGAGAAGGAGCCGCAAGAGATGATTACCCAAGAACAAGTGAACCGCATCAACGAGCTGGCCCGCAAGGCCAAGACCCCCGAGGGCCTCACCCCCGAGGAACTGGAGGAGCGGGACATTCTCCGTCGGGCCTATGTGGCCGCTGTGCGCGCCAATCTGGTGGGCCAGCTGGAGAACACCTATATTGTGGAGCCCGACGGCACCAAGCACCGTCTGACCCACAAGGACGACTGACAAAATACAAAAGAGCATTGCGGAGCGTTTAACTCTGCAATGCCCTTTTTGTTATGAGTGGCGTTCCCAGCGCGGAGGGGGTGTGCTCGCCGCACAGGCCGCTTACCCGGCGGGGGCACCGCTTTCTTTGCCAAAGAAAGCGGTGGGAAAGAAAGCGCAGAGGGGGCGCTGCCCCCTCTGCACTCCCCCCAATGCGCACCCCGGCTAAAGTTCTGCTGCAGTGGGATTGCGCCAGTCTGGTGCCATTTGAAAGGAGCTTCCCGCCTATGAGGGAAGCGTTGTACTGCCATGCAAGACAGGTAACCATAAAGACTGAAAGTCACCGCCAAAAAAATGGGGCGGCCCCATTAAAAGGCCGCCCTTTTGGAGGGGAGTGGAGAGGGGAACGAGAAGTTCTCCTCTCCGCCTTTTCTTTCCCC
>DXDX01000107.1 GCA_019115265.1 Candidatus Flavonifractor merdigallinarum | reverse complement strand
GAAGTTCCCCTCTCCTTTTCTTTCCCCGGTTTCTTTTCCGCGAAAAGAAATCGGGCGCTGTCCGCGTAGGACGCCCGCGCGGCGAGCACAAAAACCTCCCAGCTTGGCCGGGGCATTTATTCCTCCGGGGGCGGTGTCACTGGGCTGCCCTCTGGGGCATCAATACCCTTGGAGTGGAGACGGTTCCGCACCCAGTCCCCCACCAGGGAGTAAATCACCGCGAAGGTGGGCACTCCCAGCAGCATCCCAGGGAAGCCGAAGAGTCCCCCGCCGATGACAATGGAGATGAGCACCCAGAAGGCGGAGATACCAGTGCTGTCGCCCAAAATCTTGGGGCCCAGAATGTTGCCGTCAAACTGCTGCAAACCCAGCACCAGAATGGCAAAGCGCAGGGCCTGCCACGGGTCCACAATGAGGAGGATAAAGATACAGGGAATGGCCCCCACAATGGGTCCAAAGAAGGGGATGATATTAGTTACCCCAATCACCACACTGATAAGTACTGCAAAGTCAATGCGCAGCAGGACCGTGAGGAAAAAGCACAGCACACCAATGATGGCGCTGTCCAGAATTTTGCCATTGAGGAAGCCCGAAAAAATGCGGTTGGCCCGGCTACACACCGCCAGGAAGTGGTTGGCCTTCTTCACCGGCAGAATAGCATAGGTCAGCTTCTGGGCCTGTCGGGAGAGGATATTTTTGCTCAGAAGCATATAGACGGAGGAAATCACGGTGGTGATGGCCGAAATGACTCCACTCACCACGCCGCTGCCCAGCGCCACACCCATACTCAGCAAAGTGGGAATGAGGCGGGAGGCCATGGTGGAAGCCTGGCTCACAATGTCCCCATAGGAGAGCATAAACTGATTGGTTACCTGCTGCACCACTGACTGGTCAATGTTATAGGTCACCGCCAGTTCATTGATGAACCCCCCCAACTTGTAGAGGGCGGTCTGGAGGATATAGTACAGACTGACAATGCTGCTGATCATCTGTGGCAGAATGAGCTGCACCAAAATGGCCAGCAGCGCCACAAAGAGAACATACACCACCAATACCGCCAGACCCCGCCGGCATTTCAGCTTGCCAAACACATGGGTCTCAAAGTAGTTGGTCGGGCCGTTGAGCAGATAGGCAATGGCAAACCCAATCAAAAAGGGCATCGCCACCCCTAAGAAGATGTTCCAAATTCCGTGAATAACATCCAGATGGGAGATGAGCAGATAAAAGCTGATGGCAATGAGCACTACAATCAGATTGGCCAGTGCCCGCTCATCCAGACAGAACCACTTCTTCTTTCCGTTCACAGATCCTCCCCCTTTCCCGTGAGACCTTAGCCCAGAAGGGCGCGGTGAAAGACCTTCTTCCCCTTCTTGATAGTGACGCCTTCACCGGACAGAGCGACAGCGGCAACCGTCTGATCCACACTGGTCACTTTTTCCCCGTCCAGAGAAACGCCGCCCTGCTCAATGAGACGGCGGGCCTCCTTCTTGGAGGGCACCAGACCGCACTTGAGCATCAGATCCAGAATCCCGATGGCCCCATCCGTCAAATCCTCCGCTGTCAGGGTGGTGGAGGGCATATTGCTCTTATCGCCGCCGGTGGAGAAGAGCGCGCGGGCGGCATCCCGGGCCTTGGTGGCCTCCTCCTCGCTGTGGACCAGCTTGGTCAGCTCAAAGGCCAGAATTTCCTTGGCCGTGTTGAGCTGGGCGCCCTCCCAGTGGTCCATCTCGTCAATCTGCTCCAGCGGCAGCTCAGTGAGCATCCGCAAACACTTGAGCACATCGGCGTCGTCCACATTGCGCCAGTACTGGTAGAAATCGTAGGGAGAGGTCTTTTCCGGGTCCAGCCATACGGCGCCGGCCTGGGTCTTGCCCATCTTCTTCCCCTCGCTGGTGAG
Source organism: Candidatus Flavonifractor merdigallinarum (assembly GCA_019115265.1). Lineage (GTDB taxonomy): Bacteria > Bacillota > Clostridia > Oscillospirales > Oscillospiraceae > Pseudoflavonifractor_A > Pseudoflavonifractor_A merdigallinarum. Next base: position 3,751 of record DXDX01000107.1, on the reverse strand, counting down.
CAGGAGGGTGATGGTGAGGGCGTAGGCGTCCTTCCCCAACTTGCGCCGGATGAGCTCGGTGCCGCCCAGCATGTTGGACCACTGGTCATCGCCGCCGCACTGGAGGTTGCAGCCCACCGTCTGGAACATGTGGTAGAAGTCGTAGGACTGCATGATCATGTAGTTGAACTCCAGGAAGGAAAGGCCCTTCTCCATGCGCTGCTTGTAGCACTCCGCCCGCAGCATATTGTTGACCGAGAAGCAGGCGCCCACCTCCCGCAGCAGCTCCACATAGTTGAGCTTCAGCAGCCAGTCGGCGTTGTTGAGCATGAGGGCCTTGCCGTCCGAGAAGTCAATGAACTTGCTCATCTGCTTCTTGAAGCAATCGCAGTTGTGCTGAATCGTTTCCACCGTCATCATGGAGCGCATATCGGTGCGGCCGGAGGGGTCGCCCACCATGCCAGTGCCGCCGCCGATAAGGGCGATGGGCCGGTTGCCCGCCTTCTGCATCCGGCGCATGAGCATGAGGGCCATAAAGTGTCCCACATGGAGGGAGTCGGCGGTGGGGTCAAAGCCGATATAGAAGGTGGCCTTGCCATTGTTGATGAGCTCCTTGATCTCCTCTTCATCGGTGACCTGGGCCACCAGGCCGCGGGCTTTCAGTTCGTCGTAAAGTGTCATATTCCTTCTCCTTCTCAATCTTTAATATAAGCGCTTCCCACAGTGGGGGCACTTGGGGTCGTCCATCTCATGGAGTTCGCCGCAGTGGGGACAGGGCACCTGAGCGATGCCATCTGTCTCCCCTTCTAGGGGTTCCACCGCATAGAATTCCAGCTTTTTGCAGCGGGTACAGCAGTAGAGGTCCACCGCCAACGCACCGGAGAGCAGATTGCTCCAGCTCCCCGCAAAGAGGCCGTACTGCCCCAGTTGAAGCTTTTCCTGTCCCAGATGTTCCATCGTTCCGCCGCAGCGGATACAAGTTTCTCGGTCCATACACTCCCCCCATTGGTCAAAAACGCCCCCTGTCCCGCTGGGACAGAGGGCGTCAGATTACGCGGTACCACCTCTGGTTCGCCGCCTTTTCCCAAAAGCGGCCTCAAGCCATGCCAACACACGGCGGCGCAGTAACGGGCGCACCCGACACTCCCTACTGAGCATACGCGGTTCAGGAAGCTGCTCCGAGGGGTATTCCCAGACGCTCCCGCTCCCCCTTTCACCTGCCGGGGGTTCTCTGTACCGGTACCTGTCTGCTACTCTTCCTCATCCACGCAGTATCACTATGGCCTAGATTATAGCCTGCCTCCTGCCCTTTGTCAAGAGGCGGCTGGCGCGGTTTTCGACTCAGCGCGGAGTTTGAGCAGATTATACCCCACCACCGAGCCCACCACAATCACCGCCCCCACCAGGGAGAGGAGACCAATGGTCTCATGGTAAAAGACCGCCACCAAAACCGGGTTGAGCACCGGCTCAATCCCCGAGACCAGACAGGCAGTCACCGCCGGTGTGGTCCGCAGGCCGATGGTCAGCAGAATATAGGCAAGGCCCACCTGGAATGCGCCCAAAATCACCAAACTGGTGAGGGCGGTGGAGGTGAACTCGGTCTCTTGCAGCAAAAAGGGCAATCCAGTAATCACGCTCACCACATCGCCCCAGAACACCGAGGAGATGGGGTCCGAGTCGGGCAAATCCTGGAGGAGAAACACACCGGCATAGCTCAAGCCGGACAGCAGCGCCAGCACATTCCCCAGCATGTCCCCCGCCTCCAGGCTGTCCACAAAAAAGCACAGGACCCCCAACAGAACCACACCGCAGGCGCCCAAATCCAGGCGGCTGGGCTTTTTGTGCCAGAACAATACCGAGAGCACGATGACAAAAATGGGGGCGGTGAACTGGAGCACAATAGTGTTGGCCGCGGTGGTCATCTTGTTGGCGACCGTGAAAAGCATATTGGTGCCGCACACACACAGAGAGCCCAGCAGAACCCAGCGGTTTAGTTTGGGCCGGTGCCGGACCAGCAGGAGATAGCTGCCGATGACCAGCAGCGCCACCATATTCCGTCCGCTGTTGATGGACAGTCCGCTCCAGGGAATCACTTTGATGCACAGTCCCCCAATGCTGTACAGGACCGCCGCCAGAAAACAGAGCAGCACACCCCGGCGCTTTTCTGCCTGAGTTGCCAATGGAAACGCCTCTTTTCTCGTTGATTTGGTTTTCTCGAAGCCTGTGGGCTTGGAACATCGTGCTCGCCGCACGGGCGTCCTACCCGGACAGGGCACCTGTGCGGCGAGCACAAAACCCTCGCTGGTTGCCAGCGGTGAACCTGACAGAACGGAATCCCTATCCTTTCTCTCGGTAGCGCTCCCCGCCCCGGAGCAGTTCCTCCGCTCCGGCCAGAATCGCCGGGGTAATCTGCTCCCCGCCGGTGAGCCGGGCCAAGGCCTGAATCCGTCCCGGCCGGTCCAGCCGCTCCACACGGGTGTAAGTCCGGCCATTCTGTTCTCCTTTTTCCACCGAAAAGTGGACCCCCGCCATCGCGGCAATCTGGGGCAGGTGGGTGACGCAGAGAACCTGCTTATTGACCGCCACATCGGCCATTTTCGCCGCCACTTTCTGGGCCGCCCGGCCGCTGACGCCGGTGTCCACCTCGTCAAAAATGAGGGTATCAATGGCCTCGTTCTCCGCCAGCACATTTTTCAGGGCCAGCATAATGCGGGAGAGCTCACCGCCGGAGGCAATGCGCTGGATGGGCTTCAAGTCCTCCCCCACATTGGCCGACATGAGGAACTGCACCTCGTCCGCGCCTGTCTCATCCAGCCCATCCCCAGCCTTGGGCCGCAAATCGGTGCGAAAGCGCACCTTGGGCATATCCAGCTGCCGTAGCTCCTCCTGAATCCGCTCCTCCAGTTTCTCCCCCGCTTTGGTGCGGGCGGCGGTGAGGGCCGCGGCCTTTTCCCGGGCGATGGCCAGACAGCTCGCCTCCTCCTTCTCCAGACGGGCCAGGGCATCCGAAGAGAACGCGATTTCATCCAGCTCTTTCCGGCATCGCTCGAGATAGGAGAGCATCTCCCCCACTGTATCCCCATATTTCTTTTTCAGGCGGTAGAGGACATCCAGACGGCTCTCAATCTGGTCCAGCTCTCCCGGCTCAAAGTCGAAGGAGGCGCGCAGGTCCCGCACCAGCTCCGCCGCGTCCTCTGCCAGTGCGGCGAGCTCTTCCAGCTTGTCCGCAGCGGCGGCGGTCTCCCCGCTCATGCTGGACACCCCGGACAGATTCTGGGCCGCCGACGCAATCAGGGATGCTGCCCCCTCCCGCTCATCGTCTCCGGAGAGGGCAAAGTGGGCCCCTTCCACCGCTTGAATCAGGCGCTCGGCATTGCGCAAAAGGGTCCGGCGCTCGGTGAGCGCCTCCTCCTCCCCCTCCTTTAACTCGGCCCGCTCCAGCTCGCCAATCTGAAAGGTCAGGCTGTCAATCCGTCGGGCTTTTTCCGCATCATCCAAGCGCAGGGAGTTCATCTGGCGGCGCACCTTCTGGAGGGCGGCAAAGGATTTGGCATAGTCCTCCCGCTGCTCTTCCAGCTCTCCGAAGCTGTCCAGATAGCCCAGGTGGCAGCTCTCATCCAACAGTTGCTGGCCGTCGTGCTGGCCATGGATGTTGATGAGCTGCCGCCCCAAATCCCGCAGCTGGGTGACGTTTACCAGACGGCCATTGACCCGGCAGCTGTTGCGCCCGTCGGAGAAAATTTCCCGCTGGATGAGGACGGTCCCCTCCTCA
>DXDX01000106.1 GCA_019115265.1 Candidatus Flavonifractor merdigallinarum | reverse complement strand
AGGAGGCGCTGAAGAATATGGCACGTATTGCCGGCATTGATTTGCCCAAGGATAAGCGGATCGAGATCGGTCTGACTTATATCTATGGAATCGGGCGCACCAGCGCCAACAAGATCCTCAAGGAGGTCGGCATCAACCCCGACACCCGGGTGAAGGATCTGACCGAGGCCGACGAGGCCGCTCTCCGTGAGCACATCACCCACAACTACACCGTGGAGGGTGATCTGCGCCGGGATGTCGCAATGGATATCAAGCGGCTGACCGAGATCGGCTGCTACCGCGGCGTGCGTCACCGCAAGGGCCTGCCCGTGCGGGGCCAGCACACCAAGAACAACGCCCGGACCCGCAAGGGCCCCAAGCGTACTGTGGCCAACAAGAAGAAGTAAGGAGGGATAACACATGGCTGCGAATACTGCCAAGGGCAAGAAAGTGGTGCGCAAGCGCCGCGAGCGTAAGAACATCGAGAAGGGCCAGGTGCATATCCGCTCTTCCTTCAACAACACCATGGTCACCGTGACCGATATGGGCGGAAACGCCCTGTCCTGGGCCTCCTCCGGCGGCCTGGGCTTCCGGGGTTCCCGGAAATCCACCCCCTTCGCCGCTCAGACCGCGGCTGAGACTGCCGCCAAGGCCGCCATGGAGCACGGCCTCAAGACCGTCGAGGTCTATGTGAAGGGTCCCGGCGCCGGCCGTGAGGCCGCCATCCGCGCTCTGCAGGCCGTGGGCCTGGAGGTCACCCTCATCAAGGACGTGACCCCCATCCCCCACAACGGCTGCCGTCCGCCCAAGCGTCGCCGCGTGTAAGAGAAGGAGGAAACTGATATGGCAAAGAATATGCAGCCGATCGCCAAGCGCTGCCGTGCGCTGGGCATTTCTCCTGCCGCGATGGGCTATGCCAAGAAGGAGAGCAACCGCAACCCCGGCGGTCAGATGCGCAAGAAGAAGAGCGAGTACGCCCTGCAGCTCTCTGAGAAGCAGAAGGTGAAATTCGTCTACGGCATCATGGAGAAGCAGTTCCGTATGTACTACGAGAAGGCCGCCCGGATGCCCGGCAAGACTGGCGAGAACCTGCTGGTTCTGGTGGAGCGCCGCCTGGACAATGTGGCCTATCGTCTGGGCTTCGCCATGACCCGCCGTGAGGCCCGTCAGCTGGTGGGCCACGGCCACTTCACCGTCAACGGCCACCGGGTGGACATCCCCTCCTACCTGGTCAAGCCCGGCGACGTGATTGAGGTCCGGGAGGCCAGCCGTTCTTCCGTGAAGTTCAAGCGCCTGACCGGCGAGGACGCCCCCACTGTGCTGCTGCCCAAGTGGCTGGAGCGTGAGAAGAATTCCCTGAAGGGCACCGTGGTGCAGATGCCCGAGCGTGCGGACATCGATCTGCCCATCGAGGAGCACCTGATCGTCGAGCTGTACTCCAAGTAAGAGAGAGCGTACCCTCGATTATTGGTGAGCTGTAATACCAGGCGGCGGGCTGCCCGGCCCGCCGCTGCGAAAAGGAGGGTAACACATGGTAGAAATCGAAAAGCCGCGCATCGAATGTGTGGAAAACCCCGGAGACGGCTCCTATGGCAAGTATGTGGTGGAGCCGCTGGAGCGCGGCTACGGTACCACACTGGGAAACTCCCTGCGCCGCATCCTGCTCTCTTCTCTGCCTGGCACCGCGGTGACTTCTATCAAGATCGCCGGTGTACAGCACGAGTTCACGACCATCCCCGGCATTAAGGAGGACGTGACCGAGATCGTCCTCAATGTCAAGCACATCATTGCCAAGCTCCACTGTGAGGGTGTCAAGACCGTCTATATTGAGGCCAGCGGCGAGTGCGTGGTCACCGCCGGTGACATCAAGGCCGACGGCGAGGTGGAGATCCTCAACCCCGATCTGAAGATTGCCACTCTGGGCCCCGACGCCAGCCTCAATATGGAGCTGACGCTGTCCCACGGCCGCGGCTATGTGCCCGCCGACCGGAACAAGCCCGCCCAGATGGTCATTGGCCTCATCCCGGTGGACTCCATTTACACCCCGGTGAACAAGGTCAACTACACCGTGGAGCCCACCCGCGTGGGCGACCAGACCGACTTTGACAAGCTGACTCTGGAGGTGTGGACCAACGGGACCATCACCGCCCGGGACGCGGTCAGCCTGGGCGCCCGCATCCTGTGCGACCACTTCGTCCTCTTCACCGACCTCTCGGAGACCATGGGTTCCAAGTCCACGGTGGTGGAGAAGAGCGAGGCTCAGCGGGACAAGGTGCTGGAGCTGACCATCGAGGAACTGGACCTGTCCGTCCGGTCCTTCAACTGCCTCAAGCGCGCCAACATCAACACGGTGGAGGACCTCATCTCCAAGACCGAGGACGAGATGATGAAGGTGCGCAACCTGGGCCGCAAGTCCCTGGAAGAGGTCATCAACAAGCTGGCCATGATGGGTCTGTCCCTGGCCAGCGAGGAGAACAACTAAACCCGGTCCCACAGGGCCGGAGAGGAGAGGCAGTCCGGGGGCATGTAACGTCCCCTCCCGGATACGCCCCAGGCGATGCCGCTCCCCACGGGGGGCGGCGCCTCTCAGAGCGGACGAACCCGCTCAGGACGAATTTACACTGGATTTCGCCAGGCGAAATACCGATAGGAGTTGACGTAACATGTCCGGATATCGTAAACTGGGCCGTCCCACTGATCAGCGTATGGCCATGCTCCGCGCCATGACCACCTACCTGCTGGAGAACGGTCAGATTAAGACCACCCTGAGCCGCGCCAAGGAAGTGGCCCCTCTGGCGGAGAAGATGATCACCCTGTCCAAGAAGGCCAATCTGGCCTCCTACCGGCAGGCGCTGTCCTTCCTGACCAAGGAGGACGTGGCCAAGAAGCTCTTCGACGAGATCGGCCCCAAGTACGCCCAGCGCAACGGCGGCTACACCCGCGTTGTGAAGATCGGGCCCCGCCGTGGCGACGCCGCTGAGATGGCTATCGTCCAGCTGGTGTAAGAACCGAATCAAAAGGGTCCTTGCAGAAGGTTTTTCTTCTGCAAGGACCCTTTTTTCATACTCCGGTGAAGTCAAAGGCGGGAATGAACCCGCTGCCCACGCTGCTGCCGTCCTGGGCAAAGCCCTCCAGCCCCAGGGCGGCCATGTACCCCTCGGCGCTCCGCCGCTCAGAGGCGCGGAGCGGCCGGTTCAGCTCCGGCATCTCTTTGGCCCGCCCCCAGGGGGTGTACTGGCTCATGAGGGAGAAGAGCACCTGTCCGGGCGGAAACGTCTCCGCTACCCAGTCCATAACCTCCTTGGCCTCGCTGAGCCTGCCGGGGAGGATGAGGTGCCGGATGACCACCCCCCGCTTCAAAAGGCCGTCGCCGTCGTAGACACAGGGCCCCACCTGGCGGAACATCTCCACAATGGCCTCCTTGGCTATCTCCGGGTAATCGGGGGCGGCGGAGCAGCGCTCCGCGGTGTCGGAGCGGGTGTATTTGAGGTCGGGGAGGTAGATGTCCACCTTGCCCTCCAGCGCCCGCAGCGTCTCCACCCGCTCATACCCGCCGGAGTTCCACACCACCGGCACAGGGAGGGGCGTTTGAAGCGCCTCACGCACCGCGTGGGCAAAGTGGGTGGGGTTCACAAGGTCGATATTGTGGGCCCCCTGGTCGATTAGCTCCCCAAAGATGTCCCGCAGGCGGTCCACCGAGATGGGTTTTCCCACGTTCTCATGGCTGATGGACTCATTCTGGCAAAAGACACAGCCCAGCGGACAGCCGGAGAAAAAGACCGTCCCCGCCCCCCGAGTGCCGGAAATGGGGGGCTCCTCCCACCTGTGGAGCGCCGCACGGGCCACCACCGGCCCCTCCGGCATCCGGCAGACGCCCTCCCCCTTATCCAGGGTGCGCAGCGCCCCGCATTTGCGGGGGCAGAGATTGCAAATCATCGCGGTCCTTCCTTTCTCTCTGCGCCGGGAAACGCGCTTACTTCCAAACCTCCCGGCGCTGTGTGCGGCCCATCAGCCAATCCACGGATACATCAAAATAGTCGGCAAGCCGCAACAAATTATCAAATCCCGGTTTTTGTTCTCCCCGCTCAAAGCGGTGGTATTGCCGCAGTGTCATGCCGCACGCCTGAGCCACAGCCCCTTGGGTGACACCCCGCTCTGTACGCAGTAAGAGCAGTCTTTCACAGAAAACCATATAAACTCCTTGACATTGACTAATAAGTCAATTATACTTTATATTGACTAAAAAGTCATATTCGGGAGGTGTCTCTATGTCCACCTACATTAACTTGCTCTACGACTATTTTGTGGGCTATCCAACCCCGGAGCGCTGGCCGGAAGAGCTGCAAAACAACCCGGTGGCCGGTCATGGCCGCTACGCCTTTGAAGAGGGCTTCCGGCTGGGGGTGCTCCTCATGCTGGAGAGCACTGCCGGGGAATTACTTTGGCCCTAGGTTGCCCTCTTTCCAGTGCTTGCGGCACAGGCCGATGTAGCGGTCGTTAGCCCCCAGCACCACCTGCTCCCCCTCCTTGAGCACCACGCCGTTTTCATCAAAGCGGGCGTTGCAGGTGGCCTTCTTGCCGCACCAGCAGATGGTCTTGACCTCCTCAATGATGTCGGCGCAGGACAGCAGCTCCTGGGAGCCGGGGAACAAATCCCCCTTGAAATCGGTGCGCAGGCCGTAGCAGATGACCGGGATATTCCACTCATCTACCAAATCGGTGAGATAGCGCACCTCCTCCCGGGTGAGGAACTGGGCCTCGTCCACAATGATACAGGCGTAATTGGACAGTTCCTCCCGGCTCATGGTCATCAAATCGGTGAAGTAGATGCACGGGTGGCTGAGTCCCGCCCGGGAGGCCACAAACCGGGCCCCGTCCCGCTGGTCCAGCTCGGGTTTCACCAGCAGGGCGTCCTGCCCCCGCTCCTCGTAGTTATAGCGCACCATCAGGGCGTTGGCCGTCTTGCTGGAGCCCATGACGCCATAGCGAAAATACAGCTTTGCCATAAACGCTCTCTTTCTCTACATGAATTTTTTCAGCATGCTGAGGCTCTTGCCCTTGTGGGGCGGGTAGCGCAGGGCGACTTCCATTTTCCCCCGCCACAGGATGCCCTTCTCGTGTGTGAAGGTGTCAAAGCCGTACCGGCCATGACAGCGGCCCATGCCGCTCTCTCCCACCCCGCCGAAGGGCAGATCGGGACAGGTCAGGTGGACCACCGCGTCGTTGACGCACCCGCCGCCAAAGGGGAAGGCGGTCAGCACCTTCTGCGCCCCCTCCGAGCTGCGGGTAAAGACATACAGGGCCAGCGGGTGGGGTTTCTGGGCCAGATGGGCCAGCAGCTCGTCCAGGTTGTCATAGGTGAGCACCGGCAGGATGGGCCCAAAAATCTCCTCTCCCATCACGGGGTCCTCTTCCGTCACATCCACCAGCACCGTGGGGGCAATTTTGCGGCTCTCCTCCTCCCAGGTGCCGCCGCACACTGTCCGCCCGGAGGGGAGCAGTTTCAGCAGGCGCTGAAAGTGCTTCTCGTTGATGATGCAGCCCAAATCCCCGCTGTGGAGGGGGTCCGGGCCGTAGAGCTTGGCAATCTCCCCCTGGATGGCCTCCACAAAGGCGTCCCGCAGGCGGCTGGGGACCCACACATGGTCGGGGGCCACGCAGGTCTGTCCGGCGTTGAGGAACTTGCCCCAGGCCAGGCGGTGGGCCGCCAGAGCCACATCGGCGTCGGAGAGCAGAATCACTGGGGATTTGCCCCCCAGCTCCAGCGTCACCGGCGTCAGGTGTTTGGCGGCGGCGGCCATAACAGTACGGCCCACGGCGGGGCTGCCGGTGAAAAAGATGCGGTCAAAGGGCTGCTCCAACAGGGCGGTATTCTCCGCCCGGCCCCCCTCTACCACCGCCACATACTCCGGCGGGAAGCACTCCCCCAGCAGCTGAGCCAAGGCGTGGGACGTGGCGGGGGCGTAGGCCGAGGGCTTCACCACGGCGGTACACCCGGCGGCCAGAGCGGAGATGAGGGGCACCAGATTGAGCTGCACCGGGTAATTCCACGGCGCGATGATGAGGGCGGTGCCGTAGGGCTCCCGCAGGATTTCACCCCTTGAGGGGAACTGGGAGAGGGGGCCTTTTACCCGCTTGGGGCGGCTCCACTTCGCCACATGCTTCAGAGCGTGGCGGGCCTCCGCCCGGACCATCCCCACCTCGCTCATATAGCCCTCAAAGGCGCCCTTCCCCAAATCGGCTTTCAGCGCGGCCAGCAGCTCTTCTTCCCGCCGCTCCAATCCCTGAAGGAGGGTATTCAGCGCTTTCTTCCGGTTTTCCACATTTCGGGTGGCCCCGGTGGAAAAGAAGCGCTTTTGTCGCTCCACCAGCTGTGTCATGTCCATGTTTTGTCCTCCTTCAGTTTCTCCTCCACCGCGCCGGCAAAGGATTGGAACGCATTGGGCACGGCGTAGTCCCGCTCCAGCTCCGCCTGAGCGGCCCACACCCAGCCCGGGGGCAGCTGTGCGTCCTGTGTCTCCACCTGTAAGGCGGTCATATGCCACTCCACATGGCTGAAAATATGTTTCCCGGTGCCGCCGTGCTCCATCCGGGCGGGGTGAATCCCCCACTGTTCCAGAGTGGTGAGGTCCCCCTCCAGCTCGTTGGGGTACTCCCACAGCCCCGCCAGCAGTCCCTTGGCAGGACGACGGCGCAGGGCCACCTTTCCCTCGTGGAAGAGGAGAAAGACGGTGCGTTTTTCCACACGGCGGGGCTTTTTCGGGGCTTTTACCGGCAGCTCCCCGGTGCGCCCCTCCTGACAGGCGGTGCAGAAGGCGGCGGCGGGGCACTGCTCGCACAGGGGCGCGCCGTTGGGGAGGCACACCGTGGCCCCCAGCTCCATGAGTGCCTGATTGAAATCCCCCGGGCAGTCCACCGGCATAGTGGCCTGGAGGGCGGCGCGGATGCGCTCCTTGGTCTGGGGCTTGGTGATGTCCCCGGTGTCCCCGGTGATACGGGTCACCACCCGCAGCACATTCCCATCCACCGCCGGCACGGGGATGTGAAAGGCGATGGAGGCCACCGCCCCGGCGGTGTAGTCCCCCACTCCGGCCAGAGAGCGAAGGGCCTCATAGTCGGCGGGAAACGTCCCGCCGAAGTCGTCCACAATCTGCCGGGCGGCCTTTTGCAGGTTGCGGGCCCGGTTGTAGTAGCCCAGCCCCTGCCAGAGCTTCATCAGTTTATCCTCCTCCACATTGGCCAAATCCGCCACCGTGGGGAGTTCCTTCAAAAAACGGGTATAGTAGTCCATCACCGCCGCCACGCGGGTCTGCTGGAGCATAATCTCCGAGAGCCACACATGGTAGGGGGTGGGGTCGCTGCGCCAGGGCAGCACCCGGGCGTGGTCCCGGAACCACTCCAGCAGCGGGATGGGCAGTTGCGTCAATGCGTCCACAGGTACCTCCAGTACGAGATGTTTGCCCTCTATTCTACCACAGCCGAAAGGCCCTGAACATCCTTTTTTCCACATGGAAAAGAAAAGAAGCGGACATACAGGAGCAATTGTGCCCAAGTGAGCGGGGAGTGGGGGAGAGGTCTTGCATTTTGGCGGGGAGTATGCTATACTTCTTGCCAGTATCGCCGGCGCGAAGCCGCAGCTTGTTTGGAAAGGACCTGGTGATTCCCTGTGGAAGAACCGCCCTTGTGTCAAGTGAATCTTCCGAATCCAATGGGCAGCCTTACCCCTTTCGGGGGCTAGGGCTGCCCTTTCGCGCCAAAATCGCCCCCGCCAAAATTTGAAGAAAATGGAGTTGATCAGACCCCTATGGGCAGTGACAGTATTGGAATGTTAATCGCAATCGTAATCCTGGTGGCCATGTCGGCCTATTTCTCCGCCACGGAGACCGCCTTTACATCCCTCAACCGTATCCGCATGAAGAGCCGGGCGGACAGCGGCGACCGCCGGGCCGCCCGCACCCTGGAGCTGGCGGAGAGCTACGACAAGCTCCTCTCCACCATCCTCATCGGCAATAACATTGTGAACATCACCGCAACCACCGTGGCCACCCTGTTTTTCGTGGATCTGCTGGGCAGCGACAAGGGCCCTGCCGCGTCCACGGTGGTGCTGACCATTGTGATTCTGGTCTTTGGCGAGATCTCCCCCAAGAGCTTGGCCAAGGAGTCCCCCGAGGCGTTTGCCATGTTCTCGGCCCCGCTGCTGCGCTTCTTCATGCTGATTCTCACCCCCGCCAACTTTATCTTCTCCATGTGGAAGCGCCTGCTGTCCAAGGTGTTCCACAGTGCCGACAGCGACGGCATCACCGAAGAAGAGCTGGTCACCATGGTGGACCAGGCGGAGACTGAGGGCGGCCTGGACCAGCACGAGAGCGAGCTCATCCGCTCGGCCATTGAGTTTAACGACCTGGAGGTGGACGAAATCCTCACCCCCCGCGTGGACATTGTGGCCGTACCTGACACCGCCACCATGGAGGAAGTCTCCAAGACCTTTGCGGAGAGCGGCTATTCCCGTCTGCCGGTGTACCACGGGGACATTGACGACGTGGTGGGCATCATCCATGAGAAGGACTTCCACGCCGCCCGCTACCACGGGATGAACGACGTGTCCGCGATTACCGGCAGCGTCCTCTATACCACCGGCAACACCAAGATTTCCGATTTGCTGCGGGTCCTCCAGAAGGAGAAGGCCCACATGGTCATTGTGGTGGACGAGTACGGCGGCACCGAGGGTCTGGTCACCCTGGAGGACATTGTGGAAGAGCTGGTGGGCGAAATCTGGGATGAACACGACGAAGTCATTGAGGAGTTCCAGAAGCAGGAGGACGGCAGCTACCTCATCTCCTGCAACGCCGACCTCACCGATCTCTTTGACCTCTTCGCCATCAAGGGCGAGTGCGACGCTAACACCGTGTCCGGCTGGGTCATGGAGCAGGTGGGCCGGGTCCCCGAGGAGGGGGACCACTTCCAGGCGGACGGCCTGGATGTCACCGTCACCAAGGTGGACCACCGCCGGGTGATGGAAATTCGGGTGGTGGTCCTCCCGGAAGAGGACAGCGAATCCGAGGAAAAGTAAACAGAAGGCGCGCCGGATTCACCGGCGCGCCTTTTCTATTGCTTGATTCAGGAGAGCCACGGGGCAATCAGGTTGAAGCAGCACCCCGCCAGCAGGATTCCCACGATGCAGATGCCCACAAAGGCGCCCAGCAGCCGGGGCTTCACCGCTTTTTTCAGCATTACCAGGGAGGGGAGGCTCAGAGTGGTCACCGCCATCATAAAGGACAGCACCGTCCCCAGTCCCGCCCCCTTATAGAGCAGGCTCTCCGCCACCGGGATGGTCCCGAAGATGTCGGCGTACATGGGCACCCCCACCAGGGTCGCCAGCACGACGGCAAAGGGGTTGTTCTGGCCGAGGACCGTCTCCACCCAGCTCTGGGGAATCACATTGTGGATGACCGCTCCAATGCCAACGCCCACAAAAATGTAGGGGGCCACCTTTTTCACGGTGGATTTCAGCTGCTCGGCGGCGTAGTTCACCCGGTCCCGGCGGGTGAGGCTCTGCTGGGGCAGATCCAAATGGGGCGCGTTGCGGATGAAGTCCTCCACATAGCGCTCCATCCCCAGCTTCTCCAGCACCGTCCCCCCAATCACCGCCACCAGCAGTCCCAGCAGCACATAGAGGATTGCCACCCGGGCGCCGAAAATGCTCATCAGCAGCACCAGAGAGCCCAAATCCACCATAGGGGAGGAGATGAGGAAGGAGAAGGTCACCCCAATGGGCAGGCCCGCGCTGGTAAAGCCCATAAAAATGGGGATGGAGGAGCAGGAACAGAAGGGGGTCACCGTCCCCAGCAGGGCGGCGGCGGTGTTGGCCCGCAGGCCGTGGACACCCCCCAGGAGCTTCCGGGTGCGCTCCGGCGGAAAATAGCTCTGTATATAGGAGATACCGAAGATCAGCACCGACAGGAGAATAAAGATCTTTACGGTGTCATACAGGAAAAACTGCACCATTCCCCCCACTGTCCCGGTGAGCCCGACGCCCGCCACGCCCTTCCCAATGAGGGCATTGAGCCACTGCATTCCCAGCACCTGGTTCTGTAAAAAGTCCCACACTGCGCCCACGGTTTCCATGCTGCGCTCCCTTCCGCGCCGGACCAGTCGGCACTACACATTTATTTTCATCGATGTGTAGTATAGCGGATAGATTGAATTTTGTCAATCTGTTTTTGCCTGCAAGTTGGGCAGGCGGAACTGGAGCTGGTCCAGGGTGCGGCTGGTGCGGTTATTCTGGGCAATCAGGGAGGCAATCTGTCCCTGTGCCTCCTCAATCTCCTGCCGGAAGGCCCGGGCGGACACCCGCAGCGCCCCATGGCCCAGGATGATGAGCTGTTCCACCCCGTCGGAGGTGGCCACCCGCACCCGGTGCTTCCGGCCGATCTCATAGGTCACTTTCTCAATATAGTTGTCCGCGGTCTCCGCCTCCTTGGTGTAGACCACATGGATGTCGTGGTATTTGGCCACGCTCCCTGGGTTGCCCTTCACCCGGTAGGCGTCAAAGACCAGAATCAGTTCACACTTGCGAAAGCCCTGGTAGTTGCTCAGCAAGTCCATGAGGGCCTTGCGGGCGGCGTCCATGCTGGTCTTTGCCAGCTCTTTCAGCTCGTCCCAGGCGTGAATGATGTTGTATCCGTCCACCAGCAGATACTCCGGGCCGGTGTTCTGGGCCTGGATGTTGTAGGTTTTTTCGTCCAGGCTGGTGCGGACGGGCTTGGGCTGGGGGCGGAAGGTGTTGCGCTCCACCTTGCCATAGGTGCGCTCATAGATGGCCAGCAGCTCCTTGTCCTGCTCCAGCGAGGGGCCGGGGCGGCTGGAGCGGACCGGCGGAGCGGCGGCTGACACCTCCTCCACAGGCGGCTCTGGGGTGAGACAGGGGGGCAGGTGCATCCGCTCCTCTACCTGGTCCCACTTCACCACCACGCCGGCCCCGTGGTCACAGAACACCGAGTCGGCGGGGTTGGCGGTGTCCCGATCCGGGTCGTAGCCCAGCGCTTCCACTACCGCCTCCTGGTCCCCGCAGGGCTCGTACCCCCGCAGGGTGCAGAAGAGCCGCTCCTGTCCCTTGGAGTAGGCGTTCACCTCCCGCTGGTAGCCCCGCAGGGCGGCCACCGGCGCGGCGCCAGTGAGCACCACTTCTTCCCCCACCGTCTCCGGGGGATTGCACGTCCCGCCCATCTGCTGCAAATCGGTCATGGCCCGCCCCACCAGGGCGGCGGGCAGCTCTAGGCGCACCTCATACCACGGCTCCAGCAGGATGTTCTCCGCCTTTCGGAGCCCCTGCCGGATGGCCCGGTAGGTGGCCTGACGGAAGTCGCCCCCCTCGGTGTGCTTCAAGTGGGCCTTTCCGGCGGCCAGGGTGATTTTCACATCGGTGATGGGGGACCCGGTGAGGACGCCGGGGTGCTCCCGCTCCAGCAGGTGGGTGAGAATGAGCCGCTGCCAGTTGCGGTCCAGTTGGTCCTCGCTGCACGCGGTGGCCACCGTGAGGCCGCTCCCCCGCTCCCCCGGCTCCAGAATCAGGTGGACTTCCGCATAGTGGCGCAGGGGCTCGAAGTGGCCCACCCCCTCCACCGGAGCGGCAATGGTCTCCTTGTAGACAATATTCCCCGCGTCAAACTCCACCGCCAGACCAAAGCGCTGTTCCAGCACCGAGCGGAGCACATCCAGCTGCACCTCTCCCATGAGCTGGACATGGAGCTCCCCCAGTTCCTCCTTCCACAGCAGGTGGAGCTGGGGGTCCTCCTCCTCCAAAGTGCGCAGACGGGGCAGGACGGCGTGGGGGTCACAGCCCTGGGGGAGAATCATGCGGTAGGTGAGCACCGGCTCCAAAGCGGGGGGCAGGGAGTCCGGCTCTACCCCCAGTCCCTCCCCCGGCCAGGTGCGGCTCAGGCCGGTGACAGCGCACACCTGCCCCCCCTCCACCCGGTCCACGGTGCGGAATTTGGCCCCGGAGTAGAGGCGAATCTGGTCCACCTTCTCGCTCCACTCCTCGCCGTCGGTGGCGCCGGTAAGGGTGTCTTTCACCTTGAGAGCGCCGCCGGTGACTTTCAGATAGGTGAGCCGTCCCCCCTGGGGGTCCCGGCCAATTTTATACACCTTGGCCCCGAAGGTCTCCGGCCAGGCGGGCTGGGGGGCGAAGCGGACGAGGCCGCGGAGCAACTCGCCGACCCCCTCCAGCTTCAGCGCCGAGCCAAACCAGCAGGGGAACACCTTCCGCTCCGCCACCAGGGCGGCCAGCTCCCCGTCGGTGAGGGTTCCCGTCTCCAGGTAGCACTCCATGGTCCCCTCGTCACACAGGGCAATTTCCTCCAGTGTATCGGGGTTTTCCAAATCGGTAAAGTCGGCACAGTTCCCGCTGAGGCGCTGGCGCAGCTGTTCCAGCACCGCCTCCCGGTCCACCCCCGCCAAGTCCATCTTGTTCACAAAAAGGAAGGTGGGTACGTTGTACCGCTCCAGCAGCTTCCACAGGGTACGGGTGTGGGCCTGGACGCCGTCGGTGCCGCTGATGACCAAAATGGCGCAGTCCAGCACCTGGAGGGTGCGCTCCATCTCGCTGGAGAAGTCCACATGGCCGGGGGTGTCCAGCAGGGTGAAATTGCACTCCGGCAGGGACAGCCGGGCCTGTTTGGAGAAAATGGTGATGCCCCGCTCCCGCTCCAATGCCTCGGTGTCCAGGAAGGCGTCCCCGTGGTCCACCCGCCCCAGACGGCGGATGGTGCCACTCTCATAGAGCATCGCCTCGGAGAGGGTGGTTTTCCCCGCGTCCACATGGGCCAGCAGACCCACACATCGCTCCCGTTTTCCCATCGGCGCCGTTGCCTGTCCACCCATAAAACGTCCTCCTCCTGTGGATACAAAACTGGTCTTAGTATACCACAACCCCCGTCATTCGTCGAGATACCGCCACGGGTAGACAATACTCGCACATTTGTGCTATACTATACCCAACCTTCCCGGCCAGCAGACCGGGAACGATAGGAGGAATTGTGGATGCTGTATCAACAATCTGCCATAGACGTGTTGAAAACATTGGGCTTTTCGTCCGACAATGGGACCGAATTTCTGAACAAAATCCGGGAGACACTCCAGCTTCCCCTGCCCCAGGCGTATACAGACTTTATGGCCTATGCGGCAAATGCGCCGCTCTTTGGCACCTCCGACCTCTGGGTGGGGCAAATGGTGCCATTTCCCATGAAGCCGTATACGCTGTACAGCCTTCTCCAGGAGGAAATTAAGGACCAGCAGGAGACTTGGGAAGAGGAGGAAGAGGAGCGGAAAGACGTCCTGTACGAGCTCTCCCAGCGCAGTGAGGCGGACTGGCCGGAGCTGATGGAAAACTTCCTGATCATCGGCTCTGACTATGCCGCAGGGATTGCCCTCATCGGCATCCGCATCCAGGACCTCTCCCAGCCGGACCCGGCGGTGTATTGGTGCAATCAGGATGTGGACATCAGCAAATGGTATATCGTAGAGGAGCATCTCTCCGATTTTCTCTTCTCCATTCTCACCAATGTGCTGGGCTGCATCGACTATGACACCGCTGAGCGGGCCCTGGAGAAGTGCGGGTGGGAGTATGAGGAGTACTTTGACCCGGAAGAGGACGACTGGGTGTCCAACGATGCGGTACTGGAGCGCTACGGCATCCAAAAGTCCCAGCTCAAGCGGCTGCGCGGCTGGAATGACCGCCCCACGTTCCTCTGCTACGACGAGGAGAAGTCTGTCTTTTTTGTGGGCAGCGATGACGAGGAGGAGCCGTTCCTCTACGCCATCCGCCGCCATGACGCCCCCTCTGTGTTCCCCAGCATGTAGGAGCACACTTCCAAGTGGGAGGGGATTGGAACGCAAAACGGGCCGCCAATTTGGCGGCCCGTTTTGCGTTCCGGCATTACCGGCTGTATTCCGTATACCAAAAGCGGAATATTACTCCTCGTAGAGCGTGACGTACAGATCCTCCAGCGCGGGGGCACTCTGAATGAGCCCCTCGCTGAGAAGCCAGTCCACATTGTTCTGCCAGCACTCCTCCGTCTGGGAGAGGAAGGGGGCGTCCGCCGTCTCCATCAGGGGCAGCAGGGTGGCCATGCTCTTCTGCTCCACCGTCTGGGAGAGGGGGAAGTTCTCCTCGTTCTGGTTGTCCAGCAGAATCTGGAGCACGCCGTCGGGGTCGGCCTGCATGTCGTCAAAGCCCTTGGCGCAGGCCCGCAGGAAGCCCTGGAGCATCTCCGGCTCCTGGGCGATGGTCTCGTCGTTGGCCAGGAATACCCCCTCATAGTAGGTGGGCACGCCGTAGTCGTCCAAATCAAAGTAGTTGACCTCGAACCCCTCTTCCTCCAGCTGGGGGACCTCGTGGTTCACCAGGCACCCAATGGTGGCGTCCACATTGCCGGTGGTCATGGAGCTCATCAAATCAAAGCCTACATCAATCATGGTGACATCGGAGCTGTCCGCCCCCACATTGGCCATAATGCTGCGAATGAGGGCCTCGGAGAGCTCGGTGCCCGCGTAGCCCACCGTCTTGCCCACCAGATCGGTGGGAGAGGTGATGTTCTTCTCCTTCAGGGAGAGGACAATATTGAGGGGGGCCTGGACCACCGCGCCGATGGACTTCACCGGTACATTCTGGTTGGCCCGGGCAATGATCACGTCTTGCTGATAGTACAGGCCAATCTCCGCCTGTCCGGCGGCCACCAGGGACATGGCGTCATTGGCGTTGGAGGGGAATTGAATGTTGACCTTCAGCCCCTCTTCTTCAAAGTAGCCCTTCTCGATGGCATCATAGAGGAAGGCGTGGAGGGCGTTGGGGTACCAGTCCAGCACCACGCTGATCTCCCTTAAATTCTCGCCGCCGTCTGCGGTGGCGGAGGGGGAGGGGGAAGCGGTGTTTCCGGAACAGCCGGAGAGGACCAGGGCCCCCGTGAGGGCCAAAGCGGCAATGCGTTTCATAAAACATATTCCTTTCTCAAATCAGGATTCCCCCCGCCAGCGGACAAAGCGCCGCTCCAGCAGGGCGACAACTCCCACCGCGGCCATGGCCACCACGGACAGGAGAACAATGGGGGCAAAGACCCCCGCCCCGTCCAGCTGGGTCATCATCCGGCGGGAGAAGTAGCCCAGACCGCTCTGGGCGCCCAGCCACTCCCCGATGGCCGCGCCAATGACGCTCATGGGGATGGCCATTTTCAGGGCGGAAAAGAAGTAGGGCAGGGCACAGGGGACTTTTATTTTGACAAAAATAGCCCGCCGGGTGGCTCCGTAGGTGAGCAGCAGCTCGCTCATCTCCACCTTGGCCGAGCGCAGGCCGTCATACACCGTGATGGTAATGGGGAAGAAGGTGATGAGCACTGTCACCAGCACCTTGCTCCAGATGCCGTAGCCGAACCACAGCACAAAGAGGGGGGCAATGGCGGTGGTGGGGATGGTCTGGGACACCACCACCACCGGATAGAGCATCCGGCGCACCGTCTCACTCCCGTCCATCGCCACTGCTAAGGCCAGCCCCAGCACCAGGGAGAGGGCCAGACCAATGGTGCTCACCTGCACCGTGGCGGGGAGGTGGACGGTGAAGAGGGGCCCCCGCAGCTCCCACAGCTTTTGCAGAATCTGGGTGGGGGAGGGGAGAATATAGGCCGCGTTCATGCCGGTGGCCCCCGCCTGCCACAGGAGGAGCAGGGCGAAGAGGAACACCAGCGCGGGCAGGTTGGCTTTACAGGCTCGTCTCATACGCCCACCTGCTTTCTCAGCATGGAAATGAGCTGCTCTTTCAGCTCCACCATGGCCGGGTCCTTGAGGCAGGAGCGGTCCCTCGGCACCGGGGCGGGGACGGGAATGTCGGTGAGGGTGTGAATGGGGGTGGACGCCACCACCAGCACGCTCTGGGAGAGGAAGAGCGCCTCCTCCACGTCATGTGTGATGAAGAGGATGGTCTTTTGGTGTTTTTGCCACTGGGACAGCAGCCACTCCTGCATAGAGATGCGGGTGAGGAAGTCCAGGGCGGAAAAGGGCTCGTCCAGCAGCAGCAGATTGCTGCCGGTGAGCATGGTACGGGCGAAGGCCGCCCGCTGGCGCATGCCGCCGGAGAGCTCCTGGGGCAGCTTGTCCCCACAGCCGGAGAGCCCCACATCCTCCAGCGCCGCCTCCGCCTGCGCCCGGCGCTCCTGCTTGGAAAACCCGCCCTTCACCTCCAGGGGGAGGGCCACATTCTCCCACACCGGACGCCAAGGGAAGAGGAGATCCTTCTGGGGCATATAGCCGCAGTAGCCCTTCCGCCCGGCCACCGACGCCCCATCCACCCGGATCACGCCGTGTTTGGGCGTTAGAAGGCCGTTGGTCATGCGGAAAATGGTGCTCTTCCCGCAGCCGCTCACCCCAATGATGCAGTGGAAGGAGCCCGGCTCCACCTGGAAGGAGAGGTTGTCCACAATGTCAAAATCCTCGCTGGGGTACTGGTAGGAGACGTTCTCAAACTCCAGCGCGCTTACTGTTCCAGTGTCCATGCCATCTCCCAGAAGCCCAGCTCATACCGGCTACACGTCACAAAAATCTCCTCC
This sequence comes from Candidatus Flavonifractor merdigallinarum, assembly GCA_019115265.1. GTDB lineage: Bacteria > Bacillota > Clostridia > Oscillospirales > Oscillospiraceae > Pseudoflavonifractor_A > Pseudoflavonifractor_A merdigallinarum. The sequence goes on along the minus strand of DXDX01000106.1, from coordinate 4,751 downwards.
AGACGGGCGTACTCCTCCTCGGTGCACCCCGCCGCCAGTGTTTCCATCAGCTCCACCAAGGCGGCATTGGTCTCCTGGTACTCCGCCCCGGCATAGCCCCGAATCCACTCGCTATAGAAGGGGTGGTCCGCCGCGCCGGGCACCTTGGCCAGCTCCGCGCCAATCTCAGCATAGCTCCAGGAACAGGCCAGAATGGCGGCAATGATCTCCGCCGGACCGCCGGCAGCGGCCACGGAGAGCATGTAGTGGGTGTAGGAGGTGTTGGAGAGGGCGGGCTTGACCTGAAAGACCTCCTCCTCGGTGATGCCCAGGCGGCCCATGTAGGCCCGGTGGGTTTTCATCTCGCCCCCCAGAATGGCGTCCACATTGGCGGAGAAGGTGCGCATGAGGGCGGGGTCGTGGGCCTTGATGACGCCCCAGGCGAACACCTTGGCATAGTCAAAGAGGTACAGATAGTCCTGGAGCAGGAACCACTGGAACTTTTTCTGTTCCAGAGTGCCATCTCCAATGCCCTTCACAAAGGGGTGCTCGTGGCACTGCCGCCATACGGGGCGGGCGGCCTCATAGAGGCGTTGTGTGACCTTCATAGGGCGTTCCTCCAATCGGTGATGGTCTCGTGGGCGAGAGCGGAGAGGGCCGCCCAGTCCCCGGCATAGGCGGGCTCCGCCACCGCCACAGTATAAAATCCCGCCTCTTTCGCGGTGCGGGCCGCGTAGAGGGCATCCTCAAAGACGGCAATCTCCCCCGGCTCCGCCCCCAGGCGGCGGGCGGCCTCCAGATATACGTCTGGGCGGCTCTTGCCCACCCCCAGCGTCTCACAGCTGAGAATAAACTCAAACAGACCATCCACCCCCAGCCGGGTGAGGCAGGCGTGGGACAGAGGCTCGGCGGTGGCGGTGGCCACGCACAGACGGGCCCCGCTGGCCTTTAAGCGCTCCAGATATTCCCTCACGCCCGGTTTGAGGGGGACATCGGTGCGGTAGTGGTGCTCCATGACCTCCTCCATCTCCTCAATAATCCGCTCCGGCGGGCCGGGGATGTGGAAGAGCTCCATCAGATACTCCGCCGCCTCCAGCATGGTCATGGGGCCGATGGGGGCGAGCTGTTCCGCCGTGGGGTGGAGCCCCAGCGCCTTCAGATAGTCTCGTCCCAGGGCCTTCCAGAAGGGCATGGAGTCCACCAGGGTGCCATCCATGTCAAAAATGCAGAATCGCTTATCCATGGGAAGCCACCAGTTGCTCCGCCAGGGCCCGCAGGTGCTCGGTGGCCGCGCCGGGGTCCTCCTGAGCGAAGATGGCGGACACTACCGCCACCCCGTCCACCCCGCTCCCCTGGAGCTGGAGGAGATTGTCCGCGCTGATACCGCCGATGGCCACCACTGGGATGGTCACGGCGTCACAGATAGCCCGCAGGGCGTCTAGGGTGAGGCTCTTGGCGTCCTGCTTGGTGGTGGTGCCGAACACCGCCCCCACACCGATGTAGTCCGCCCCGGCCTTCTCGGCGGCCACAGCGGTCTCCACCGTGTTGGCTGAGATGCCCAGAATTTTGTCGGAGCCGATGAGGGCGCGCACATCCTTGCCTACAATGTCGCTCTGGCCCACATGGACGCCGTCGGCGTCGCACTCCAGGGCCACTTCAATGGAGTCGTTCACCACAAAAGGCACATGGTAACGCCCGGCCTGCTCCTTCAAACGCTCCGCCTCGGCCAGAAAGGCGGCGTGGTCCATCCCCTTTTCCCGGACCTGGAGGAAGGTGGCCCCGTGTTTCAGCACCTCCTCTGTGACTTCCGGCAGGGTGCGGCCCTTCAGCCAAGTGCGGTCGGTGACGGCGTAGAGCAGCATGGCGCTGCGGATTTCATCCCTGGTAAACTTCATAGTGTACTCCTTGTGTCAGTTGTTCTTCGGTGAGGTTAAATACCGCGTCAATGAGGTCCGTGCGGAAGGTGGCGTTGCCGGTGCCCTTCTGGAGGCGGAGGGCCTCCGCCCGCTCTCCCGCCAAGTCCATGGCGGCCACTGCGGCGGCGGCGGCGGGGAGGGGGGAAGCGTTGGCCCCGCAGAAGGCCCCCAGCAGGGCGGTGAGCATACAGCCGCTGCCGGTGATACGGCTCATAGTGGGGCAGCCGTTGCGGAGCAGGACGGTCTGGACGCCGTCGGTGAGGATGTCCACCGCCCCCGAGAGGGCTACCACCGCCCCGGTGCTCTGGGCAAGGCTCTGGCACAGGGCCACCGCCGCGGGGAGGGTGTTCTCGGTGACGGCGTCCGCCGCCGCCACATCCACCCCGCTGCCCCCAGCCTGGTGGAGGGCCAGGGCCCGAATCTCCGAGGCGTTGCCCCGGATGACGGTGAAGCGGACCTCTTCCAGCAGCGTGGCGCAGGCGCTTCGACGGATTGTAGTCACCCCGGCGGCCACCGGGTCCAAAATCACCGGGATACCCAGCGCATTGGCCTTTTTCCCGGCCAGACGCATGGCCTCCACATCCTCAATGGCCCCCAGGTTACACACCAGGGCCTGCACTCCGGCCACCGACTCCTCCACTTCCCGAATATCGTGGGCCATGGTGGGGGAGCCGCCTACGGCCAACAGAATGTTGGCACAGTCGTTGACGGTGACAAAGTTGGTGATGCACTGTACCAGCGGGGCGTTTTCCCGCACTGCCCGCAGGCAGGCGGCAAAGGTATTGCGTTCCATGGCGCTGCCCTCAGCGCTTGAGCTGGTCCAGCATCCGGTCCAGCGCCCCGGAACGCTTGAGGAGCAGGATGACGGCACAGCCCATCAGGCCGCCCACCGCCGAGGAGGGGAGATAGGCGGGAATATAGAAGAAGGGGGACTGGGCGTCCAGCCCATAAAACTGCTTCATAAGGGGGTAGGCCACCATGGCGCTGATGAAGCCGGTGCCCACCACTTCGCCCAGATAGCCCAGCCAGAGCTTTTTGGTGGTCTGGTACAAAAGGCCGGACAGGAACGCCCCAAAGATGGCGCCCACTACTGCCTGAATGGTACGCCCGGTGAGCATCCGCAGAAGGCCGGTGAGCAGCGCCGCGGCAAAGCCGTACCAGGGCCCCAGAAAGACCGCCCCGATGATGTTGCAGAAGTGCTGGAAGGGGGCCATAGAGGGGAAGTAGACAAAGGTGGACAGCACAAAGCCCAGCCCGGCCAGCATGGCGGTGAGCACCATTTTGCGCACCGAAATGCTGTTGGCGCGGGTCATGGCGGGGGTGTGCGTGGTCGATTTCATACGAAAGACACCTCTCTTCTCTTAAGTGTTCTGATACTTGCCCGTCTTGTCGTCAATGGTCCACACGCCGTCGGGCTTGTAGCTGATTTTGACATAGCTCATCACACTGGGAGCGCCGGAGCGGGTGCAGATACAGCAGCACTCCTTCACAATGTCTAGAAGCTGCTCCAAATCCCCCTCCAGTGTGGTTTCAAAAGGCCCCACCACATAGTGCAGCTCCGTGGAGGCGATGTAGGCGATTACTTCATCTACAATTCTCCGGGTTTCCTCCTGCTCCAGCACCTTGGGCAGGACCTGAATGGCAATACTGGCGTTCATTGTACCTCTCCTCCTTCGCGGATGGCGTAGTTGTGTTTCAGCGGTCCGCTGCCGTGGCCCAGGTTGAGCTGGGCCTCCATGGCGGCGGTGATATAGGCTTTGGCCTTCCGTACCGCGTTGGGCAAATCCTCTCCCAGCGCCAGGAAGGAGGCGATGGCGGAGGACAGGGTGCAGCCGGAGCCGTGGTTGTTGGGGTTGTCCACACGGGGGGCGCGGAGCCAGTGGGCCTCCCCCTTCCACCACAAGAGGTCGTCGGCGCTGTCCGAGCGGTGGCCGCCTTTTACCAGCACCCCGCCGGCGGTGGTCGCTCCAATCGCCTGAGCGGCCCGGAGCATGTCCTCCTCCGTCTCCACAGCAAAGCCGCACAGGCGCTGGGCCTCGGGCAGGTTGGGGGTGAGGACGGTGGCCAGGGGGAAGAGCTCCTCCCGCAGAGCGGCCAGGGCGTCATCCCGGATGAGGGCGGAGCCGCTGGTGGCTACCATCACCGGGTCCACCACCACATTCTTGGCCCCATACTGCCGCAGCTTGGCACCAATGGCGCGGATGATGGGGGCGGAGGACACCATACCGATTTTCACAGCCTGGGGCGGGATGTCCTCAAACACACAGTCCAGCTGCTGGGCCACAAACTCCGGTGTGGCCTCCAGCACATCCTTTACACCGGTGGTGTTCTGGGCGGTGAGGGCGGTGATGGCGCTCATGCCGTACACCCCCAGACAGGTCATGGTCTTGAGGTCCGCCTGGATGCCGGCGCCGCCGCTGGAGTCGCTGCCGGCGATGGTCAATACACATTGCATGGTTCTTCATCCCTTCTCTCAGAATGGGGGCAACAGAAAAGGCGGGACGCCCCGTCTGGGACATCCCGCCTGAAAACGGCAAAACAAGACCCGCCCAAAGCGGGCCGGTCGATTTCTGCGGCGGTGCATCCCTACGTTGGCATTACCCAAATCAGGTCAGGTCGAGGGGCAAACCCCTCCTCTCAGCCTTCTCAGCGAAAGCTCCCTTGCACAGTCTTTATCATAGGGCCTTTTGCCCGGTTTGTCAATTCCCCAAAAAAGCTGGAGATTTTGCGCTCGCCGCGCGGGCACCCTGCGCGGGTGGCGCCCGATTTCTTTTCGCGGAAAAGAAACCGGGGAAAGAAAAGGCGGAGAGGGGAACTTCTCGTTCCCCTCTCCACTCCCCTCCAAAAGGGCGGCCT
>DXDX01000105.1 GCA_019115265.1 Candidatus Flavonifractor merdigallinarum | reverse complement strand
TGACAAACTATCTCATGCATACACTCGCTGGCCTGACCAAAATTTCCAGAATAATAAAGGTCCTTTGCCTCGTTGATTTTTTTAATACTGAATTCGGCAGGCTCAATACAGGACTCCAACTCTTTTTCTCTGCTTAATAGGGACAGAAATATGTCCCATTTTCTATTTAGCTCCTGAAACACTTCCTTGCCTGAATTCACAATAATCGGAAGAGTTAAATCAGGATTCTTTTTTAATAGATTATTAACCCAATTACTTGTCATTATTATCACCTTTTCCAGTGCTATTAGTTTAATCATGGACATTTTACTACACATTCCTGCGAATTGCTAGTTGACAAGGTAAAACCCACAGGCGGCTGAACCTGTGGGTGCCAATGGTATCCAGATACAGAACAACCGCATATACGACGAGCACGAGGCATATTGCGATTTTGCCCGTCATGTGGTATAGTCTGAATATACTCATATATCAGGCTTTTCCGGGCTCTACTATGTGATAATTGATTGAAAAACGCGCCGTCTGTCGCACCAATCCTGGCACGGCAGACACGCGCCGTCACATAGTATTTTTAAGGGTCCTGGAGCAATCCGGGGCCCTCTTTTTGTGCCCTGAATGCCGTCCCGCAAAATCCTGTTCCGGGCCGCTGGAGCGTCAGCCGAGGCGGCAATCCCGCCACATCCTACCCGTGTCATCTATGCCCATAATGTGCGCCAGACCATGGGTTTGCAAGCAAAATCGCAACGATATGGCCGCATCAGGGGTTGATACAGTATCCGGGGTGAGGGTGATGGGGTGGTGTGGAGGGGAAGAGGGAGAGGGGAGTAAGCAAGGGGAGCGACAGGGAGCGCAGCGGTGCGCTCCGGTATAGATTTTGTATGTTTTGAGGATGGTGTTGCGGTATGGTGCTGCGGTCAGGATTGGTGCGACAGTCGGTGCGATTTGCAAGTGACCGGCACAACAAGGACGAGTGAGATGCTCCTGGACACCCGGGGACTGGTCCTGCGCAGTGTGGACTATAAGGAGAATGACCGCATTCTCACCCTGTTTACCGCCGATTACGGGAAAATCGCGGTGCGCTCCCGGGGCTGCCGGCGGCGGGGCAGCCCCCTGGCGGCGGGGAGCCAGCTGCTGACCTATTCCGAGCTGACCCTCTTCTCCTACCGGGACCGCTGCTCCCTCAACAGCGCCGAACCGTTGGAGCTCTTCTGGAATGTGCGCAAGGATGTGGAGAAGGTGGCGCTGGGCTCCTATTTTGCGGAAGTGCTGGAGACCACAGTGGGGGAGGGGCAGGGGGAGCCCGCCCTGCTCTCCCTCATTCTCAACTCGCTCTACGCCCTGGACCAGCTGAATAAGCCCCAGGCGCTGGTGAAAGGGGCCTTTGAGCTCAAATTTATGGCCCTGGTGGGATTTGAACCGCTGCTCTCCGCCTGCGCCGTGTGCGGCGCGCCGGAACCCCAGGCCCCCCGGTTTGACGGGCGGGAGGGACTGCTGCGCTGTGGGAGCTGCTGCCGGGGGCGGGGAGAGGGGCTGGCCCTCACCCCGGCCATTCTGGCGGCCATGCGCCATATTGTCTATGGGGACCCCAAGCGGCTCTTCTCCTTCCGCCTGCCAGCGGAGGACTGGAAGCAGTTTGGCCGGGTGTGTGAGGGTTTTCTCACCACACAGCTGGACCGGGGCTTTCATACGCTGGACTTTTACCACAGCCTCACCCGATAAAAAAATCCTCTGGGAAATGTTCCCAGAGGATTTTTCTTTTCTTACTGCCCCCAGCAGAGGGGAGAGTAGTGGTGTTCTAGTTTACTTCTTGCTGCTCAAATCGCGGACGGGCACCTTCCAGATGTCGCGGGCGTAATCCCGGATGGAGCGGTCGGCGGCAAAAATGCCGGAGCGGGCCACGTTGATGAGGGAGATCTGGTTCCAGCCCTTGCGGTCCAGATACTGCTCGGCGGCGCGCTTGTGGGCGTTGCGGTAGCTCTCAAAGTCCGCCAGGAGCATATACTCGTCGGCGGGGCTGCCGTTGCCGAAGAGGAGGCGCTTGGTGAGGCTGTCATAGCTCACCCCGTCCTTGAAGCCGTGGGAGAGGTTGTCAATCACGGCGCGCAGGTCGGCATTGTGCATATAGTACTCGTAAGAGCGGTAATTCTTGTTCTTCAGCTCGGTGACCTCGTGGGCCTTCAGGCCGAAGAGGAAGATGTTCTCGTCGCCCAGCACCTCGTGCATCTCCACGTTGGCCCCGTCCAGGGTGCCGATGGTGATGGCACCGTTCATCATAAATTTCATGTTGCCGGTGCCGCTGGCCTCCTTGCCGGCGGTGGAGATCTGCTCGGAGAGCTCGCTGGCGGGCATCAGCTTTTCGGCCAGACTCACCCGGTAGTTCTCCAAGAAGACCACCTGCAGCTTATCCTTGCACACCGGATCGGAGTTGATAGTGTCGGCGAGAGAGTTGATGAGGTGGATGATCTCCTTGGCCACATAGTAGCCGGGGGCGGCCTTGGCGCCGAAGAGGTAGACCTTGGGGGCAATCAGGAAGTTGGGGTCGTCCTTCAGGTGCTGGTACTCATAGATGATGTGCAGCACATTGAGCAGCTGCCGCTTGTACTCGTGGAGACGCTTCACCTGTACGTCAAACATGGCGTCGGTGTTGAGCACGACACCGCTCTCCCGGGCCACCCATGAGGCAAAGGCGCGCTTGTTCTCCTTCTTGATGGCCTCCAGGCGCTCCAGCACGGAGGCGTCGTTCTTGTACTTCTCCAAATCCTTCAGGGCGTCGGGGTAGAGCAGGTAGCGGTCCCCACCGGTGCACTCCTGGATGAGGGCGTCCAGCTTGGGGTTGCACTCCGCCAGCCAGCGGCGGTGGTCAATGCCGTTGGTGACATTCTTGAACTTCTCGGGGGTGCGGACGTAGGCGTCGTGGAACACCTCTTTTTTCAGAATCTCCGAGTGGAGGGCGGACACGCCGTTGACCGCGAAGCAGGCGCAGATGCACAGGTTGGCCATGCGCACATCGCCGCCCCAGACAATGGCCATCCGCTCCACCTTGGCCATGTCGCCGTGGAAGTAGGTGGTCAGCTCGTTCTGGTAGCGGTTGGAGATCTCCACAATGATCTGCCAGATGCGGGGCAGCAGGTCAATGACCAGCTGCTGGGGCCAGCGCTCCAGCGCCTCGGCCATGACGGTGTGGTTGGTGTAGGCCACCGAGTGGGTGACAATGTTCCACGCCTCGTCCCAGCCGTAGCCCTCCTCGTCCAGCAGGATGCGCATGAGCTCGGGGATGACCAGGGTGGGGTGGGTGTCGTTGATCTGGATGACGTGCTTGAGGTGGAAGTTGCGCAGGGTGCCGTACTCGGCCCGGTGCTTGCGCACAATGGACTGCACGGTGGCGGAGACGAAGAAGTATTGCTGCTTCAGGCGGAGGGATTTGCCCTCGTAGTGGTTGTCATCGGGGTAGAGGATTTTGGAGATGGTCTCTGCCATGGCCCGCTGCTCCACCGCCTTGAGGTACTCGCCCCGGGAGAAGAGGGACATATCCACCGGCGTGGGGCTCTTGGCGTCCCACAGGCGCAGGGTGTTGCCGTGCTCGGTCTGGAAGCCGGCAATCTCCATATCCTTGGGGATGGCCAGAACGGAGGTGTAACCGGTGTGCTGGATGGAGTGGTGGCCCTCGTTGTCCCACACGTCCTCCACCTTGCCGCCGAAGCGGACCTCTTCCACCTCGTCCATCTTGGGGATGAGCCAGGCGTCGCCCAGACCCAGCCAGTTGTCCGCCAGCTCCACCTGCTGGCCGTCCACGATCTTCTGCTTGAAAATACCCAGCTCGTAGCAGATGGAGTAGCCGGTGGCGGGGATCTCCAGCGTGGTCATAGAGTCCAGATAGCAGGCAGCCAGACGGCCCAGGCCGCCATTGCCCAGACCGGCGTCAGGCTCTGACTCGAAGAGGTCCGGCGCGGAGAAGCCCAGGCCCTCAATGGCCTCCTTCAGCGGCTCCAGCAGCCCCAGATTGTAGGCGTTTTTCATCAGGGAGCGGCCCATCAGAAACTCCAGCGAGAGGTAGTGGACCTGGCGGGCGTGGGTGGCCTGCACCTTGTCCTGGGTTTTCATCTGCTGGGCGGACATAATGTCCCGCAGCACCAGGGCGCAGGCTTTAAACATGTGCAAACTGGTGGCCTCGTCAACGTCACGACCGAAGTTGCGGCGCAGCTTGCCAGTGATAAGGTCCATAAGTTCTTTTTTTGTATACTGATGCATGGAAATTACCTCCATTCGGTTCAAACAGGACAAGAGCCCACGGGCAGGTGAGGAGCCGTGCCCGCGGGCTCGTACATTGTCCAGACGCTCCGGCCAACCGCAGGGTCACTGGGCCGGAACACAAAAAATGGATCGAAGATAGAAAGGGTGAGCAGGTCTATTTATTTTTCCGCATTGGGAGCGGCTTTAGACGGGGATTTTTTGGTCGGAGTTTTGCGCCCACTGGCCTTTTTGGCCGCCGGCTTCTTTGCCGCCGTCTTGCGTCCACTGGCCTTTTTGGCGGGGGTTTTCTCCTCCGCGGGAGCGGGCTCCTCCGCGGCGGGGGCCTTCTCCTCTACGGGAGTGGGTTCATCCGCGGCGGTGGCCGTTTCCTCCACAGGAGCGGGGGCTTCCGTGGCGGTAGCCTTCTCCTCGACGGGAGCGGTCTCTTCCACAGCGGGGGCCTTTTCCTCCACAGGGGCGGTCTCTTCCACAGCGGGGGCCTTCACCTCCACAGGGGCGGGGACTTCCGTGGCGGTAGCCTTCTCCCCGACGGGGGCGGGCTCTTCCACGGCGGGGGCTTTCTCCTCCGCCGGAGCGGCCTTGGGAGCAGCCTTTTTCCGTGTAACGCGCTTTTTGACAGGGGTCTCCTCTACTGGGGCAGTCTCCTCTGCGGGAGCGGGTTCCTCAGGCACAGGAGCGGCCTCGACGGGGGCCTGGGGCTCCGCCGGGCCTTCCTCAAAAGGGCGGCCGGGGTGCATCTCCTTACCGGTAATCCAGTTGTAGATCTGGAGGTAGTCCTCCGCGGACCGGTTCCAGGAGAAATCGGCAGTCATGGCGTTGTGCTGGAGATAGTGCCAGGCGTCCTTGTTGCCATAATAGAGGCCCACCGCCTCGCCCAGCACCCACACCATATCCTTGGCGTTGATGTCGGCGAAGGTAAAGCCGGTGGCCCCGTCCACGCCGTTGGGCCGGACGGAGTCTCTCAGGCCGCCGGTCTCCCGGACCACAGGGAGGGTGCCATAGCGCATGGCGATCATCTGGCTCAGGCCGCAGGGCTCTGCCTCGCTGGGCATGAGGAAGAGGTCGGCGCCGGCGTAGATGGCGTTGGAGAGGGCGGCAGAGTACATGATATTGGCGGAGAAACGGCCGGGATACTGGGCCTGAGCCTGCCGGAAGGCCTCCTCATAGCCCCAGTCGCCGGTGCCCAGCACCACCATCTGCACATCCATAGCCATAATGTCGTGGATGGCGGAGGTGACCAGGTCAAAGCCCTTGTGCTTGACCAGGCGGGAGATGCAGGCGATGATGGGCACATTGGGCTCCTGCCGCAGGCCCACCGCCTGCTGCAAAGCGGCCTTGCAGGCGGCCTTGCCGCTCAGGTCGTCGGGGTTGAAGGCGGCGGCGATGCCGTTGCCGTTGGCGGGGTCATAGAGCGCGGTGTCGATGCCGTTGAGGATGCCGCGCAGCTTGTGGCGGTTGTCCGCGATGACCCCCTCCAGCCCATGGGCGTAGAAGGCGTACTGCAATTCGTTGGCGTAGGTGGGGGAGACGGTGGTCACATAGTCGGCGGCGTAGATGGCGCCCTTCATCAGGTTGATGTCCCCGTGATACGCCAGCATATGCTCGTGGAAGTACCCGGAGTTCAAGCCGAACAGATCCACCATCAAATCCTTGCCATAGCGGCCCTGATACTCGATGTTATGGATGGTATACACCGACTGGGTGCCGTAGAGCATGGGGATGCGGTGGCGCTCCTCCAGCAGATAGATGCACACCAGGGCGGTCTGCCAGTCGTTGGCGTGGATGACATCGGGGTGCCAGTTCAGGTAGCCCGGCGTCTCCACCACGGCGCGGGAGAAGAAGGCGAAGCGCTCGGCGTCGTCGTAGTGGCCGTACAGACCCGCCCGCTTGAAGTAATATTCGTTGTCAACAAAGTAGTAGGTGACCCCGTCCCGCTTGAGCTCAAAGATGCCGCAGTAGGGGGTGCGCCAGGCCAAGCTGACGTTGAAGTTGAAGAGATAGTTCATCTGGTTGCGCCAATCCTGTCCGATGCCCTCGTAGAGGGGGAGGATGACGCGCACGTCATGGCCAGAGGCTGCCAGTGCCTTGGGCAGGCTGCCGGCCACATCGGCCAGGCCGCCGGTCTTAATAAAAGGGGCAACCTCAGAAGAGGCAAAGAGGATGTTCATAAAAGACTCCTTTCTTAAGCCCTTACCCCGCCCAATAGACACACAAGACCCAAGCTTCACGGGTGCAGGGCCGATGCTTCTCTCATTATAGCAGAAAGATTGCATCAATGCGAGAGACGAAGTGTTGAAAAAACGCCTTCGTCTCTCGCATGATACCGGGAAATCTGTCAATAATTATACGATTTCATTCTTGGCAATGGCCAGAGGATAGGTGGAGTGGCCCATGAGCATCCGGCCGGGGTTGACGCGGACATTTTTGTCGGTAATGGCATACTTCATCACCGCTTCCGCCTGGATGACGGTGCCCTGCATCAGCACGCAGTTGGAGACGCGGGCGCCCTTTTCCACCCGCACGCCGCGGAAGAGGATGGAGTTTTCCACCTCGCCCTCGATGATACAGCCGTCGGCCACCAGGGAGTTGGTGGATTTGGCGTTGGGGCCGTAGTAGGTGGAGGGGTTGGACTGGTCCTTGGTCTTGATGGGGCGATCGGGCACAAAGAGCTGGGCGCGGACGGTGGGGTCCAGCAGCTCCATGCTGCGGGCAAAGTAGCCGGACACCGACTGCAGCCGGGCGGCATAGCCCTCATGGACGTAGACGTGGATTTTCAGCCGGTCGCGCATGGTGAGCAGTACACCCTGGCTGAAAGAGGAGATGTCGTGGGCGGCGCAGTAGTCCACCAGGTTGAGCAGCAGCTCCTTGGTGAGGATGTACACCTCCAAAGACTCACAGCCGGAGGCCTCATTGGGGTGGACGGCGATGTCGGAGGCGAAACCCTTGCTGTCCACGGTGAAGTAGTCGCACCCTCTGGGAGCGCCCTTGGGAGTGGCGGTACAGACGGCGGTGATATCCGCGCCGCTGGCGATGTGGGAGGCGTAAATGTCCCGCAGAGGCAGGTTGACTGCCAGGTCGCCGCCGGCCAGCACCACATACTCCTGCCGGATGTTCTGGAGGTAGGAGTAGACCCCGGCCAGCGCGTCCATACGGCCCCGGTAGTTGCCGTCGCCCCGCTTATCGGCGTAGCTGAAGGGGGGGAGAATCCGCAGACCGCCGTGCTTGCGGCTCAAATCCCAGTCCTTGCCGGAGCCCACATGGTCCAGCAGGGACTGATAGTTGGCGTGTGCGATGAGGCCCACGTCGGTGATGCCGGCGTTGACCATGTTGGAGAGCATGAAGTCCACCACGCGGTAGCGCCCGCCGTAGGGCACCGAGCAGGTGTTGCGCATCTGGGTCAGTTCCCGCAGATTGGGGTTGGAGCGGTAGGCGAAGATGATACCATGCAGTTTGTTCATCATTTCTCCTCGCCTCCTTTCACGTTCTTGGTGATCATAGCCTTGGGGGAGATGGTGGCGTTGTCGCCCACCTTCAGATTCTGGGCAATGACAGCGATGCCCCAGTCCTCCTGATTATCTGCCGTTGGCGGCGCACCCACCCGGGCATTGCGTCCGATGACGGTGTTCTCCGCCACAATGGTGTACTCCACCACGGCGCCGGTCTTGACCACCGTGCCGGGCATGAGAATGGAATAGCTCACCTTGGCGCCCTCCTCCACAATGACCGAGTGGAAGAGCACCGAGTTCTCCACCGTGCCGT
>DXDX01000104.1 GCA_019115265.1 Candidatus Flavonifractor merdigallinarum | reverse complement strand
GCCCTTTTGGAGGGGAGTGGAGAGGGGAACGAGAAGTTCCCCTCTCCGCCTTTTCTTTCCCCGGTTTCTTTTCTGCGAAAAGAAATCGGGCGCCACCCGCGTAGGGTGCCCGTCCGGCGAGGACAAAAACCATCCCGGCTTGGGCGGGCTGAAGTTCCCAATCCCACCGCTTGGACAGAAAAAGCCCCGGAACGAAATGTTCCGGGGCTCTTACCTGTTCTGATTTACTTGGTGCCGAAGATACGGTCGCCCGCGTCGCCCAGACCGGGCACAATGTAGCCGTGCTCGTTGAGCTTCTCATCCACCGCGGCCACATAGATCTCCACATCAGGGTGATCCTTGTGCACCCGCTCAATCCCCTCGGGGGCGGCGATGATGTTCATGAGCTTGATGTGCTTGACATCGTAGTTCTTGATGAACTGGATAGCAGCGGAGGCGGAGCCGCCGGTGGCCAGCATGGGGTCGAGAATGATGATGTCCCGCTCGGCAATGTCGTTGGGCATCTTGCAGTAGTACTCCACGGGCTCCAGGGTGTCGGGGTCCCGGTACAGGCCGATGTGGCCCACCTTGGCGGAGGGGATGAGGGTCAGGATACCGTCCACCATGCCCAGGCCGGCCCGCAGCACAGGGACAATGGCCAGCTTCTTACCCGCCAGGCTCTTGAACTTGCCCACACCCAGAGGCGTCTTGATCTCCACCTCTTCCATCGGCAGGTCCCGGGTGGCCTCATAGCACATGAGGGTGGCGATCTCCGAGACGACCTCGCGGAACTCCTTGGAGCCGGTCCGCTCATCCCGCAGGATGGAGAGCTTATGCTGCAGCAGCGGATGGTCCAGAATGTGTACCTTTTCCATGTCCATGGTATCTTCCCCTTTAACTTTGATTGTCGGCTGTGCCCTGGGCGCGCTCTTTGGCCAGACGCTCCCGCTCGGCCTGGGAGAGCCGGTGGTAGCGGGGGACCAGCCCCTCCGCGTCGGTCAGCGTCCCGGCCCGGGCCTGCTCCAATGCGGCGCGGGCCACGCCCCAGGCGCTCTGGAACCGCAGGTGAGGCGGAGCCATGCGGACGTCCAACCCCAGTTCCCTGAAGGTAGTATAACACAACTGCGCCCCGTCTCCAACCAGTATTTGCGCTTTTCCGCTCTTTTTTACCTGGCCGGCCAGCTCCTCCAGCGAGAGCGCCCCGTCGGGGCTGAGCCGCTCCAGGGTGTCTCCCCGCCCCTGGAAGCGGGCGGCATACACCTGCTGCCGCCGGGCGTCCATGGCCGCGCAGATTTCCATCTCCGTGTGGGCCAGCATCCAGGCCATAGCCTCCAGCGTGGACACCGCCGCACAGGGCTTGTGGAGCGGCCAGGCCAGCCCCTGGGCGGCGGACACCCCGATGCGCAGCCCGGTAAAGGACCCCGGCCCCGCCGCGGCCGCGATGAGGTCCACCTCCTCCAGCTCCACGCCGCAGCCCCGAAGGACCTGGTCCAGCATGGGCAGCAGCGTCACGCTGTGGGTGAGGCCGTTGTTTTGAAAGGACTGAGCCAGCAGGCGCTCGTCCTCACACAGCGCCACCGAACAGGCGGTGGCCGAGGATTCTATGGCCAGAATTTTCATGTGCTCTCCCCTTCCGTAATGGTAATGATTCGTTGATGGTCCTGTTCCCCCCGGCGGATGTCCACCCGGATGGGATGTTCCAGCATATCTGCCCCGTTTTCGCTCCACTCCACCGCGCAGACGCCGCCCCGGAGGAGGTAGTCCTCCCAGCCGATGTCAAAAAGCTCCTCCGCCGAGCCCAAGCGGTACAAATCAAAGTGAAACAGCGGCAGCCGCCCGCCCTCATACTCGTTGACGATGGTAAAGGTGGGGCTGGTCACCCGCTCGGTGACCCCCAGGCCACGGGCCAGCCCCCGGGTAAAGGCGGTCTTGCCCGCCCCCAGGTCCCCCGAAAAGGCCACCACATCTCCGGCGTTCAGCCGCTCGGCCAGCGCCGCGCCCAGCGCCTCGGTCTCCGCCTCTGAGTTCGACCGATATTCCATGGATTCACGCTCCTTCTCAAGTTGGGTTGATTATAACATATCTTTGAAGAAAGCGCAAAACAGTTTACGCGGGGCGGAAAAGATGGTATGATATTTCGTGTCAACTTCACCGATTCTCTCCTGAAAGGAGGCCCTCCCCCTGTCCTGGTTATCCGATTCTCTCAAATCCTTCTTCCGCAAGGGCGACCTGGTCCTGCTGAGTCTGTGTATCGCCGCCAGCCTCTTTGGTCTGGTGCTCATTTACAGCGCCAGCCGCTACACCCAGTCCACCCGCTTTATGCCCGTGCAGTCGGTGGCCATTGTGCTGGGCGTCATCGCCTATATGGTTATGTCCTCGGTGGACGTGGAACTCTTCGCCGAAAAGTCCTGGAAATTCCTCCTGGCCTTCAACATCGGCTTTGTCCTTCTCACCCGCACCCCCCTGGGCGTGGACCACGACACCGGCAACCGCAGCTGGCTGGCCATTCCGGGCATCCCCTTTGAATTGCAGCCGGCGGAGATTGTCAAGCTCACCTTCATTCTCCTGCTGGCGTGGCAATGCGCCCGCATCCAGAGCAAAGAACAGGATTTGAGCTCCATTCCCTCCATTGCGCAAATCGCGGGGCACACGCTGATGATGTTCGGCCTCATCGCGGTGGCCTCCGGCGACTTCGGCATGGGTCTCACCTACCTCTTTATCTTTGTGGTGGTGGCCTGGACCGCCGGGGTGAAAAAGCGCTGGTTCCTGCTGGCCGCTCTGGCCGCCGCCGCCGGGGTGGCATTGGTGGTCCTCTTCTGGGACAAGTTCAGCGGCATCTACTTCTTCCGCCGGGTGAAGGTGGTCATTGACCACATCACCGGCAATCCCAACACCGTCTACGACCAGACCATGGACACCGGCTGGCAGCAGACCAAGAGCATCACCGCCATCGGCAGCGGCCAGCTCACCGGCATGGGCTACCTGAACGGCAACCTCACCCAGAGCGCCTACGCTACCAACCTCCCCGCCCGCTACAACGACGAAATTTTCGCCGTGTGCGGGGAGGAATTTGGGTTCATCGGCTGTGTGCTCCTGCTCCTTCTGTTGGGCGCTATTATCCTGCGGTGCATCTGGGTGGCCCGCCGGGCCTGCTCTCCCCAGTCGGCCTATCTGGTGATGGGATTGCCGGTGATGTGGTCAATGACCACCTTCACGCGGCGGAAGAAGTAGATGCCGCTGAACTTGTCCCAGAAGA
>DXDX01000103.1 GCA_019115265.1 Candidatus Flavonifractor merdigallinarum | reverse complement strand
TCAATTCCACACTTCTTTTTACCCTGCAAAAGATGGCATATAGAAGGAACGGCCCCCCGGAATACTCCGGGGGGCCGTATGGGTTCTTTTACTCCGCGTCCTCAATGAGGCCGTAGCCGCCGTCGTTGCGCTTGTAGACCACCGAGAACGTCCCGTCATGGTCCACATCCTTGAAGGCAAAGAAGGTGTGGTCCACCAGATTCATCTGGAGTACCGCCTCTTCCACCGTCATGGGCTTGATGGGGAACTTCTTGGTGCGGACAATCTTGAACTCGTCCTCCTCCGCCTCGGGGGCGAAGGTGGAGACCTCCTCATCCACCGAGCGGACAAAGGCGTCCTGGCGCAGGCGCTTCTCCAGGCGGGCCTTGTTCTTGCGGAGCTGACGCTCCACCGAGGCCACCGCCGCGTCGATGGTGGCGAACATATCGGAGGTGCTCTCAGCCACACGGATGATGGTGCCGCCGGAGCGGACCGTCAGCTCCACATTGTTGCGGTCCTTTTCAACACTAAAGACAATGGCAGCCTCCGCATCCGCCTTAAAATAGCGGTCCAGCTTGCCCACTTTCTTCTCTGCGTAGGCGTGGACCTTATGGGGGAGGTTGACCTTCTTGTCGGTAAACACGAACTTCATCGATGTCAGCTCCTTCCGCCCTCCGAAGAGGGCCATACTCGTTCCATGGGCAAAACTGCCACATCCCGGCACCCGTATCACGGGTTCCTTGTAAGAATTATATCACATCCCAGAGAAATTACCAGAGCTAAATGAAATTTTCTCACACTATGCGGGTTCCATCCATAAACACCGCCGTCACACGGCTCTGCCAGTCCAGCGGGTGCCCGCTGGTGACCACCACATCGCCGTCCTTTCCCGGCGTGAGGGAGCCCACCCGGCGGGACACCCCGCCCAGCTCGGCAGCGGTAGAGGTGATGGCGGCCAGGGCGGTCTCCTCGTCCAGTCCGGCCCGCACCGCCATAGCGGCACACAGGGGGAGATACTGGATGGGGGTCTCGGGGTGGTCGGTACAGATGGCCACCTTCACCCCCGCCTTGGCCAGCACGGCGGGATTTTCCAGCGTCAGATGGATGAGCTCCGGCTTGCTCCGGTCCCCCAGATTGGGGCCGGTAATGACCCCCACCCCCTCCTGGGCCAGCAAGTCCGCCACCAGATGCCCCTCGGTGCCGTGGACAATCACATAGTCAAGGCCAAATTCTTTGGAGATGCGCACCGCTGTGGCGATGTCATCCGCCCGGTGGGCGTGGAAGTGGGCGGGCAGGGTGCGCTGCACCACCGGCACCAGGGCCTCCAGGCGCACATCCAAATCGGGGGGATCGCTCTCCGGGTCCTCGTCGGCCTTGGCCAGTTTGTCCTGATACTCCTGGGCCTTGGCGAGATTCTCCCGGATGATGGCAGCGGTGGCCATACGGGTGGTGGGCGTCTCCTTCCGCTCGTTGTACACCGACTTGGGATTCTCCCCCAGGGCAAATTTCATGGCGGCAGGCGCTTTTAAAAGCCCTTCCTCCACCCAGCGCCCGTTGGTCTTGAGGGCGGCAAACTGTCCGGCAATGGGATTGGCGCTGCCCGGTCCGGTGAGGACGGTGGTCACGCCTCCCTGCCGCGCCTCTTCAAAACAGTGGTCCTGGGGGTTTACCCCGTCAATGGCCCGCAGGTGGGGGGTGCAGGGGTCGGTGGCCTCATTGCCGTCGTCCCCCTCAAATCCCACTGCGTTTCCAAACATCCCCAGATGACAGTGGGCGTCCACAAAGCCGGGGACAATGTGCCCCCCCGCCGCGTCCAAATCATCCGGCCCAGGGGTGGGACAGTGAGACATTTCTCCCACCTCCGCCACTTTTTTCCCCTCCAGACGCACATAGCCCTGGGGAATCACTGGTCCGTCCATCGGGTGGACGGTTCCGTTGTAAATCAGCATAACAGTGTGCCTACTTTCGACAAAAGTTTCGATTGACAAATCATGGAAATCATGGTACTCTATCCTTGCAGCTCGGCCAATTGGTCCGATCCCGCACTTGGGACTTATGGCAGCACATAAGTTCCCATTCCATTCTCTCTTATCGATGCTTTGGGCGCTCTCCTCAGGAGGGCGCTCCTTTTTTGCTATGCAAACGCATAGCAAAATTGGCCCTGTGCCGCTTTTTGAGGCACGACCATGGAATCTATCCTTCCAGCTGGTACTGCTCCACCAGATGGATTTCCACAGTGAAAGTTTCGCCGTCCCGGAACACGGTAAGCGTGAGAGCATCGCCCACCGAGAGCCCCGTCTTTTGGTCATTGAGGTCCTCAATGGTGGAGACTTCTGTCCCGTTGGCCTCCAGAATGACATCCCCGGCGCGCAGCCCCTGCTCCAGGGCGTCGGAGCCCTCCTCCACTGAGACCACATACAGCCCGTCCTGGGGCAGGCCCTCGGCCTCCTCGGGAGGAAGGGCGGACACCGCGCACACGGTAATGCCAATGGTGGGCCGCCCGCTCACCGCGCCGTGTGCAATCAAATCGTCCACAATCTCCTTGACGGTGGCGGTGGGGATGGCAAAGCCCAGCGCCTCAATGGTGTCCCAGTTGGAGCTCATTTTCAGGGTAGTCACCCCCACCACCTGGCCATACTCGTTGAGGAGCGCTCCGCCCGAGTTGCCCGAGTTGAGGGCGGCGCTGGTCTGGATGAGCTGCATCTCATAGCCGTCCACGGTGACGCTGCGGTCAATGTAGGAAATGATGCCGTCGGTCATGGTGCCGGGGAGCTGTTCGCCCAGGGGGTTTCCGATGGCCAGCGCCACATCGCCCACCTGCACCAGGGCGGAATCGCCAAACTCGGCGGCGGTCAGCCCCTGGGCCTCCACCTTCAGCACCGCCAAGTCGGAGGCCGCGTCACTCCCCACCAGAAGGGCATCATAGGAGGCAGAGCCGTCCAACCGGTGAACCGTCACCGTCTCCGCCCCCTCAATGACATGGTGGTTGGTGATGATATACCCGTTGGAGGTCATAATGATGCCGGTCCCCTGGGAGGTCATGGTGCCGCTCTCCCCCTCAATGCTGACAATGGAGGGCAGGCTTTTGGCATAAATCTCCTGGAACGTGAGACCGGAGCCCGCCGGCTCGCCCAGAAGGTTGAGAGTAGTGCCGTCGCCTGTGGCCGCCCGCTCAAGCTGCTTTTCGGAGTCGGTGGTGTAAAAGCCCCCCTGCCAGCCGTTGTCCCAAGCGGGGGCGCCAAATCCAAACGCCCACATCTGCTCCTCAAACCACCCGGCACACAGCGTCATCCCGCTGATGCCCGCCATCAGGGCCAAAAAGACACACAGCGTCAGCGCCGCCCGGCGCACTCCGGGGCGGCGGCGTCTGCGCGCTCTGCCCCGGCGCTTGGGGGGCGCGTAGGAGCGGGGTCCCGCCGGGGGCAGGGGGGCGGCGGACGGGTCCTCTGGGCGGTGATAGTAATAGCTGTACATCGTAATGGGTCGCTCCCCTCAGGCCAGCGTCAGGGTAAAGGTGAACTCGGTCACACCATCCTCGCTGGTCACAGTGATATTTTCCTTGTGGCTGCCCAGGATGCTCTTGACAATATAGAGGCCCAGCCCCACTCCATCCCGGTCCTCGCTGCGGGAGCGGTCGGTCTTGTGGAAGCGGTCAAAGAGGAGGGGCAGCTCCTCGGGCGGGATGGTCTCCCCGGTATTGCGCACCGAAATGCGGGCCTTGCCCGCCTTGGTGACCACCGTAATGCCGATGGTGCTCCCCTCGGTGGAGAATTTGATGGCGTTGTCCAGCAGATTGTAGCACACCTGGGTGATGGCGTCCGGGTCGCCCCAGACCATCACGCTGCCGTCGGGCAGTTGGGTATTCACATCCAAATGCCGGGCGTTGATTTTGGGCTCCAGACTCACCAGTACCCGCAGCATCACCTCCACCGCGTCAAAGGGCTCCTGGGCGGTGACCTGCTCGCTGGACTGCATCCGGGACAAGTCCAGCATCTGCCGCACCAGGCG
This sequence comes from Candidatus Flavonifractor merdigallinarum, assembly GCA_019115265.1. Taxonomy (GTDB): domain Bacteria; phylum Bacillota; class Clostridia; order Oscillospirales; family Oscillospiraceae; genus Pseudoflavonifractor_A; species Pseudoflavonifractor_A merdigallinarum. Next base: position 13,187 of record DXDX01000103.1, on the reverse strand, counting down.
GGAGAGCCGCCGGGTTTCGGTGGAAATGGTTTTCAGGTACTCCCGCTCCCGCTCTGGTGGGATGGTGCCGTCCAGAATGCCGTCGGCAAAGCCGGCGATGGTGGTCATGGGGGTCTTGAGCTCATGGGAGACATTGGCGATAAACTCGCTGCGCTTGGCCTCCGCCTTGGCCAGCGAGTCCGCCATGGCGTTGAAGGCCTCGGCCAGCTCGCCCACCTCGTCCATCCGGTTTTCACAGCCAGTGACCCGGGCGTCCAGCTCCCCGTGCCCAAATTTTCGGGCCACATCGGCAATCTGCTTGAGGGGCTTGGTCTGGTGCATGGAGGTGAGGGAGCTGCTGATAAAGGCGATGAGGAGCACCACGACAGCGGTGGTGAAGTAGATGGTAGCCACCGCCCGCCACAGCTCGGTGATGCTGGAGGTATCCGCGGCCACAAAGACCAGATTGGTCTCATGGGTCTGGCCGGAAAAGTCGCTGAGAGTGACGGTGCGCCCGGCCACATAGCGCTGCTCCGGGAAGAGTCCGCCCAGAGTGGTCATCCCGCTGTAATCCCCCTCTTCCTCCAGCTCGGTGCAGATGGACTGGGGAATGGTGGGGGCGGCAACGCCCTCCTGAAAGGTCCCCTCCGAGGCCAGAAGCACCCGTCCGCCGGGGCGGCAGATGATGACATAGGCGTCGGAGATGCGGGAGATGGAGCTCACATAGGCCTGATAGGAGGAGTCCATCAGGCTCAGGCCGCTGCTCTGGACGGCGCTGGTGAACTCGGAGATAAATTTGGCGTTGCGCTCCATGGAGTCCCGCTTATCCTGAATGGTGTACTGGTAGGACAGGGTGATAAACGCCGAGCCCAGCAGGGCGAAGGACAGGAGGACCATACCGGCCATGAGCATAAACTGGCGCTGATAAAAGCTCTTCATCCGCTGGTCACAACCTCAAATTTGTACCCCACGCCCCACACGGTTTTGAGGCTCCACTGGTCGCTGACCCCCTCCAGCTTTTCCCGCAGGCGCTTGATGTGGACATCCACCGTCCGGGAGTCGCCAAAGTAGTCAAACCCCCACACCTCATCCAGGAGCTGATTGCGGGTAAAGACCCGGTTGGGGGCGGAGGCCAGATGGTACAACAGCTCCAGCTCCTTGGGCGGGGTATCCACCCGCTTGCCGTCCACCAGCAGCTCATAGGAGTCCAGGTTGATGGTGAGTTTATCAAAGGTGAGCTTTTTCTCGGTGGAGCCCTCCTCCTCCGCGCCGAAGCGGCGGAGCACCGCATGGATGCGGGCCAGCACCTCTTTCATCTCAAAGGGTTTGACGATGTAGTCGTCCGCCCCCATCTCCAGACCGTTCACCTTGTCGTCCGTCTCCCCCTTGGCGGTGAGCATGATGACAGGGGTCTTGTCGTGCTCCCGGATTTTCTTCAGAACCGACCAGCCGTCCATCACCGGGAGCATAATATCCAGCAGCACCAAATCTGGGTGAAAGGAGCGGAAGAGCTCCACACCCTTGCCTCCGTCTCCGGCTACCGCGGTTTCAAAGCCCTCCTTCTCCAGATAGAGGTGGAGCAGCTCCGCGATGTTGTTCTCGTCCTCCACAATGAGTATCTTGCGTGCCATGGAATTCCTTCCTTTCTATGGGCGATATGATTTGGTCCATTGTACCTTGTCCGGCGGCGGGGAGGGTGAATTTTCTGTAAAAAAACGGCCTATTCCACAAACAGGTGGTCCACCTGAATGACCGCGAAGCAGGTGGGGTCCTCCTTCTGAATGCGCTGGGTGATGGCCTGACGCAGCTCCTGGTCGCTTATGGACAGGTTGTGGGGAGCCACCACATCAAAAATCAGATTGGTGTGGTGGGGCCCGCCGGTCATGCGGAAATCGTGGATGGTACACTCCGGCTGTACCTCCTTCACCAGACGCTCCACCATGGCCCGGCGCTTTGTGACCTGGGTGTCATTGGTGACAATCGGGTCCATGTGGACAGAGGTCAGAATGTGGTACTTCTCCATGAGCTCCCGCTCCACATGGTCGATGATGTCGTGGGCCTCCAGGATATTGGAATCCATGGGCACCTCGGCGTGGAAGGACATCATGGCCCGGCCCGGGCCGTAGTCGTGGATGACCAGGTCATGAATCCCCACAATCTGGGGGTGGGAGAGGACCGTCTCCTCAATGGCATGCACCAGTTCCGGGTCGGGCTTCTGGCCCAGGAGGGGATCAATGGTGTCCTTGGCGGCCCCCCAGCCAGCCCGCAGAATGAACACTGCCACCGCCAGCCCCAGCCAGCCATCCAGCGGGAGAGAGAAAAACCGCCCCGCCAGCAGGCCCAGAAAGAGCACAGAAGTGGACACCGCGTCGGAAAGGGAGTCGGTGGCGGTAGCCGCCATAGCCGCTGAGTGAATACGGCGGGAGAGGTTCCGGTTAAAGGCGCACATCCACAGCTTGACCGCCACAGAGATCAGCAGGATGATTGCAGACACCAGGGAAAACTCCACCGCTTCGGGGTGGAGAATCTTCTCCAGGGAGGATTTGGCCAGCTCAAAGCCCACCATCAGAATGAGTACCGAGATGAGAAGGCCCGCCAGATACTCCATCCGGCCATGCCCAAAGGGGTGGTCTTTGTCCGCCTTCTGTCCGGCCAGGCGAAAGCCCACCAGCGTAACCACCGAGGAGGCCGCGTCCGAGAGGTTATTGAAGGCATCGGCGGTAATGGAGATGGCCCCAGTGAGAGTACCGGCCAAAAACTTGCTGCCGGAGAGGAGGAGGTTGAGCAGAATCCCCACAATCCCGGACAAGGTTCCGTAGCGCTCCCGCACCTGCGGGTCCTCGGTGTGATCATAATCCCGCACAAAGCGGCGGAGCAGACATTCGATCATAGTTTCACTTCCCAAATTTGGGCTGGTGGGAACTCCCCTCTGCCAGTCCTATATTGTTTTATTATGGCACGGTTCAAAATAGCCGTCAAGCGCTTCCCTTTCTCCGCCATCCTAAGACACATAACAGGGGAAAAAGCGGCCTTGGGGCTGCGAAATTCAAAAAGAGAAACACCAACCGATTGGCTGGTGTTTCTTTTTGCCTTGTCGGAACACTTTCGATGCAAGCCCAAAACGGGGCCCCACACGCAAGTATCCATAAAAATAACCACACCTAACGGTGTGGTTATTTTTATGGAGGCGCCACCCAGAATCGAACTGGGGATAAAGCTTTTGCAGAGCTCTGCCTTACCGCTTGGCTATGGCGCCTTATGGAGAACGGAAGCCATCCGTTCTCATTTGTTTGGAGCAGGTGACGAGGCTCGAACTCGCTACCTCCACCTTGGCAAGGTGGCGCTCTACCAGATGAGCTACACCTGCATACGCAGACCCCATTGGGGACCCGGCGAGATGCCCACGGCATCCCACCGGGAATTTGGTGCCTCCGGCCGGAATCGAACCAGCGACACGGGGATTTTCAGTCCCCTGCTCTACCAACTGAGCTACAGAGGCATATGGCGACGCGGAAGGGACTTGAACCCTCGACCTCCGGCGTGACAGGCCGGCGTTCTAACCAACTGAACTACCGCGCCATATAAATGGTGGGAACAACAGGGCTCGAACCTGTGACATCATGCTTGTAAGGCATGCGCTCTCCCAGCTGAGCTATGCTCCCCTGTGCGCCCTTGTCAGACCGTTCCGCTTGTCTCGCGCTGTCGTGTCTCACACGGCGAAATGTATTATACCAAAGTCCCCCGGCAAAGTCAAGGTATTTTTACAAGTTTTTTCACACAGCTTGTGAGACAAGCCGCCGGGCCGGTATCCAGCCCGGCGGCACACACCGGTTTACATCTGCTGGAGCAGCTCTTCGAGGTCCTCCCGGGTGTAGTGGTACACCTTGTCGCAGAACTGGCAGGTGAGCTCCGCCTTTCCCTGCTCCTCGATCAGCTCCCCCAAATCCTTCTTGCCCATGCTGATGAGGGCGCGGGTGACCCGCTCCCGGGAGCAGTAGCAGCGGTACTCCACCGGGGACTCCTCCAGAATCTCCAGCTCAAAATCGCACAGCACCCGCTTGACCAAATCCAGGGCGGTGAGCCCCTCCTGGAGGGCCTTGGTCACCGGCCCCACCTCGGCCACACGCTGCTCCAGACGGGTGATGATCTCGTCCTCCGCCCCCGGCAGCAGCTGAATGAGGTAGCCGCCGGCGCACAGGACGCTCTGGTCGGTGTCCACCAGCACCCCCAGGGCACAGGCGGAGGGAATCTGCTCACTCTCCACCAGATAGGCCGCCAAATCGTCGGCAATCTCCCCGGACAACAGCTGTACCTGGCCCACATAGGGCTCCTTGAGGCCCAAATCCTTCAATACCGTCAGAGTGCCGTCGGTGCCTACCGCCCGGCCCACATCCAGCTTGCCGGGGACCTTTTCCATCAGCTCCACATCCCCGTTCTGGACATAGCCCCGGACGTTGCCCGCACTGTCCGACACGGCGGTAATGGAGCCCAGGGGACCGCCGCCGTTAATCCGCAGGGTAACGGCCCCCTTCTCCTCTTTGAGCTGGTTGCCCAGCATGGAGCACCCCAGCAGCGCCCGGCCCAAAGCCGCTGTGGCCACTGGCAGGGTCTTATGAATCTGCCGAGCCCGCTCCACCAAATCCCGGGCGGAAATGGCGCTGGCCTTAATGGGTGCGTCCTTGGCCAGCACCCGAACAATTTGATCTGCCATAGTCTTAATCCTTTCGTGCTGTGAAAAAAATACGCGCTTCCCCGCTGCGGGGCGGGCGCATCACCCGCTCGCCATACTGCCGGATGTGGGTGAACCCCACCCGGCGGAGCATCTCCTCCAGCTCCTGAGGGGTGTAGGCATACTCCTCGTGGAGCTCCTCTCCCCGCTCCCACAGGCCGCTCTCCGTCCGCTGGAAGAGGTCCATGGCATAGGTGCAGACCCGCCGCCGCTTGGAGTACTCCGCCCGCCAGACGCAGTAGACGTCCTCTGTCTCGTCCAGAAAGACCTGCCCATCCAGTCCCTGGAGCTTTTCCGGGGTGTTGATGTCAAAGACAAAGAGCCCTTTGGGCATCAGGAAAAGGTGTACCCGCTGGAAGGCCCGCTCCAGCAGGGCGGGGCGGGTCACATAGTTGACGCTGTCCAGACAGCAGACACAGGCGTCAATGGTGCCATAGAGGTCCAGCTTCTCCATGGACTGGTGGAGGAAGAGGGGCGGAATGTCCACTGTCTCCTCCATCCCCTTCTCCTGGGCGGCGGCCAGCATCTCCTCGGAGCGGTCCACCCCAATCATCTCATACCCCCGCCGGGCCAGCTCCCAGGTGAGGCTGCCGGTGCCGCAGGCCAAATCCAGCACGGTGTGGACGGGGATGGCCGCCTTTTGAAAGTGCCGCTCCAGATAGTCGGCCCAGTGGCCGTAGCCCACATCGGTGGTCAGCGCATCGTAGCTCCCAGCCAAAAACTCATAGCTCGCCATCTTCCCGCATCTTCTCCTTGACCCGAGGCAGGACCGTCTGATATCCGTCCGCCCCGTACTGGAGGGAGCGGTTTACCCGGCTGATGGTGGCGCTGCTGGCCCCGGTGCGCTCCAGGATGTCGTTGTAGATCATCCCGTCGCTGAGCAGAAGGGCCACCTCAAAGCGCTGCTCCATGGCGCGCAGCTCCGCCACCGTGCACAGATCGGAGAAAAATTTCTTGCACTCGTCCAGATCCCGCAGCGACAGGATGGTCTCATAGAGCCGGTCGCTCTGGGCTTGCTTTCGATTTTTTGTCAAAACAGTTCCCTCCTGCGTTTCTGCTGACATTGTCTGTACATGGGGTACAGTCTGGTTGATGGTCTATTTTTTATTTTACCAAAGTGAATTGCGAAAGTAAACACAAATTGTGAAAATTTCCCGAAAGAACCCCCTGTTCCACCGGGGCATAAGCTGGATTAAAACCCCAAAAGGAGGTCCCGCCATGTCCGCCGAGCCGCTGCTCATCCAGCCCCTCCATGAAACCCGCACCCTGGCCCAGGAGGGGCGGCCCGTCCTGTCCTATACCCTCTCACGGCCCCATCTGGTGGGGGAGGGCGCCCCGCTGCGCCGCATTGACCGCTACTATGAGCGCCTGGGACGGCGCTGGCTGGAGCGCTGGAACGGCCCCCTCTACCGGCGGGCCTGCGCCGCGGAGGAGGCGTCTCTCGCCGCCGCCCGGCCCTTCCAGCCCTGGAGTGCCTCCTTCACCTGGCGCATCACCTACGCGGGGAGCGACGCGCTGAGTCTCTGCTGGGAGGCGGAGGAAATCCGGGAGGGCGTCCACCCCGTCCGCCGGATGTTTGACGTGTGGTCCCTGAAGGACGGCCTTCCCCTCACTTTGGACCAGGTATTGCCCCATGGACGGGGGTGGAAGTCCGTTGTCCGCAAGGCGCTCGCCGGGCAGATGGAGGCATTGGAGCAGACCGAGCCGGAGCAAGTCCTCCCCCACTGGCGCTCTCATCTACGCAAGGCCCTGCGCACCTCCCGCTTCTATCTCACCCCGGAGGGGCCGGTGCTGCTGGTTCCCCCGGGACTGCTCCGTCCGGTGCGGGTAGGGTGGGCGGCATTCCCCCTCCAGAACGAAACCGCGCCCGGCCTGCCAGAGACAGACCGGGCGTAACGAACTCAGCGCTTTCGCCGGGGAGAATCCGGGGTGGGGCGGGGCTTGTCCGGCTTGGACGGTTTGGTCTGGCGCTTGGCCTCGTCCTTCTCAAATGCCTTGACAATGTCCCGCACAATCTTGTTGCGCACCACATCCCGGTTGTTGAGCCGCACCACCGCGATGCCCTCAATGCCGCCCAGAATCTCGGCACAACGCTCCAGGCCGGAGTCCACCGACCGGGGTAAGTCAATCTGGGTCACATCGCCGGTGAGGATCATCTTGGAGCCCTCGCCCAGACGGGTGAGGGCCATTTTCAGCGTAGGCAGGGAGGCGTTCTGGCTCTCGTCAATGATGACCCGGGCGTGGTTCAGGGTCCGGCCCCGCATATACGCCAGAGGGGCAATCTCAATGGTCCCCCGCTCCCGCAGCTTCTCCGCCTTTTCCGCGCCAAAAATGTCGTGGAGGGCGTCGTACAGGGGGCGCAGATAGGGGTCTACCTTCTGAGCCAAATCGCCGGGCAGAAAGCCCAGGCGCTCCTCGCCGGCCTCAATGGCGGGGCGGCTCATGATAATGCGCTCAATGTCGCCGTTTTTCAGCTCCTTGGCCGCCTGCGCCACCGCGAGATAGGTCTTGCCGGTGCCGGCGGGGCCGATGCACAGGGTGACGGTGTTCTCCTGAAGGGCCTTGATGTAATTCTTCTGGCCCAGCGTTTTGCACTTGATGGGGGCGCCCTTCTGGGTGATGGTGACAATGCTGTCCAGAGCGGAGAAAGTCTCCTCCAGACTGCCCTCCTGGGCCTCATCAATAAGGCGGGCCACCACGCTCTCGCTGAGGGGCTCTCCCCGGCGGTAAAATTGCAGCAGGGAGCGCAGCACTTCCGTGGCCAGGCGCACCTGCTCCGGGGACTCTCCCCGCACGTCCACATCGTAGTCCTTCAGGCCGATGCGGACCCCCAGGGCTTTTTCAATCATCTTGGCAAAGTCGTCCTGGGCGCCAAAGACGGCCTGCTGCTGGTCGATGGTATCAAAGGACAGACGCTCACTCTGCAAACAACATTCCTCGCTTTCCTTGTCCGGCGCCGGGCCGGTGTGGTGTTCTGCATTCTGTACGCATTATAATCGAACCGCGGGCCCCTTGGCAAGAGAGGCCCGCTTCTTTTTGCCAAAAAAGAGGAGCGCACCCCATAGACGGCGCGCTCCCCCTCTCAGGGTGTTACTGGCACAGCTCCACAATGGCCTGGGTGAAAATCTTGCAGGAGGTGAGCAGCAGCTCCACGCTGGCCTGCTCGTCGGGGGCGTGCATCTTGGGGTCAAAGCCGGGGAACTGACAGCCGCAGGCCACGCCGCCGGGGATGTCGTGGACGTAAGTACCCCCGCCAATGGCCAGAGGCTTGGCATTGGTGGTGCCGGTGTAGGTCTCATAGCAGCGCAGCAGAGTCTGCACCAGCGGAGAATCGGCGGGCACACAGTGGACGGTGGTCATCTCCCCGTCGCCGGTAACAGAAATGCCGTGCTGGGCAAAGCGCTCCTCACAGGCGTTTTTGCAGTTGCCCTCGTTGGCGCACAGGGGGAAGCGCACATCAAACTTAGCGGTAAAGCCGGTGTCGGTGAAGGTGAGCAGGGCGAAGTTGAGGGTCAGCGCTCCGCTCTCCTCGTCGGACTGGGCGATACCCAGCGCCGCCCCCCGGGTATCTCCGAAGGGGAAGAGGGTATGGAGGGACTGGATGGCCTTGGTGCTCTCGCACTCCGCCAGAGGCAGGCGGGCCAGCAGGGTCAGCAGGGCGCAGATGGCGTTGATACCCCCGTCCGGACTGGCGGCGTGGGCGTTCTTGCCTGCGCATTGGATGTGGAGCCCATCCTCCTCGTCAATAAGGAGGAACGGGGTGTGGGTCTGGTTGGTCACCAGGGCGGCGTCCCGCTCCACCTGCTGGGCGGTAAGTCCCGCCACCACGCACCGGGCCTCAGGAGGCACCACATTGGTGCGGAATCCGCCGGTGAGGCTGCATACCCGGGGCAGAACGCTCTCCGCTTCCCAGCTCCGGCCAAAGTCGGGGTGATAGTGGCCCTTTTCGATGTTGATAACGGGGAAATCTGCGTCCGGGGTAAAGGCATAGGGGGCGTAGGGGTGCTTGGAGTAGTAGTAGGCGATGTCGCTGGAGCCGCTCTCCTCGTCGGTGCCCATGATCAGCTTCACATTGGCGGACACCGGCAGACCCAGATCTTTCACCGCCTTCATAGCCAGAAGGGCGCACACCACCGGACCCTTGTCGTCCGACACGCCCCGGCCATAGAGCATCCCGTCTTTTTCCACACAGGTATAGGGGTCGGTGGACCATCCGGTCCCCTCTCCCACCACATCCAGGTGGCCCAGGATGTGCAGGCGGGTCTCCTGGCTGTTCAAATCGGCGGTGCCCACATAGTTTTCCACATTATCGGTGGAAAAGCCCCACTCCTGGGCCAGCTTCAAGCCCTCCGCCAGAGCGGCGGCGGGACCGGGGCCGAAGGGCTGGCCGGGCTGGGCCTCTCCCTTCACACTCTTCACTCCCACCAGGCGGGAGATGGCGTTCACCAGCGTCTCCCGGGTCTCAGGTGCGTCAAAATAGGCGTTGATTTTCTCCTGATACATGGCATTCTCGCTCCTTTGCTGTCTCCTCTAAGATTCCGCGCCCGGCTCTCCCCCGCCGTTTTCCGCCAGCTCTCCCAGGTATTTATACACCGTGTACCGGGAAACCTGTAACCGTCGGGAGACAAAGGGCACCGACTTTCGGAAGGAAAAGGCATTTTTCTGGTCCAACAGGGCAATAATCTTCATCCGATCCTTTTTATTCAGCGCATCCACCGGCTTACCCACAACGGCCAGACACTCGTCAAAGATGTCCGAAAGGCGGCCGTCTCCCCCCTGCCACATGGCGCTCTGGAGGTCGGCCTCGGCGTTCATCAAGTCCACCAGAGTGCGGTTGGCGTAGGCCAGAGAGGTATAGTCAAAGTTGATGCCCAGGGCCAGATTGTACCCCTCCCCCATCAGGTGGAAGGTACTGCTCTTAATCTGCCGCCCGCTGGGGGTGGTGGCCGCCAGGTTCACAAAGTCGGTAACCCGCGCGGTGGCGTCCAGCTCCTTGGCCGTGCCCAAAATATCTATGGTGGAGCCCACCGAGCGCCCCGACACATGGCCGTTGTAAATGGTCAGAATGGGGTGCTTGGGGTCTCCCATGTCGTGGACCAGCGTCTCACAGGAGGATCCGAACATCTCCGCAATGCCCCGGGCGGTCCGGTCCAGAAATTCCAGGGCCTCCTCGCGGTTCATGCCCCTCACCTCGTCTTGGAAAGATGCCCTCCAGTGCGGCGGGCATGGGCCGCGCCTTTGCGGGCGCGGCGTCACGAGGACTATTATAATACCTTCCGCCCAAAGCCGCAAGAGGCGAGAATTCTGGAGCCTTTACAGCCAAATCCAGGCCGCCCACCCCGCCGTGGCCAGCAGAGCCCCCGCCAGTGCGCAGAGAAAACCGGATGTTTTGCTCAACACCTGTCTTACCGGGGCGGTGCGGCGGGTATAGCCCTTTGCCACCTTCTGGGCCTCCTGGAGCACCTGGTCGGCGGTGACGCCCCCGTCGCTGAGGGCCTCCTCCCGGACAATAAAAATAGCCTCTTCAAAGAGTCGGGGGTCGGGGGATTTGACCAGAATGACCCGGCGCGAAATTCCTTTGACCATGGAATCCACTTCCTTTCCTCCCCTCCAGTATGGCCCTGGAAAAAGGCCCTCATACCGGGGCAGGAAAAAATTGTTGGCGCCCTCCTGCGCATATCCCCTCCTTCCCCTCCGTACACTACATCACAAATCGCAGGACCGGCCCACAGGCCGGACAAGGAGGCAGCATACCGTGTGTAAGGATCGAAAACGGCTGATTCTGGGGCTTGTGCTCCTATTTTTGGCTAACATCCTCATCATCACCCTCTTCCAGACGGCAGCCCAGGCGGCCACCTACCGCCAGGGCTCCTCCGGCCCGGCGGTGCGCACCATCCAGACCAAACTGAAAAACTGGGGCTATTACGACGGCGCGGTGGACGGCATTTATGGCAGCGCCACCACCGCGGCGGTGAAGTATTTTCAAAAGACCAACGGCCTCACCGCCGACGGCATTGTGGGTCCGGCCACTCTCAAAGCGCTGGGGATGCCCTCAGACGGCGGGAGCGGCTCTTCCTACTCGTCAGGAGAGGTGGATTTGTTGGCCCGGGTCATCTCGGCGGAGGCCCGAGGCGAGCCGTACAGCGGCCAGGTGGCGGTGGGGGCGGTGATTCTCAACCGGGTGGAGCACCCCTCCTTCCCCTCCACCATCGCCGGGGTGGTGTATCAGCCGGGGGCGTTCACCTGTATGGTGGACGGGCAGTTTAATGAGCCGGTGGCCGACTCGGCAGTCCAGGCCGCCCGGGACGCCCTCAACGGCGTGGACCCCAGCGGCGGGGCCATCTACTACTTTAACCCCACCACCGCCACCAGCGGCTGGATTTGGAGCCGCCCCCTCATCACCATCATCGGCAACCACCGCTTCTGTGCGTAGCGCTCAGGGGCAGTACCGGGGACTCTGTGTCCACTCCACCCCGCAGGGCGGAATTTGGGACAGGCACAACCCGAAGCGGTCGGTGCAGCGGCTCTCCAGTGCAAAGAGCCGTCGCCCCTCTTCCGGCAGCTCTCTGGCGTGGGCGGGCTTGGTGAGGATGGGCAGAGCGGCCTTGCGCTTCATCTCCCCCAGCAGCGCCCGCCCCCGGCGGTTAAAGGCCAGCACCCGCAGATAGGGGACATGCTCGGGCCGGTCTGCCTGTGTGAGGCCCAGATAGGCCCACACCAGCAGCCGCCGCAGACGGGCCAGCGGGAAGCGCTTGGTCTTGGCCAGCGTGAGAAATTCCTCCACCGAGGCGGCCTCCCGCCCGCAGCGCACCAGACGGGCGGGGAGGCCCTCCGCCCCGCCCCCATCGGGGAGTGCGGCCCAGTCCTTCTCTTCCAGGGTGCGCACCCGGTCCAGCAGAATGGGGGCGCAGCGCTGAAACGCAGCCGCTTCCCCCGCCCAGGGGGTACATAGATAGGGGGCCGCCTCCTCTCCCCGCCCGGTCCGCAAAAACTTCCGCAGGTGGGAGGCGGAGGCAAAGCCCCCCGACGCGCCGCCGTCGTGGGCCGCGCCCCGGCGGGGCACTGCCACCACATTCCAATTATCGGGAATGGAGCGCAGATATTCCACCGCCAGATTGTCATTGGGAGACGCCAGCGGAGAGACACCCCCCAGCAGCGCCTCCGCCGCCTGCTGCCGGGCCACCGGGAAGGGGAGCCCCGTCCCCGCCAGCTCCCGCACTTTGATGTGGTACTCCGACCGGTCCAGCACAGCGGAAACCGCCCGCAGGGCGGACAAGTCCCCCGACTCGCTGCCAAAGGAGAGGGTATCCACCACCCCCGTACCGGCCAGCACCTCCACCGCGCCCCGGGCAAAGCGCTCCGCCGAAGCGCAGGCCCACACGGTGGGCAGCTCCAGCACCAAATCGGCGCCCCCCGCCGCCGCCCACGCCGCTCTTGTCCACTTGTCCGTAACGGCACACTCCCCCCGCTGGACCCAGTGTCCGCTCATGGCGCACACAATGGGTGTCTCCTCCCCCAGACGGCGGTGGGTTTCCAGGATGTGCCACTGGTGTCCTGTATGAAAGGGGTTGTATTCCGCCACAATGCCCGCTGCCGCCATGCTGTTTCCTCCCAGTGTTCAAAAAATTCGCCGCCCTGTTGAAAATACGGTTGTCCTTTCGGGCGGAATAAGATACAATAAAAAGTAGTCTCTAGCCTCTCCAGTTTACTACACCGTACCCCCCGCCGGCAAGCGGGGGAGACCAGATTAAAGGAGCGTTATGTGTCATGAAGGTTCTTGTTATCAACGCGGGCAGCTCTTCCCTGAAGTATCAGCTGCTGGACCCCAGCACGGAAGAGGTGCTCGCCCAGGGTCTGTGTGAGCGCATCGGCATTGATGGCCGTCTGACCCATAAGGTGCCCGCCAAGGACGCCAAGTATGAGTTTGAGATTGCCATGCCCACCCACGCCGAGGCCATCCAGTCCGTGCTGGACGCCCTCACCAGCCCCGAGCACGGCGTGATTGCCAGCATGAAGGAGATTGACGCGGTGGGTCACCGGGTGGTCCACGGCGGCGAGGCCTTTAACAAGTCCGTCCTCATCACCGACGAGGTCATGAAGGCCATTGAGGAGTGCATCCCCCTGGCCCCCCTCCACAACCCCGCCAACCTCACCGGCATCAAGGCCTGCCAGAATGTGATGCCCGGCGTGCCCATGGTGGCCGTGTTTGACACCGCCTTCCACCAGACCATGCCCGCCAAGAGCTACATCTACGCCCTGCCCTATGAGTACTACGAAAAGGACAAGGTCCGCCGCTACGGCTTCCACGGCACCTCCCACAAGTATGTGGCCGGCCGCGCCGCCGCCATGCTGGGCAAGCCCGCCGAGGAGCTGAAGATCATCACCTGCCACCTGGGCAACGGCTCCTCCGTCACCGCCGTGGACGGCGGCAAGAGCGTGGACACCTCCATGGGCTTCACCCCCCTGGCCGGTCTGCCCA
>DXDX01000102.1 GCA_019115265.1 Candidatus Flavonifractor merdigallinarum | reverse complement strand
CCCACCGCAGAGGAAATTTAGCCGGGATGCGCATTGGGGGGAGTGCAGAGGGGGCAGCGCCCCCTCTGCGCTTTCTTTCCCACCGCTTTCTTTGGCAAAGAAAGCGGTGCCCCCGCTGGGTAAGCGGCCCGTCCGGCGAGGACAAAACCTCCCAGCTTGGCCGGGTAAAATTTAGTTCAGGGGGCGGATGAAGAAGTTACCGATGACTTCGGTGGAGTTGAGCACATTTACAAAGGTAAGGGGCATATGGTCGGCGATGTAGCGACTGATGCGGCGGATGTCCCCGTCCGAGAGGACGGTGTAGACCACATAGCGCTCCTTTTTGGTATAGGCGCCCTCGCCGGACCAGCAGGTGGCAGAGTGATTGGTCAGCTCAATGAGGGCCTTGGAGAGCTGCTCCGGGTCGTCGGTGACAATGAACAGGGTCTTTTTCTTGTAGCGCTTGTAGAGGGCGTTGATAACCTGGGTGTAGCAGAACTGATAGATGATGGAGTAGAGGGCCTTATCCATGCCGAAGAGAATGCCGTAGGTGAGAATGACCGCAGCGCTGAAGTAGAGGACATAGTTAAAGCTGTTGCTGCTCTTGAATTTGGCGGCGATGGACATGGCGATAAAATCGGTGCCGCCGCTGCTGGCTCCGCTGTTGAGCACCAGCACAATGCCGATACCGCCAAAAATGGCGCCAAAGACGGAGATGAGGAGGGGGTCATTTACAATGTCATACTTGGGCAGCAAATCCACCAGAATAGAGGAGAGGAAGATGCTTCCACAGGAAAGAATGGTAAAGCGCTTGCCCACCAGACGGAAGGCCACCACGGCGGGGATGACATTGAAGGTGATGTTGAGGACGGAGAAGGGGAGGGAAATGTGGAAAAAGCGCTCACAAATGCTCTGAATAAGAATGGAAAGGCCGGAAAAGCCCCCCGGCACCAAATCGCCCGCGGCAATGAAGGTGTTCATATTGATAGCAAAGATGACGCTGCCTGCCAGAAGCATAGCAGCGTGCAGAAAAGTTTGTCCAAAAGATGTTTGTTTCACAGTTTAATCCACCTAATCCTCTCAAAAAAGATATGCCGGACAGAGGGTCCGAGCCGTGCGGCTCCAGCCTATGTGCGGAGCAGTCTACTCATTACTATAAAAGGTCCGGTCTGGAAAATCAATCGACGATTGGGAGATTCCGGCGAAAAGCTGAGGTTCTCCCGGCGGCGGGAAGATTTTTCCCCAATGGGACATACATTGAATGAGATATGGGGGTGGGTGGATGGAATGGACGTACCCGTTGGTGGGTGGGCAGGGGACGCTGGCATTGCGCCAAGTAGGGGAGGAGATTCAGGCGTGTGCCCAGATGGGGGATGACGGCCTGGGGCTCTATAAAGGGTGGCTCACCGGCCGGGGTGGGGCGGAGTTCCAGCTGGGGACTTTCCTGCCGGAGGGGGGAAAGCTGGTGCTGCGCCGTACCCTCCGCCGGGCGGCTCTGGAGCGGCAGGGTCTGTGGCCGCCGGAGGGGGCAAAGGTGCGCCGCACCTTCACCTTTGGCAACACGCCGCCCCCCAAAAAGCCCCAGGGGCCGCCAGGCTTTGTCCGCGCCGACCCCCGGGAAATGCTGGGGGATCGGGTACTGCGGGAGAGCGGGCGGGATTTGTCCGTCCTGTGGGCCAAAAAGGTGGGGCAGGAGACTTTGCTGGCCGTCCCCTATCAGCCCGCAAAGCCCTTCCCAATGGTTCCCGCCTTCTGCCTTATGGCGGTGGTGGAGGCGTCAGGGACGCGGTGGCTCTGCCTGCGGCTGGACGAGCGAGGGTGGCCGGTGCTGCCGCCGCCGGAGCGGCTGGATTAGGCCATCTGGGCCATGCGGCGGAGATTTTCTCCCAAATCGCCCCCCAGAGCGATGCCCCGGTCCCCCAGCTTGGCGGGGACGGAGGGGTGGTCCCGGTTGACCCGGATGAGGTGGGACTGGGGCCACAGATAGGCGGTGCGCTGAAAGGGGTGGCGGATGAGACCGGGAGTGTTGAAGCCCACCCCCAGCTCCAGAAAGACGGTTTTGCCTGTGGCGGCTCGGGCCCAGAACGCCTCAAAGGGGGCGCGGGTGGCCATCACCTTGTCGGGAATGAATGTCTCCCGTCCCCGCATGTTGCGTACCGCCGGTGCTCCGCACCGGGGGCAGCGGGGTAAATCCTCCTCCCGGCAGGCGTAGGTGACCGGGTCCATGTGGGCAACGATGTTGCGGTAAATGGCCTCGCCATCCCACAGCGCCCGGCAGCAGGGCACCGAGCACTGAAAATCCGCGATGCTGTTCTGGGGGCAGAAGACCCGCTGGGGGTCAAAGCCCGCCTTGTAAAATTGGTCGTCAATGTTGCTGCTGAGCACAAAATAGTTTTTCCCTTTCACTAGGGAGAGGAGATCCCGGTAGGCCTGGATGACGGGGAAGTCGTACCGGGCCCATAGCGCCTCGGCGGCAATCATCCCCTGCTTTTGGAGATAAGTGCGCTTCTCGTCCCACAGCGCCTCCCACAAAGTGGTGTACCCCAGAGCCGCCAGGGCGGGGAAATCCCGCCGGAGCACCTTCTCTGACTGATAGTCCAGACCGCCGCAGGCGGAGAGCCCCGCCGCGCCTCCAATGAGGATGAAGTCTGCCTCTTTCAGCAGCTCCACCGAGCGCTGGAGGGCGGGGGTGCGGTCCTCGTGGGCCAGACGCTGGGCGTCGGCGGCGTAGGCCGCCATGCGCTGTGCATAGGTCATAGGTGCCTCCTTCCGGCAGTCCACACAGGGAATGACAAAAACTTTTCCCTTTATTTTATACAATCTGGAGAAGAAAGACAAGACGAGGAATAAAGGAGCGAAAAGGGGAAAATAATACTTGCAAGTTCCAAAACTCTGCGATATAATACCAGAGCATGATTACACACATCCGCTGATTCTGTGTCCGGTGCCCGCAAGGGTGGGCAGGGAAGAGGACGCGGGTGGAGGTAACAACAAAAGGAGGTTTTTTTTATGGCAGTCGTTTCTATGAAGCAGCTTCTGGAGGCCGGTGTCCACTTCGGTCACCAGACCCGCCGGTGGAACCCCAAGATGGCCACCTACATCTACACCGAGCGCAACGGCATCTACATCATCGATCTGCAGAAGACGGTGAAGAAGCTGGAGGAGGCCTATAACTTCGTCCGCTCCCTGGGCGAGAACGGCCAGACCCTGCTGTTCGTCGGCACCAAGAAGCAGGCCCAGGAGGCCATCAAGGAAGAGGCCACCCGCTGCGGCGGCTACTATGTGAACGCCCGTTGGCTGGGCGGCATGCTCACCAACTTCAAGACCATGCGCGGCCGCGTGGACCGTCTCAACCAGCTCAAGAAGATGCAGGAGGACGGCACCTTTGACATGCTCCCCAAGAAGGAAGTCATGAAGCATCTGGG
>DXDX01000014.1 GCA_019115265.1 Candidatus Flavonifractor merdigallinarum | reverse complement strand
CACCTTGCCAAGGTGGAGGTAGCGAGTTCGAGCCTCGTCACCTGCTCCAAATCCCTCTCCTTTTGGAGAGGGATTTTTCTTTTTACAACGCGGGACCGCCGTCCCGTTTGGATTTGCAAGGAGGTTATCCGTATGGTAACATTGGCACAGCGCATAGAAGCCCTGCGTACCAAGGCCAACCTGAGCCGCCCCGCCCTGGCCGCCGCCCTGGGCTTTCCAAAGGGGGCCATTGAAAAGTTTGAGACTGGACGCCAGACCCCATCCAAGGAGCAGCAGGAGAAGCTGGCCGCCTATTTCGGGGTGTCCCTCTTCTATCTGCGGGGAGAGAGCAGCGACCCCACCCGGCAGGACGACTGGATGAGCGCCGTGGGAGACGCAGAGGAGGAGCCTGTCTTTGTGCCCACTCCCGCCCCCAAGCCCAAGCAGCCCAAACACCCGGAGCCCCAGGGCCCCATGCTGGACGCCCTCTTCGCCAGCAAGCCGGTGCAGGAACTGGTGCGGCAGATGGTGCTGGACACCCTTCGCTCCCCGGAGGGGCAGGAGCTGATCCGTCGGGCGATGAAGAAAAATTAACAGTGGCGCTCTGACCGGCGAGGAGGAAACCTCCCCGCGCCAGGGGCGCTTTCCAGAAAAGAAGAACAGGGCCGTTGCAGATGGTTTACATCTGCAACGGCCCTGTCTCTGTTTCCGTTTAAAATTCCACACATGGGCGGGCGGAAATCCCGCTGTCGTAGGGGTGGCGGCGCTTTACCATCTCGGTGACATAGTGGGCCCGCTCCAAAAGCTCCGGCGCGGGGTCCCGGCCGGTGAGTACCACTTCTGTCTCCGGCGGCAGTCCGTCCAGCCCGGCGAGCACCTCAGAGAGGGGCACCATACCGGTGGAGAGGGCGGCGCACACCTCGTCCAGCACCAGAAGCTGGGCGGACGCCCCCTTCTGAAAGGCGGTGCGGAGCAGCTCCGTCTGGCGCACACGCTCGGCGGCCTTCTCCTCCTCCGTCATCTGAAAGGTAAATTTCATCGTCTCCGGGAGGGGGAGCAGCTCCACAGTGGACAGGTGCTCCAGCGCCACCCGCTCACCGCTCCGGCCGCTCTTGAGAAACTGGGCCAACACCACCCGCTTGTCATGTCCGGCAAAGCGGAGGGCCAGCCCCATGGCGGCGGTGGTTTTGCCCTTGCCGTCGCCGCAGTAGAGATGCACCATACTCAGCGCTCCATAAACCGGGACAAGAACTCCCGGGTGCGGTCCTGCTGGGGATGTTCAAAGAGGTCCTTGGGGGCGCCCTCCTCGCAGATGACCCCGTCAGCCATGAACACCACATGGTTGCTCACGTCCCGGGCAAAGGCCATCTCGTGTGTGACCACCAGCATGGTCATGCCGCCCTTGGCCAAATCCCGCATGACGGAGAGGACTTCCCCCACCATCTCCGGGTCCAGGGCGGAGGTGGGCTCGTCAAAGAGGAGCACCTCCGGCTCCATGGCCAGGGCGCGGGCGATGGCCACGCGCTGCTTCTGGCCGCCGGAAATCTGCCGGGGCTTGGCCTTGATATAGGGGGCCATGCCCACCTGCTCCAGGTACTTCATGGCGTTGGCCTTGGCCTCTTCCTTCCCCTTCTTCAGCACCTTGGTCTGGCCCACCATGCAGTTTTCCAGCACGGTCATGTTGTTGAAGAGGTTGAAGGACTGGAACACCATGCCCACCTTGGAGCGGTAGGAGTTGGCGTTCACCTTGCCGCCGGTGATGTTGCTGCCGTGGAAGAGAATCTCGCCGCTGCTGGGGGTCTCCAGCAGATTGATGCACCGCAGAAGGGTGGACTTGCCGGAGCCGGAGGCGCCGATGATACTGGTCACATCGCCGGGCCGGACGGCAAAGTCGATGTCCTTGAGGACGTGGTTGCGCCCGAAGGACTTGGACAGGTGGCGGATCTCCAAAATGGTATCGTTCATTTTATCGGTCCCCCCTGTTCCGTCCGTATTTGAGCTCCTGCTCGGTGCGATCGCGCTGTTCCTTGCTGCGCTCGTCAAAGGGAGTGCCCTTCGACGGGTGATTGTAGGTCCCCGCGGCCATGACCAGCTGGTCATTCTGCACCAGCTCGTAGCTGTCCGCGCCGTCCAGCACTTTCTCCAGCAGCCGCAGCAGGAAGGAGGCGATGAGCGTCATGGTGAGGTAGGCGATCATCTCAATGGCGGCGGAGGGGAAGTACATCAGATTCACGCCTGTGATGTACCGGTGGGCGGCAAAGAGCTCGGTAAATCCGATGATGAACATGACGGAGGTATCCTTGATGTTGATGATGAAGTTATTGCCAATCTGGGGCAGGATGTTGCGGAAGGCCTGGGGCAGAATGACGCTGGTCATGGTCTGGACGTGATTCATACCGATGGCCTTGGCGCCCTCCGTCTGGCCGGGGTCAATGGACAGGATGCCGCCCCGCACACTCTCCGCCATGTATGCGCCGGTGTTGATGGAGACAATCAGAATGGCGGCGGTCCAGATGTTGTCAAAGCGCATGGTGTTGTTGGAGAAGTAGGGCAGGCCGTAATAGATGAACACGGCCTGGAGCACCATGGGGGTGCCGCGGAACACCTCTACATAGATGCGCACCAGAATGCGCACCAGCTTGAGCAGGAAGCGCTTGGGCAGGGGGTCATAGCTGGTATAGGGGATGGTATTCAGAATACCACAGGCCAGACCGATGACACAGCCGATGATGGTGGCCACGATGGCCAGCACAATGGTGCTGCCCATGCCGCCCAGATACGACTTCCAATAGGCTCCCCACAGAAGGGCCATATCCTGGCCCAGCTGAACAAAGCGATCCATGGATTAGACCTCGGGCTGCACCGCGATGGCCTGGTCCATGATGGCGTTGAAGTCATCCTCCGTCATGGTGGAGAGGACATCATTCATGGCATTCAGCAGCTCGGTGTTGCCCTTGACCACGGACATGCCGATGTTGACGTTCTCGGCGCGCTCCTCTTCACTGGCAAACTGGAAGTCGCCGTCCGTGCCGGTGAAGTTGAGCACCACCAGATTGTCGTCCTTGGCCACAGCGGCGGTGGCGGTGGGCAGGTCGGTGCAGATGAAGTCCACGGTGCCGGTCTGGAGCTGCATAATCATGGCGGGGGCAGTCTCCGCAGCGGTCTGAATCTGGGCGTCGGGGATCTGGGGCAGGCAGGTGTCATACCAGATGGTGCCGGTCTGGGCGGTGCACTTGCCGCCGGCCAGGTCGTCAATGCTCTGGGCGGAGGCGTAGGTGCTGTCCTTGGTGGTGAGGCACACAATCTGGAG
>DXDX01000101.1 GCA_019115265.1 Candidatus Flavonifractor merdigallinarum | reverse complement strand
CCATAACCGCAGGAGGAGTTTGGATATGAAAGCGACTGGTATTGTGCGCCGTATCGACGATCTGGGCCGGGTGGTCATCCCAAAGGAAATTCGCCGGACCATGCGTATCCGGGAGGGCGACCCGTCACAGACGACGTTGACATGGTGGCAGCGCTACTGCTCCAACATGCTGGCTCTGGCGGGCCGGGGGGGCTGGGAGAAGGTGTAAGAAAAAGGATGCAGATTGTTTGCTTTCTTTTTTAGAAAGTGTGTGGTATAATCAAAAAACGACAGAATTCCTGACAAATTCTGCAATGATGACATAAAGAGGTCCAACATGTCCAAAGTCCTATTCACCGCGTCAACTTATTCCCATATTGTCCACTTTCACCGGCCCTATCTGGCGGCCTTCCGGCAGCTGGGCTGGACAGTGGAGGTGGCCTGCGGCGGAACCCCCATGGAGATTCCGGAGGCCCACCGGGTGGTATACATACCCTTTGAAAAAGAGATGCTCTCCCTCCGCAACGGAGCGGCCTGCCGGCAGCTGCGGCGGCTGATGAAGGAGGAGGGGTATGACCTGGTGAGCTGCCACACAGCACTGGCCGCTTTCTTTACCCGGATGGCGGTGTGGGGGCTGAAAAACCGGCCCAAGGTGGCCTGCACCGTCCACGGCTACCTCTTTGGGGAGGAGAACTCCGCCGCCAAGGGGCTGCTGCTGAAGGGCGCTGAGCGCATGGCGGCTCCCGTCACGGACCTGCTGATGACTATGAACCGCTGGGACACCCAGTATGCCGCGACCCACCGGGTGGCCGCGCGGGTTGCGGAGGTTCCCGGTATCGGCCTGGATACCGGCCGCCTGGCGCCGGTGAACGGCCAGGTGCGGGATGCCCTGCGGGCGGAGTGGGGCGTCGGCGCGGATGAGGTTCTGCTGCTGTATGCCGCCGAGTTCTCCGGCCGGAAAAGCCAGCAGGTGCTCATCCGGGCGCTGGCCAGGCTGCCGGAGCGGGTGAAGCTGGCCCTCCCCGGTCAGGGTGCCCTCCGGGAGGATTGTATGGCCCTGGCAAAGGAGCTGGGACTGGAGGACCGGGTGCTCTTCCCCGGCCAGGTTCAGATGGCCCCCTGGTATGGGGCGGCGGACCTGGCGGTATCGGCCAGCCGCAGCGAGGGCCTGCCCTTCAACATCATGGAGGCCATGTACTGCGGCCTGCCGGTGGTGGCCAGCCGGGTGAAGGGCCATACCGACCTGCTGGAGGGGTCGGGCGCCGGGCTGCTCTACCCCTATGGGGACTGGGCGGCCTGCGCGGGCCGTATTCAGGACCTGCTTCTGGACCCGGAGCTGAGAGAGCAGATGGGGCAGCGGGGGCGGCAGGCGGTACAGACCTACACCCTGGACCGGGTACTGCCCGCCATCATGGCGCAATATGAGACCCTGATGCCCCTGGGTCAGCCCGCCTCCGCGGGGACTGTGTAGTGGAGGGAGCATCTTTGACATGATTAAAGAAAACCAAAGAGCCCTGAATTCCGTCAATGTTCTGTTGGACGCGCTGATTCTCTTCGTGTCTATGCCGGTTTCCTTTTACGCCCGGTTTTACATCCTGCATAACGGCGTTATTACAGTGCCCCTGTCCGATTACATGGCGTTCCTGCTCGTCCTCATTCCGGCCTTTCTGATTACCTTCGCCACCATGGGGCTGTACGAGTCCCTCCGCAAGCGGCCCCTTACCTGGGAGCTGACCCGGGTCTTTTGGGGATGCGTCATCGACTTCATTCTGGCTCAGACCTGGCTGTTTCTCTACAAGGAGGTACACTTCTCCCGAGGCGTGCTCTTCCTCTTCTTCGGCCTGTCCTTCTGCGGCATGTGCGCCAAGCGGGTGTGCCTGCGGCTGCTGCTGCGCCACTTCCGGCAGCAGGGCTTTAACCAAAAACATGTGCTGCTGGTGGGGGACAGCCATATGGCGGTGCGGTATGTCCAGGTAGTGCGCCGACAGAAGGAATACGGCTATCTGATTGACGGCTATCTGGCCCAGCACGACTCCATCCCCGGCCTCACCTATCTGGGCAGCGTCAACGCGCTGGAGAAGGTGCTGGAGCGCAAGACCCCGGATGAAGTGGTGGTGGCCCTCCCGCCGGAGGAGTTCCAGTTTACCCGGGGAGTGATCGAGGCCTGCGAAAAAGACGGCGTCAAGCTGTCCGTTATCCCCTTTTACGCGGAATACATCCCCTCCAATCCACAGTTTGACAACATCGAGGGGATTCCTCTGATGAATATCCGCCACATTCCCCTGGACAACTGGATGCACGCCGCAGCCAAGCGGACGCTGGACATCGTAGGGTCCCTGGCTCTTATTATCTGCACCTCGCCCATTATGCTGGTGGCGGCCATCGGGGTGCGGCTGTCCTCGCCCGGCCCCATCATCTTTAAGCAGGAGCGGGTGGGCCGCAATAAGAAGCCTTTTATGATGTATAAATTCCGCTCCATGCGGGTCAACGCCGCCCAGGATACCGGCTGGAGCCGGGATACTGACCCCCGCAAGACCAAGTTCGGCGCTATCCTCCGCAAGTTCTCCATTGACGAGCTGCCCCAGTTTTTCAACGTCCTGAAAGGGGACATGAGCCTGGTGGGCCCCCGGCCGGAGGTGCCTCATTATGTGCAGCAGTTCAAGGAGGAGATTCCCCTCTACATGGTGAAGCACCAGGTGCGCCCCGGCATCACCGGCTGGGCCCAGGTCAACGGCCTGCGGGGAGACACCTCTATTGAGGAGCGGATCCGATACGATATCTACTATATTGAAAACTGGAATTTCTTCTTTGACCTAAAGATTTTGTTTATGACGCTGGTCAAGGGGGTCGTGAACCAGGAAAAATTGTGACTCCAGCCCAGAAGGAAGATAGACGGGATTGGAAATCTGTGGTATAATAATCTGATAGACTATGGCGAATTAGCTATATGATTGGGAGGAACAGCATGGCAACCCGTAAGACACAAAAATCGGCCCCATCCCTGGCCTTGACCGGATGGAGCCTCCGAGAGACCGGCCCCATAGCCGGACTGATTCTTCTGCTTTTTCTGGTGGCGTGCCTGGGCAGCGCTTCTACCGCGAAAGGTGTTGCCATGGCGGCGGCCCTGTGCGGCATGGTTGCCCTGGTGTTCCGGCACAAGCAGGTGACAGCGCGGCTGTCGGTGCCCTTCCTGGTTCTGAGCCTGTGGGTGATTATGAATGGCGTCTCCACGCTGTATGCCATTTCGGGTAAGTTTGCCCTGCGGGCTTTTGTGGTGGTGCTGACCTCTTTCTGCTGTGTGATTCTGCTGCTGGCCTTTGCCAAGGGCAAGGATGGTCAGCTGGGTCGGGGCTTTGCCACGGCTATGGAGGGCGCGGCGGCGGTGGCCGGCCTGGCCAGCATCGACCTGCTCTCCACCCGCCTGCTGAGCACAGTGGTGCTGGGCCTGCTGCGCCTGTTTACCCAGGATTATACTGAGCTTGGGGGAGTGGAAGCGGGGGTGCGCATGACCTCTATTTTCACCAACCCCAACGTGTTTGCCGGCTGTATGGGCATCGGCGTGTTCCTGGCCCTGGGTCTGGCGGGCACTTCTCAGCAGAAGGGTCACCGCCGGTTCCATCTGGTGTGCCTCTACATCAATGCTCTTTCCTTCTTCCTGGCCTTCAGCATGGGTGCCAGCGGCATGATTGCGGTGGCTTTCCTGGTCTACCTGCTGCTGGAGCGGAAAACAGCCAGGGGCGCGGCTCTGGTGCTGATGGTGGAGACTCTGGTTCTGGTAGCGGCGGTGGGCGCCCTGGTGTCCGCTACCTCCCTGGTGGAGTGGACAGGCTTCCAGCCGGTGCCTTTGGTAGGTACCATCATCGGCGCGGTCTTGCTGTGTGTGGCCGACCAGTTTGTAGGCCAGCGTCTGGGTAAGCTGCTGGAGGGCCGCACCAAGATGGTGTTGATCCTCATCGGCGCGGTGGTGGTGCTGCTGGGTATCTTTGCGGTGACTGCCATGCAGCTGACTGGCGCTGCCTCTCTGGAGAGCGGCGAGACGCTGCGCCGGGCGGCCTATCCCCAGCCGGGCTCCTACACCCTGTCCGTTACTGCGGACAGCACCGTCAATGTTACCCTGGAGAGCCAGAACAAAGAGGACACCATGATGCACACCAGCACGGTAATCTATTCCGGCCCGGCAGACGGGGCGGCTGTGGAGGTTCCGGCGGACAGCATCGTGGTGTATGCCAACTTCTCCGCTGAGACGCCTGTTACCCTGGAGCGGGTGGCGCTGGAGGGGAGCGGCGGCGCCGTGGAATTCCCCCTGGGCTACACCCTGCTGCCCGACTTCATCGCCAACCGGATGCAGGGCCTGTGGGCCAACCAGAACGCCATTCAGCGTGTGGTGTTCTTTGAGGACGGCATGAAGTTGTTTGGACGCAGCCCCATCTTCGGCTCCGGTATGGGCGCCTTTGAGAATGGCATTGTCAGTGTCCAGTCCTTCTACTATGAGACCAAGTATGCCCATAACCACTATATCGAGTCTCTGGTGGAGACCGGCGTTGTGGGTCTGGTCCTCTTTGTGGGAACCCTGCTTACCGCCCTGATTGCGGTGCTTAAGTCCCGCCGGAAGCAGGAGGAGGAGTCCAATCCTCTGACGGCGGCGCTGGGCGGCGCGCTGGTGTTTATGGCTGGCCATGCTGCAGTGGAGGTGGTGTTCTCCTCCTATGCCTACCTGCCTTTTGCCTTCGGCGTGTTTGGGCTGATTGCCCTGTGCTGCGGTCAGACCATGCCCCTGTCCTTTGCAAAGGAAGGGGTGCGGAAGGGCATTACCTGGGCTCTGGCAGCACTGGTGCTGGCCTATATGGTGCTGCTGGGCTGCAACCTCTACGCCCGGTCCCTGGTGAACCGGCAGGGGAGCTTTGAGTCCCTGGAGCAGGCTGCCGCGCTGGATCAATTTGAGTGGGCGGACTATGCTCTGTCCTATGTGCTCAGCAGCATGCAGGTGGAGGCTCCCACGGAGGAGATCCAGTTCAAAGCGGCCCAGTATGCCGAGAAGCTGCAAGAAGTGGATTCCAATACCATTCCGCTCTATCTGGCCCAATACTATTTTGAGCAGGGGGACAACACCCAGGCCTTTGCCATGCTGAATCAGTATACCGACTATGTGGCCGCCGACCCGGAAACCTGGCAGCAGTCCTTCGATCTCATTATGCAGAACTACCAGGAGGATCCTGTGTACCTGGAGGGTGTGACGGCTCTGTACCAGAAGATGCTGGACTGGAACGCGGAGCATATGGGTACGCTAAGTTTGTCCGACACCACCATGGGTTGGATGGAGCAATTTGGAATGATCTGATTTTGTTTACTTGTGAAAGGAGGAAACTTCCTCATGAAGGGAATTGTTCTGGCCGGTGGAAGCGGTACCCGACTCTACCCGCTTACAATGGTAACCTCAAAGCAGTTGCTCCCTATCTATGATAAGCCTATGGTGTACTATCCAATTTCCACGCTTATGCTTGCCGGTATTCGGGATATT
>DXDX01000100.1 GCA_019115265.1 Candidatus Flavonifractor merdigallinarum | reverse complement strand
TGTCAAACTCGGGCTCCAGCGTCTCGGCGTAGCGGCCGGTAATCATGGGCTCGTCGCCCAGCACCTTTTTCACCAGTTCGGGGTTGATGGTGCCCGGCGGGGTGCCGTACTCGCCCCGGATGTACGCCTTGACCTCCTTGCCGATGTTCTTGTACCGCTCGCCCAGGAGGACATTCACAGTGGCCTGCACGCCCACCATCTGGCTCATGGGGGTGACTAGGGGCGGATAGCCCAAATCGGCCCGCACCTTGGGAGTCTCGGCCAGCACCTCGTCCAGGCGGTTGATGGCGTTCTGGGCCTTGAGCTGGGCCACCAGATTGGAGAGCATGCCGCCGGGAATCTGGTACGTCAGGGCGTCCGCCTTCACCGAGAGGACGTAGGGGTCGAAGGTGCCGTTTTCGGAGAACTTCTTCTGGACCGGCACAAAGAAGTCGTTGACCTTCTTCAAAATGTCGTATTTCACACCGCAGTCAAAGCCCATTTGGCTCAGGGCGTACACCATGGATTCAGTGGTGGGCTGAGAGGTGCCGCCGGAGAAGCAGGAGGTGGCGGTGTCAATGCCGGCGGCGCCCGCCTCGGCGGCCTTCATGAGGGTCATAAAGCCCAGGCCGGTGGTGGCGTGCGTATGGACATAAATGGGAATCTTCACCCCGCCCTTTTTCAGCGCGGTGATGAGATCATAGCACTCCTGGGGACTCATAATACCCGCCATGTCCTTGATGCACAGGGACTGGCAGCCCATGGCCTGAATTTCCTGACCCAGAGCCGCATAGGCCTCCAGGTTGTGGATGGGCGAGAGGGTGTAGCAGATGGTGCCCTGGGCCTCCGCCCCCGCCTTGAGGCACTCATCCACGGCGGTGCGGATGTTGCGCAGGTCGTTGAGGGCGTCAAAAATACGGATGATGTCCATACCGTTTTCCACCGAGGCCCGGACAAAGCGGCGCACCGTGTCGTCCGAGTAGTGGTGGTAGCCCAGCAGGTTCTGACCGCGCAGGAGCATCTGCAGCTTGGTGTGCTTGAGGTGGGACTTGATGGTGCGCAGGCGCTCCCACGGGTCCTCCCCCAGATACCGCAGGCAGGAATCAAAGGTGGCTCCGCCCCAGCACTCCACCGAGTGGTAGCCGGCCTGGTCCATGGTGTCCAGGATGTCTACAAAGTCGGAGAGGGGCAGCCGTGTGGCCATCAGGGACTGGTTCGCGTCGCGCAGTACGGTTTCTGTGATGTCAAGTTTCTTCAAAATTGCTTCACTCCTTCAAACATGCTCTTCCCTTTCAAAAAGAGTCCGGGAAACTTGGGCCCGCAATGGGACGAAGCGAAAAAACTCCCCAGTATTTCGCGCTTTTATTTTAGCACCATCCTAAGTATAAAGCAAATAAATTTCCACTCATTCTTCACGCTCTTTTGTGCAATTTTACAAAACTCACCCGTTTAAATTTGCTTCTGCCATGGTTAAGAGACCACCTTTCCCCATTCTTGTCCAGCTATTTCTCATTACCATCCGGCTTAAGTGGAAATCGGCTGTGCGCGGTCTTGGTACAGCCCGCATTATTTATATGATTTATCTATAATAAAACTACAATATTATCAATAATAAAGATTGGATTTTCCGCGCTCCCCGTGGTATGATAAAGATGCCTTCCAGAGATGGCCCCGCGTGAGGGCCCTCTGCCCCATGGATGAAAAGCCGGTCCTATTCTCAGCCGGTCTTTTTATCAGAGCGGATGCCGAAGTTCTCCCCCGGACTTCTGTGCCGCCGCCGTTTCCTCTCTTCCCCAAGCGGCAGGCCGTGACCAACGTCACGGCCTGCTTTCGCGTGTCGAGAAACTCGACACGCTTCTCAAAAATGCAAGCATTTTTTCGAGGAGATGCAGCCCGCCGCGCGCATCCTTTGGCCTATGGGCCAAAGGCCACACTTGCGGGCTGAGCAGTGTTTTTTCTGAGGCCGCAGCGTTCAGAAAATGTGCCAGTGGCACATTTTTAGCGTAGGCCGCAGCGGCTATGCCGCGAGGAGGGAAGCCAGTGTCCTCAGAAAAAACAAATTTTCATTCTATTTTTCCGCCTGCGGGCGGCAAAACTCTGCCGAGGGCTTTTTCCTATGTTAAGAACCCTTTTTTCTGCGTAGATTTTTCCTTTTCTGATAGCCTGCTTTTTGTCTGAAGTTTCTCCGCTCCATAGGGAGCCCCCCGCCGTCCAGGCTTGACAAAAGAAAGACCGCTGGGTATAATAGGTTCCAATCAAACGGCGATGAAGGGAAAAAACGCGTCTGTCCCGCTCAGAGAACCGGTGGTCGGTGCGAACCGGCGCGGCGGCGGCGCGGATACTGGTCCCGGAGTGGTCCGCCTGAGGAGTACATACTCCAGGGCGGGACGGCTGGCCCCGTTACCGGCCTTGGCCTTGTTGGAGGCCGTGAGCGCCCGGCGGCGACGGCGGGCGGAACCAGGGTGGTACCGCGTAGAGTTTTACGCCCCTGACCGAACTCGGTCGGGGGCTTTTTTCACACCCCTGGCCCATTTGACAGGAGGAGCTATGTTATGAACGCATCCTATGAGAAGTACATCCCCTTTCAGCCCATCCCCATGAAAAACCGCACCTGGCCGGACAAGCGGATTACCAAGGCCCCGGTGTGGTGCTCGGTGGACCTGCGGGACGGCAACCAGGCTCTGGTGGACCCCATGAATTTGGAGGAAAAGCTGGAGTACTTCCACACCCTGCTGGACATCGGGGTGAAGGAGATTGAGATTGGCTTCCCCTCCGCCAGCGAGACGGAGTATGAGATCTGCCGGGAGCTCATCGAGGGGGGGCACATCCCCGACGACGTGACCATCCAGGTGCTGGTCCAGGCCCGCCCCCACCTCATCAAAAAGACCTTTGAGGCCATCCGGGGCGCCAAAAACGTCATCCTCCACTTCTACAACTCCACCTCCACCCTCCAGCGCAAGGTGGTGTTCCATATGGACATGGCGGGTATCACCCAGATTGCCACCGACGCGGCGGACCTCATCTATGAGATGAGCCAGCCCATGCTGGAGCAGGGGATGAACCTGCGCTATGAGTACTCCCCCGAGTCCTTTATGGGCACCGAGATGGACTACGCCGTGGAAATCTGTCAGGCGGTGCTGGAGCACCTCCACGCCACCCCCGAGCATCGGGTCATCCTCAACCTGCCTACCACGGTGGAGAACTGTATGCCCAACTACTTCGCCGACGAGATTGAGTACTTCATCTCCAAGCTGCCCAGCCGGGACTGCGCCATCATCTCCCTCCACCCCCACAACGACCGGGGCTGCGGCGTGGCCACCGCCGAGATGGGCCTGCTGGCCGGGGCGGAGCGCATTGAGGCCACCCTCTTCGGAAACGGCGAGCGCACCGGCAACGTGGACATGGTCACGCTGGCGCTGAATATGTACACCCAAGGTGTGGACCCCGAGCTGGACTTCTCCAACATCAACAAAATCCGGGACATGTACGAGCGCTGCACCAAGATGAAGGTGGGCGAGCGGCAGCCCTACGCCGGCGAGCTGGTCTTTACCGCTTTCTCTGGTTCTCACCAGGACGCCATCAATAAGGGTACCCGCTATATGGAGGAGAGCCACTCCCCCTACTGGGAGATCCCCTATCTGCCCATTGACCCGGCGGACGTGGGCCGTCAGTATGAGCCCATCATCCGCATCAACTCCCAGTCGGGCAAGGGCGGCGCAGCCTATGTGATGCAGCACTCCTTCGGCTTTGATCTGCCCAAGGCCATGCACCCCGAATTCGGCCACATCGTCCAGGTGGAGACCGACAAGGTGGGCACCGAGCTCAAGCCGGAGCGCATTTATGAACTCTTCAAAGAGGAGTACATTGACGCCACCACCCCCTACGAGCTGGTCCGCCACTCTTTTGCCGAGTTCACCGACGAGGAGGGCCACTCCCACGTCACCTTTGCCGGTACCCTGCGCCACAAGGAGACGGTGTTCCAGGTCCAGGGCAGCGGCAACGGCCCCATTGACGCCTTCTTCAACGCCATCCACGGCCAGAAGATGGACCACTTCACCTTTGTGGACTACAAGGAGCACGCCATCAAGCAGGGCTCTGACTCCCAGGCTGTGGCCTACATCCACCTCCAAGACGAGGAGGGTCGGGACTGGTTCGGTGTGGGCATGAGCCACAACATCAATCTGGCCCCCCTCAAGGGCATTCTCTCCGCCATCAACCGCTGGTGGAACAAGGGCCGGCACAAATAAGTACATAAAAACAATGGCAGCGGGCAGAGCGTAGTGCTCTGCCCGCTGTCTTGTTGTCCGGTGCCTGCATCCAGATTATCCCGGCAATCCTCCCCGGTTCCAAACCGCGCTAAAAACTCACTTGTCCCTTTTCGGAAGATCGTTCTCGAATCAACTGTGCTGCCGTAAAGAGATTCCCTTTTGGGGGCTGGTACCGTATAATGACGTCAACGACAAATCGGA